>NZ_JAMYSC010000083.1:0-21618 GCF_040321755.1 Mesorhizobium sp. M0276 | reverse complement strand
AGCCGCAATCCTCCGGGCATCCGCCCGTCTTGATGCTGAGCAGCCGGCTGAGCTGGACCTTGTTTGGATCGAAATTCTGGCGGTGCACGGTCTGCGCCAGGAAGAGGAGATTGTTGAAGGGGGCATGGTAAAGTGCCTGAGCTTCCTTATGCGTCCAAAAGTGCTGGGCGCTTTCGGGGCTTATTGTGGTCCTCTCACTACCATTGTGTCCTTTCTTCATGCTGAAGCCGACCGTCCTTACTGCATTCTGTTCGGGTTCTACCCTCAACTCGATGTCATAGGCCGATGCGGAATATCGTGGCGCCCCGGTCGATGAGAGAACGCCGCGACTACTTCGAGCAGGTCTACGTGTTCGGCAGCTACTGGGTAGGCTGCTGCGACTAGAGGCCGTCCGCTGTGGCAAGTTCGGGATCATTGGAGCCCAATGCGGAGTTCATTCCCGGGCAGGGGCGCTTCGCCGGTGTCGAGGTCCTTAGCGACGAGACCATTCATTGATTGCGACGCCTTCCCTCGAGGAGATCGACGACCGCACGCGCGGCATCCAAGATATGTGTTCCAGGGCCGAACACGGCGGCTACTCCATGATCCATCAGGAACTGATAATCCTGACGCGGTACCACGCCACCGCACACGACGATGATGTTTTCGGCACCCTTTGCTTTCAAGGCCGCGACGAGCTGCGGCAACAGGGTCTTGTGTCCGGCCGCGAGCGAAGACGCTCCGATAACGTGAACCTCAGAGGCCACGGCGATGCTTGCTGCTTCTTGCGGGGTTTGGAAAAGCGGCCCGGCGAGCACGTCGAAACCGAGATCGCCAAACGCCGATGCAATCACTTTGGCGCCGCGGTCATGGCCATCTTGGCCGAGCTTGGCCACCATCAGTTTCGGCCGGCCGCCAAGCGAGACGGAAACGTCCCTGATGCGGGACGTTAGGGTTTGGTATTCCGGCTCATTCTGCAACGCGGCGCCGTAAACCTCCGAGGTCACCTCAGGAACGGCCACGTGATCGCCGAAGGCGCGGCGCAGAGCGTCGGAAATCTCCCCCACCGTCGCGCGAGCACGCACCGCTTCGACGGCCGCCTCGAGAATGTTGCCCTTGCCGCTGGCCGCGGTCTGACCAAGCGCGGCAAGGGCTGCGTCAACGCGCTTGGGGTCGCGCTGACGCTTTGTCTGTTCGAGACGATGGATCTGCGCCTCGCGCACCGCCGCATTGTCGATCTCAAGGGCATCGATCGCGGCCTCGGTCTCCAGCCGGTACTTGTTGACGCCGACGATCACCTCCTCGCCGAGATCAATCGCCGCCTGGCGGCGGGTCGCCGCCGTCCCGATCAGACGTTTTGGCAAACCGTCAATGACCGCTTTGGTCATGCCGCCGATTTCCTCGATTTCCTCGATGAGCGCCCATGCCTTGTCGGCAAGCTCGGCGGTCAGGCTTTCGACGTAATAGGAGCCGGCCAGCGGGTCGACGACCTTGGTCACGCCGGTCTCATGCTGGAGGATTAGCTGGGTGTTGCGCGCGATGCGCGCCGAAAACTCCGTCGGCAGTGCGATCGCTTCATCGAAGGAGTTGGTGTGGAGTGACTGGGTGCCGCCCAGCACTGCGGCGAGGGCCTCATAAGCGGTCCGCACGATGTTGTTGTAGGGATCCTGCTCCTGCAGCGACACGCCCGATGTCTGGCAGTGCGTGCGCAGCATCAGCGATGCAGACTTTTTTGGTTTGAACTCGTCCATGATCCGCGACCACAGAAGCCGCGCTGCCCGCAGCTTGGCGGCCTCCATGAAGAAATTCATGCCAATCGCAAAGAAGAAGGAGAGCCGTCCGGCAAAATCGTCGACGTCGAGGCCCTTCTTCAACGCCGCGCGGACATATTCCCGCCCATCGGCCAGCGTGAAGGCGAGTTCCTGCACCAGCGTCGCGCCCGCCTCCTGCATGTGATAGCCGGAGATGGAGATCGAGTTGAACTTCGGCATGTCCTTTGCGGTGTACTCGATGATGTCGGCGACGATCCGCATCGAGGGTTCGGGCGGATAGATGTAGGTGTTGCGGACCATGAACTCCTTCAGGATGTCATTCTGGATTGTCCCGGAGAGTTCACCGCGCGGGCAGCCTTGTTCCTCGCCCGCGACGATAAAGCTTGCAAGGATCGGGATGACCGCACCATTCATAGTCATGGAGACGGAAATATCCTTGAGCGGTATGCCCTCGAACAGGACCTTCATGTCCTCGACGGAATCGATCGCTACACCGGCCTTGCCGACATCGCCGACGACACGCTCGTGGTCGCTGTCATAGCCTCGATGGGTGGCGAGATCGAAAGCAACCGAGACCCCCTGTTGGCCGGCGGCGAGCGCCTTGCGGTAGAAGGCGTTCGACTCCTCCGCCGTCGAGAATCCGGCATATTGCCGGATCGTCCACGGCCTGCCGAGATACATCGTCGCGCGCGCTCCGCGCACGAATGGCTTCAGGCCGGGCAGGGTGGCGAGATGGTCGATCCCATTGAGATCGTCCGCCGTATAAAGCGGCTTGACGTCGAGGCCCTCGGGGGTGCGCCAAACCAAGGCGTCTGGTGAGGCCTTCAGCTCCCGTTCTGCAAGAGTGCGCCAGTCGGCGAGTTTGGCGTCGGCCATCATTCGAACTCCAGAATGGGTTCGTCAACGGCAAGGCTTGCTCCCGGCTTGGCGGCGATCCGTTTGACGACGGCCCGCCGTTCGGCGCGCAGGACGTTCTCCATCTTCATGGCCTCGACGGTGGCGAGCACCTGTCCCGCCTCGACCTGTTCTCCTTGGGACACGGCGATCGCCGTGACCACACCAGGCATCGGGCAAAGCAGCAGCCTGGAGGTGTCCGGCGCCTGCTTCTTCGGCATCAATCGCGCGAGCTCGGCGATAGCTGGACTGCGCATATGGGCAACAACATCCATTCCGCGCCAGCGCAGTCGGTAGCCGGTTCCAGACCGCGACGTCTTGATCGACGTGGTCTCAGTGCCAATCTGAAAGTGCGCGATATGCCGTCCCGGCAGCCAGTCGCTTGCAACGCTAAGAACCGAGCCGCCATCGAATGACACCGCCGTTGCGTCGTCCCGATCGCGCACCGCGATTGCGAAGTCATGGCTCCCTAGCGTCACGATCCAATCGCGTGAGACCTTGCGACGATGATTGTCCATCGCTCCGGAGATCTGGACATTTCGGTGCTGGAGTTTCCAGTTGATGTGTGCCGCGACCGCCGCGAGCTTGCGCTCATCCGCATCGGTTGGAAAAACACCTACGAATCCGTCCGGAAACTCCTCGGCGATAAAGGCCGTGCTTAGCCGCCCCTCGCGAAACCCAGGATGGTCCATGACAGCGGCGAGAAACGGCAGGTTATTGCCGATACCTTCAACTTCGAAATCATCCAGCGCAGCAGCCATGGCGTCGATTGCGCCCAGCCGGTCGGGTGCCCAGGTGCAGAGCTTGGCGATCATCGGATCATAGTGCATCGAGATTTCCGAACCCTCGACCACACCAGTATCGTTGCGGATGAGTGAGCCGTCAGCTCGCGCCCCTTCGGCGGGCGGCCGGTAGCGTGTTAGACGACCGATCGAGGGCAGGAAATTGCGGTACGGGTCTTCGGCGTAGAGCCGGCTTTCGATTGCCCAGCCGTTCAGCCTTACATCCTCTTGGGCGAAGCGCAGTTTTTGGCCAGCCGCGATGCGGATCATTTCCTCGACCAGATCGATGCCGGTTACAAGCTCGGTGACCGGATGCTCGACCTGAAGCCGGGTGTTCATCTCGAGGAAGTAGAAGTTGCGGTCGCGGTCGACGATAAACTCGACCGTGCCTGCCGAGTGGTAGCCCACGGCCTTGGCAAGAGCGATGGCCTGCTTACCCATCCCCTGCCGGGTGGTTTCGTCGAGGAACGGAGATGGCGCCTCCTCGATGATCTTCTGGTTACGGCGCTGGATCGAGCATTCCCGCTCGCCGAGATAGACAATAGTGCCGTACTGATCGCCAAGCACCTGGATTTCGATGTGACGTGGCTCGGTGACGAATTTCTCAATGAAGATGCGGTCGTCGCCAAAGGCGTTCCTGGCTTCGTTTCGCGAGGACTGAAATCCCTCGCGCGCCTCCCCGTCGTTCCAGGCGATGCGCATGCCCTTGCCGCCGCCGCCGGCGGATGCCTTGATCATGACAGGAAAGCCAATCTCGCTGGCGATACGTACCGCTCCCTCGGCATCCTCGATCAATCCCATATGGCCGGGCACGGTGGAGACACCGGCGGATGCCGCGATCTTTTTCGAGGTGATCTTGTCGCCCATCGCCTCAATGGCGACCGGAGAGGGGCCGATGAAGGCGACGCCCTTGGCTTTCAGCGCTTCGGCGAAATTCGAGTTCTCAGACAGGAAACCGTAACCTGGATGAACCGCATCAGCGCCTGTGGCGGCAACGGCATCGAGGATGTTGGCAATGCGAAGATAGGACTGGGCCGAGGCGGCTAGCCCTATATGGACCGCTTCATCCGCCTGCCGGACATGCAAGGCGTCGCGGTCAGCGTCGGAATAGACGGCGACCGTGGCAATGCCGAGCCTCTGCGCCGTCTTGATCACCCGGCACGCGATCTCGCCACGATTGGCAATCAGGATCTTCTTGAACATTTTTTGCATACTCAAAGCGGGATCGTGTCGTGCTTCTTCCAGCGCGTCTCGACGCTTTTTCCGCGCAGAGCTGCAAAGGCACGCGCGATCCGCTTGCGTGAGGAATGTGGCATGATCACTTCGTCGATGAAGCCGCGCTCGGCGGCAATGAAGGGGTTGGCGAAACGCTGCTCGTATTCCCTGGTGCGAGCCGCCAGCCTTTCGGGATCGCCGAGTTCGGACCGATAGAGGATCTCGGCGGCGCCCTTTGCGCCCATCACCGCGATTTCGGCGGTTGGCCAGGCGTAGTTGATGTCGGCGCCGATATGTTTGGAAGCCATCACGTCGTAGGCGCCGCCATAAGCCTTGCGCGTGATCAACGTGACCATCGGCACGGTCGCCTGGGAATAGGCAAACAGCAGTTTGGCGCCGTGCTTGATGACGCCGCCATATTCCTGGGCGGTGCCAGGCAGGAACCCCGGCACGTCGACGAGCGTCAGGATCGGGATGTCGAAGGCGTCGCAGAAGCGAACGAAACGGGCCGCCTTGCGGGAGGAATCGATGTCCAGGCATCCGGCCAGCACCATCGGCTGGTTGGCCACCACGCCAACCGTCCTACCCTCGATGCGAACAAATCCGGTGATGATGTTGCGAGCGAAGGCGGCCTGAAGCTCGAAGAAGTCGCCTTCATCGGCGATTGCCGTGATCAGTTCCTTCATGTCATAGGGCTTGTTGGCGCTGTCCGGCGCCAGTGTGTCGAGGCGCAACTCGATCCGCTCGGGGTCGTCATAAAACGGCCGAACGGGCGGCTTTTCCCGATTGTTCAGCGGCAGGAAATCAAAGAGGCGCCGAACCTCTTCCAACGCCTCGATATCGTTTTCGAAAGCCCCATCCGCAACAGAGGATTTTTGCGTGTGCGTTGCAGCGCCGCCGAGTTCCTCCGCGGTCACGATCTCGTTTGTGACCGTCTTGACCACGTCGGGACCTGTCACAAACATGTAGGAGGAATCCCGAACCATGAAGATGAAGTCGGTCATGGCTGGCGAATAGACCGCACCTCCGGCGCAGGGCCCCATGATCACCGAAATCTGCGGAATAACGCCGGAAGCATCGACATTGCGCTTGAAGACGTCAGCGTAGCCGGCAAGCGAGGCAACACCTTCCTGGATGCGCGCGCCGCCAGAATCGTTGAGGCCGATCACCGGCGCCCCGTTGCGCACCGCCATGTCCATGATCTTGCAGATCTTCTGGGCGTGTGTCTCCGACAGCGATCCGCCAAGCACCGTGAAGTCCTGAGAGAAGACGTAGACCAGCCGGCCGTTGATCGTACCCCAGCCTGTGACCACGCCGTCGCCAGCGACCTTCTGGTCAGCCATGCCGAAGTCTGTGGCACGATGCGTGACATACATGTCGTATTCTTCGAAGGAGCCTTCATCGAGAAGCACCACGAGGCGTTCTCGGGCCGTCAGCTTGCCTTTTGCGTGTTGAGCATCGACACGCTTCTGCCCGCCGCCTAGGCGAGCCTGCGCACGACGCACCTCGAGTTGTTCGAGAACGGCCCGCATTAGCGGCCTGCCATTTGTTCGGGCATCTTCCAAGCCACGAGGCACCGCGGTTCAGCGATCCGGCTTTGCCTCAAACTCGGGTTTGCTAGGCTGGACAATCGCATCAGCGCCTCCACTGGAACGCTCCGCATTAGTTCGCCGGCAGTGGACGGGAAAGGCTTGACCGTGTGCGCTTGCAAAATGTATGAAGTTGCAAACTGCAACATGCGAATTTGCGTATGGCAAACGGTAAGCTTTTCATTGGGCGGCGCGTGCGCGACCTGCGGGAGGCGAGCAAGGCTACCCAGGCGGCATTCGCCGAGCGTCTGGGGATTTCGACCAGCTATCTGAACCAGATAGAAAACAACCAACGGGCTGTGTCAGCCGCGGTACTTCTTGCACTGGCCGAAAGATTCCAGGTGGATATCGCTTCGATCGGTGGCAGTGAAACCAACCGATTGCTCTCGGCACTGAGCGAGGCACTTGCTGACCCCGTATTCGGCGGTGTTTCAGCCGGATTTCAGGAACTCAAACTCGTTGCCCAAAACGCACCGTCTCTTGCCCATGCACTGATCACCTGTCATCAGGCCTATCGCAGGAATAGCGAGCAGCTTGCCAGCTTCGACGACCAGCTGATCCGAACCAATGCTTTTGCCGAGCCGACACCCTACGAGGAAGTGCGGGACTTCTTTCATTTTGTTGACAACTACATAGACGAGCTCGACCGGGCAGCCGAGCAACTGGCGAAGGCCTTGGGCGTGCCGGATCGGGATGTCGGTACGGCGTTGGCAGATCACCTGGAGCAGCATCATCACGTTCGCCTTGCGCGTGCTGGCTACGGCGAACGGGTGATCAGGCGTTTCGACGCCGCCGCGCGCGTGCTGTATTTAAACTGTTACTCGCCCGCATCGACGCGCAGTTTTCAAATGGCATTCCAGATCGGCGCCTTGGAGCACCGGGCGGAGATCGATGCCATCATTGAGCGAACGCGCTTTCGGACCTCCGAAGCGGCGGAGATATGCAAGATCGGCCTGCAGAACTATTTTGCCGGGGCGCTTATGTTGCCATACCGTCCCTTCCTGGCCGCGGCAAAAGAACTTCGGCACGACCTCCAGCTGCTCGCAATGCGCTTCGGCGCCAGCCCCGAGCAGGTGGCGCATCGCCTGTCGACGTTGCAAAGGCCTCGGATAAAGGGCGTGCCGGTTTTCTTCGCGCGCATCGACAGAGCTGGCAATATCACCAAGCGCCACAGCGCCGCGAAGTTACAGTTCGCTCGCTACGGTGCAGCTTGCCCGTTGTGGAACGCTCATCAGGCGTTCGAAACCCCAGGCCGCATGAATTGTCAGCTCGCCGAGACGCCGGACGGCGTGCGCTATCTCAGTATCGCCACGGAAATCACCAAGGCGGACGGTGGATTCGGAACTCCTCGTCGACGCTATGCGATCGCGCTCGGATGCGAGATCTCGGATGCGGGCAATTTCGTCTACGCCGACCGGCTGGATTTTGCCAACAGCGCAGCCTTCGAGCCTATCGGCGTTTCTTGTCGCATTTGTGAACGGAAAAACTGCATCCAACGCGCCGTTCCGCCGCTCAAGAGCACGATTAAGATCGACCACGACCGAAGGACCGAATTACCATACACGATTTTTTGCTGATTGGGCATGAGTGGCGGGAAAGCGCGCCAGGGAGGTCCGATCGCGCTATCCGCCCGATACGGCAAAGGTTTACCGTACAGAAGCGAGATGGTAGCTCGAGGGCGCTATACGAGCTGGTGTTTAACGGTAAAAATCGGTGGCCGCTAGCTTTTCATCGGCGCCGTATCCGGGATCTGGGCGAGCCGGCAAGTCACACAGTCGGCATTGCCATCTTAGCCAGATAGAGAACAACCTGCGAGGTGCCTCAATCGTCTATCAGGTAGGTCCGGCGTTAGGTCTCCAAATTCAAGCGCCAAACGCTCGGAGCCCACTATTACGCGGTTCGCTGCAGTCGACGCCGGCATATTGGTTTCGAGAAACTCTCAGCCGCTGCAAGTGAATTGCGACTCAGGGGCATTGAATCTCATGATCAGGTACAGCGGTTGAGAGAGGTGGGCGAAATCTTACATTTAAGTGCAGTGCGACAAAGCGAGCTTGCCAAGCGCGTTTATCTGTCGGCGTCGGCTTGCTCGGAGCGGCTCCGCTGGAAGCTGCAGGGGCTATTGAAGGCCGTTACGCGCGGCTGAGCACTGGGGACGTGATTTTCGTGATGGTGGAGTTGGTGCTTGATCGTCACCGCCCCGAAGACGAACGACACTTTCAGACCGCGATTTAAGGTATCCCCGAATTATGGACTGCTGGGTTATCGGGGGACGTGTCGATTACCTGAGGCGCTTGAGTACGGCATGGTAGCGATCACAGCGGGCGTCTCTCACCCTTCGGAGGCATCAAGGAGTCGGGCATCGGTCGCGAAGGATCCCGCCACGACCGAGGAGTACACTGAACTGAAGCTCATGCTCATGGCCGGCATTTAGTCAAACACCGTTTCTACTCCCGGTCGGATCTCCAAATCCTCTGCTCTCCGGTCTTGTTCAATCGGCGGCACAACGTGAACATCTGAAGAAATGCCAGGTTCGGTCAGTGGGAAAGGTCGGGTTGTGTTCCGATGGCGACAAGGAGGGTAGGTACAGCTGGCGCCATCACTGATTCCAACCTTTTGAGATGGAAAGCGAAGGCACCGACGAGTGCTATGATGACCGGCCGACGCCAGGAAGGAAACGAAACCTATCGCACTTGAGCGATAGGAGCTTGGAAAGCCGAGCGATCTGACCACCATGAAGGGCGTCGGCTTTTTTGCTCGGATAGAAAGAAATAACGCCGACTTCCTGCGTCATAGCCGACAATTCGCGCAAACCGCCCTTTTGACGCTGCTATATTTTAAGAGAGTTTGCCTGCGAACGAAGAGTTCGCACGGGCTAAGTCCTAAGGCTTGGAGAGGAATAGAGGCTCGAAGATGAAGCTAGTCAACGCTCTTACCGAAGATAAGGTGCTGCGCGATATGGGCTACTTGCCTATGAATGACGGAACGCGCATCGCTTATGTCTCGTGGCGGCAAAAGTCGGGCCGCTATCCTACTGTCTTCCTTTACGACCCGTACGCGGCGAGTGCATCACCCTTCAGTTTCGCGAAGCCATTTCTCGAAGCTGGCTACGCTTTCGTTGGCGCCAACTTTCCCGCAACGGGTTGCTCGGAGGGTATCCTTGAGCGTTGGTGTGACCGCAAGGAAGGACTCTATGGGGCCGAAGTTATAGAATGGATTGCCCGACAGCCCTGGAGCGACAGCAATGTGGGCCTGGTCGGCAATTCATCTGCCGGCACCGTTCAATTCTGGGTCGCGGCAGAACGACCTCCTCATCTAAAGGCTATTGTAGCGAGCGGGGTCGAAGACGGCTACGAAGATTGCGGCCAATTGGGCGGAATGTTGCAACTCTCCACGGTCGCGTGGGCCATTAGAAGTGAGTTTGTCAGTCAGGTCAGTGGAGTGGAGGCTCGGATCAGCGCGGGCGATACCGAGTGCACCGCAATTCGCGGCAGCAACCGGCAAGTCGTCAAACGCAAATACTTCAACGAGGCCCGTGAGCACCCACTGAAGGATGAGTTCTGGGATTCGAACTATTTGGCGCGCGATGAGGTCGCCGGCAAGGTAGATGTGCCCACTATGCTCATCGCCTCATGGCAAGACACCTGTGGCGGCGCGGTCAGGGAAAGTGCTCGGCTATTTACTCAACTAATGCCGACGGTGGAGCACAAGAAGCTTGTCCTGATGAACGGCGATCACCGAATCGGCGGACCTGGGCCTGAAAGCTATAGCCTGGTAGACGATGAGCGAATGAAGTTCTTGGACCGTTGGGTGAAGGGGATTGAGAATGGAATAGAACAAGAACCGCCCGTAACCGTTTATTGGGAGGTCAAAGAGCCCAATGGAGACCCTAAGAAATCGGTTGCGGGCTGGGTCACAAGGCACAAGATTTGGCCAGAACCAGAGGTCGAGCGTCGCCCATACTATCTCACGGCTGACGCCAGGATCTCGCCTGATACAACTCAAGCTAGCCCCAATGAAGGTTCTCGCACATATCTCTACCCGGTGGGTGCAGAGCTTTACGGAAGCAATCAGCAATTCGCGATCCAGCCGCACGCGGTAGGCGTGTTGAACTACCGGACGGCCGCAGTCGTTTCGGATATGACGCTGCTTGGAAACCCAGAAGTAACGCTCTATGTCAGCATCGACAATGGAGATGACGTTGACTTGGAATTAACGTTGAAAGACGTCGATCCTGCGGGCAGCGTACTCTTCTTACAGTCAGGCCTGCTGCGCGCTTCCCTCCGTTCGGTCGACGAGGCGCGGACATATGCGGACGAAGTGGTCCATTCATTTCGCAAATTTGAGAAACTCACGCCCGGCCACATTTACGAGATACGGATGTCGTTGCTGGCTCCGATCGCTCACGTTGTTCGGCAAGGACATAGCCTCGAGCTAACTATTGGTGCTCCCAATCCTATTATGCATAGCGACATCGGCAGCATTCCTGCTGGCGCTCCGTCTATCAACAGGGTTTATCATTCGGAGAAATATCCTTCCAAAATTCTCTTGCCCGTCCTTCCGGGGGCAGTCGCCCTAGCACCGGCACCCGAGTGGGGCACGCAACGAGCTCAGCCTTGTCGAAAGGGAACTGAGTTTGTCCCCGGCGGACTGCCGATTCGGTGAGCTTTAGCTCAGACGTTACCCGGCCACCAGTTAGTAGACAGGCATTGTTGCCGAGACCGAGGGAGAAGTGAAATGAGAGTCGGCTCCGGCATGGGCCTGACACGACGAGCTGATCGTTGTTGCTGATTACGTTGGAAGGGGCAAGCCGTTCTCCCAAAGCTGGCGGCGAAAGCGAATGCCAATCCATCGCGAACGGTATGCGGAAGAGGCGCCCCAAGGAACGCCGATAGCATCAACTGCGAGTGCCGAACGGGGAATGATCGTGGCCGCAAGCCCATCGGCTCGTCACGCCTTGGGAGTTACGGTCCGCGATGCTGACCCGGAAGCCAGCGGCCCCGCAGAGCTGACGGTATCTGAGGATTTCCCAAACCACCCATCTATCGTTGGAAATATGCGCAGAAAGCAAAAAAACGCCAGCTTTCTGCAGATGCGAGGTAGATTTGCGTAAAACGGGTCCCGGTTTGCCTATTACATATCATAAAATGGGCGATGAACGGTCCGGTAGGGAACAAGAACGGAGGAATTAACGGATGAACAACTGGTCACTCGATCGCCGGGCGGTCCTGAAAGCCATGCTGCTGGGAACGGCAGCACCTTGGAGCTTGTGCTCACGGGCGTTCGCCGAGTCATCGTGCGATGATCACATCGTGCGCGTGGGTGCAATCTCCGCCCCCGATACTTTGAATCCGTTCGCGTCTTGGGGCAACTGGTGGCCGCTGGTGTTTACTTATGACTCCCTGGTGTGCATGGACGCCCAGCGACACGAGGATCGAAAGGGCTTTGCCAAATCGTGGTCGGTCGCGGACGATAACTTCACTTGGACCTTCAAGATCTGGCCCGGCATGAAGTGGTCGGACGGCAAGCCTGCCACGGCCAGAGACGCCGCGTTCACCTATAACTACCTGCGCGGCTCCATGGGCAAGCCGGACGAACTGAACAGCGGTTGGAATAACACCAGTGGGCTCGATCAGGTCCAGTCGATAACGGCCCTGGACGACGAGACTTTGCAAATGGTGACCAAGGTCGCAACACGTTGGCCAATTGACAGCTTCACGATGATTGTCCCCGAGCATATTTGGAAGGACATCAGCTACGCCGATGCGCGTGGCACCTTCCGCAACGACGCGCCGCTGGTGGCAACTGGCCCTATGATCGTTTCGGAGTTTCAGCAGGGTCAGTTTGTTCGCTTCACGCCGAATCCGTACTTCCGCACGGGGCAACCGGCGACGGCCGGCATGATATTGCACCTGTTCAGTTCAGCCGATCCGATCGCCCAAGGTCTGAAGAGCGGCAGCCTTGACTACGGCACCAGCCTGACCGCTGCCCAGTGGAGCGATCTCTCGAAGGATCCCGACATCGTTGTCCGGGAATCGCGTGTCGAGCAGCGAGATTATCTGGCCTTCAACACGGCGTCGGGAGACGGCGCAGGCAGCACCAAGGCTCTGCAGGATCCGGCGTTTCGCGACGCGATCGGCTATGCGATCGACCAGAAGGCCATCATCGATCGAGCCTACCGCGGTCACGCAGATCCTGGGGTCGGGCTCGTCATGCCGTCGGCTACCGATTACTACTCGGACCTGGCCGACATCAGGCGCCACTTCGATCTTGCCGAGGCTGGTCGCCGGCTCGATGCCGCCGGCTATGTGGACACCAAGGGGGACGGCGTCCGGGAGGACAAAGAGGGAAACGGCATCCAGCTGGAGCTGATTACCGGAACCCCTTCCGGTACCCTTGAGATGCCAATTGCGGCCGTGCAGCTTATCGCTGGCTGGTTGGGACAAATCGGCATCCCTGTATCGGTGACCCAGCTCGACTCCGGAGCGCTCGACGCCCGTACGGCAGGGCCGGCGAACGGCGGTGGAGGCTGGGATCTGCTCGTTGCCGCTAGCTGGCCGTCTCCCAGCGCTCCCGACCTCCTCAGCTTGGGCAAAAGTGCTGACCACTCCAACAGGTCATACTGGGGCAACGAGAAGTTCGATCAGCTTCTGTCTCAGATCGAGGTCACCGTCGACCTGAAGAAGAGCCAAGAGTTGGTCGATCAGGCGGTGCGGCTCATATACTCTGAAGCCCCCTACATCATGCTAGCTTACCCGTTGGTGCTTGAGGCCCGTCGCAAGGATTGCTTCGAGGGATGGGGGGGCCAAGATTTGGTGTCGCAATGGGGCTATTTCCCGTTTGATCGCCTGAAGCCGGTGCCAACGCCGTGAAGGGAGGCAGGGCGAGTCGGCACATCGGGCGCATCCTCATCAGGGCCATGATCACCCTGCTAATGGTGGCGGTCCTGAACTTCATCCTGTTCAGGGTCATTCCCGGAGACCCTTCATCACTTCTCCTTGGCGGGGCGCGCACCAGCGTGTCCGCTGAGCAGATCGAGGCGCAACGCCAGCGCTGGGGCCTTGATCGGCCGCTGATCCCTGATCAGCTTGTCGAGTATTTGTCGACAACCCTTCAAGGTGATCTTGGCTACAGCTTCAAGTTCAGAGGCAGGCATGTCGCTGATCTTATTTCCGAGCGCTTGCCGGCCACCATCGTCCTGGTCGGGGTTGCTCAGGTAATTGCAATCCTTATTGGGGTGATGCTTGGTATCTACGCAGGCTGGCGCCGAGGAGGAGTCCTTGACACTCTTGCCACCGGCAGCTCTCTGCTGCTCTATTCGACGCCTTCCTTCTGGATGGCCATGATCCTGGTGGTGATCTTCAGCACGTCGCTGGGTTGGTTTCCGGGCTACGGTGCATACTCGCCCGGCGCGATCACGGGCTCCTTTGGTTCGTTCCTCGACTTCCTGCGGCATCTCACGCTCCCGGTCACCGCGGTGGCCCTTGGACTCATCGGCCAATACGTGGTGGTTGCTCGCGCTGCGATGAGCGACGTTGTCACCGAGGATTACATGGCGACTGCACGGGCCAAGGGACTGACCGGCGGTCAGATGTTGATGCGTCATGCATTTCGAAATGCGATGCTGCCGGTTGTAACTTTGATTACCCTCAATCTCGGCTACGTGGTTGCCGGGGCCATCACCGTCGAAGCAGTCTTTGCCTGGCCAGGGATCGGCGGCCTGACGGTCGAGGCGCTCAACGCACGGGACTATCCAGTCCTTCAAGGAATATTCCTGTTGCTTGGTGCCTCGATTGTTGTCGCAAACCTCGTAGCCGATCTTGCCTACGGCCTTCTTGATCCTAGGGTCCGACAATGAGTGAAAGTACAGTTCGGTATTCCCCGCGAGGCCGCGCGCGTGCGATAAAAGGCTTTCTGCGTCAATTTCTCGGCTACGGCGGCGCTCAGGTGGGCCTCGTGTGTCTGGTATTCTTTCTTGTTATGACAGCGATCCCAAATATTCTGGTGGGGCCGCTTCATACTGCGATCAATGCAACCGGCGATTTCCTCGTGCCACCCTCAGGCGAGCATCTGCTCGGCACGGACGAGGTGGGGCGAGACGTGCTCAATCTGGTCGTCCATGGTGCTCGGATATCGCTTACGATCGCGCTGCTAGCGACCGTTATCAGCCTCTTCGTCGGCACTTCGGTAGGTATCACCGCGGGCTACTTTGGTGGGTGGGTGGACGTCTGGCTGATGCGCTTGACAGACTTCTTTTTCGTCATGCCCTCGTTCGTGCTAGCGCTGGTCATCACACCGGTGGTTCTCGAGGTGATGGGTCGGGGCAGAGAAATCCTCGGTTTCCGTCCTTCTCTTTTCGTGATTCTTGTCGTTATCGGCATGACAAGCTGGGCCTTCGTCGCGCGTATCGTTCGCAGTCAGACGCTATCGCTTAAAGAGCGAACATTCATCGATCGCGCACGCGTTGTGGGCAGCAGCAATCTCAACATCATGGTAAGGCACATCCTTCCAAATCTCGTGCCGCAAATAGCAGCCAATGGTGCCCTGGTCGTCGCCGGCGCAATCTATGTCGAGACCTCGCTCTCGTTTCTCGGGCTTGGCGATCCGTTGCAGCCTTCATGGGGTACTTTACTCGCGCTCGCCCAGCGCGCCGGCGCGGCCAGTGCTGGAGCCTGGTGGTATCTCGGTGCCCCCGGAGTGTGCGTCCTCACGGTCTCGCTCAGCTTCGTCCTGATTGGCAATGCCCTCGACGACACGTTCAATCCACGGCGGCGGGTGATCCCATGATGGACTCCTCTCAAGGCAGAGCATCGCTATTGGAGGTTGACGGGCTCTCTGTCGACTACGGGCTCAAGGGCGTTTCATTGCGAGCAATCGATGGCGTAAGCTTCGCGCTCCGGGCCGGAGAGGCCGTTGGCCTCGTCGGAGAATCGGGCAGCGGGAAGACCACGACTGCAATGGCGATTGCGGGTCTGCTGTCACCCAACGCAAAGGTCAGCGAGGGCGAGGTACGATATCGCGGAGAGCGACTGCCGATCGATGACGATGCGGCGATGCGGCCGCATCGCTGGAGCGAAACGTCCGTTGTCTTCCAAGGCGCGATGAATGCGCTCAATCCGGTCCACCGCATCATCAAGCAAATCGCGGAGCCGTGTGTGCTGAAGCTCGGCATGTCGCGTGGGGAGGCGACTGCGCGGGCACGGGAGCTGCTCGAACTTGTCGGCATTCCGGCGGATCGCGGTTCCGCCTATCCGCACGAGTTGTCGGGCGGCATGCGTCAAAGGGTGATGATTGCCATGGCGCTTGCATGTCGCCCCTCGATCGTCATCGGCGATGAGCCCACGACCGCACTGGATGTCATTACGCAAGCTCAGATTCTCAAACTGCTGGGTGAGTTGCGATCGAGGCTTGGCCTTGCCCTCATTTTGATCACTCACGACCTTTCTGTGGTGGCTGAGTGTTGTGATCGCGTGATGATCATGTACGCGGGCCGGATCGTCGAGGATGGTTCGGTCGCCGAGATCTTCGCCCAGCCCAAACATCCCTATACCCGCCTGCTGATCGACTCGATCCCGAACCCGGCGAGTGGGAAACGGATCATTCGGCCCATCCCCGGTGATCCGCCCAACTTGGTCAATCGACCCTCAGGCTGCGCCTTCCATCCACGTTGCCCGTCGGCCATGGGGATTTGCGGGACCGAAGTCCCCGGCCTCGATCAGTTCGGGCGGGGGCGCGTTGCCTGTCACCTTCACCGGTCCTCGCAAGAAGCCAAGGTCGCAGCTCATGCCTGACACCGCCGATATACTGCGTCTTGAGAGCATTCAGGTCCATTTTCCTATCCAGGGCGGGCTGTTCGACCGTGTCCTGGGCCGCCCTGCCGGCGCCGTGCGCGCGGTGGACGGAATCGACCTCAACATCGGACGGGGCGAGATCGTCGCCCTCGTTGGGGAATCGGGGAGCGGCAAGACAACGGTGGGCCGTGTCATCACCAAGCTAGCTCAGCCGACAGGCGGCAGACTGCTGTTCGAAGGCCGCGACATGACAGAGGAGCGGGGCTCCTCGGCATTGCGTCCTTACCGGCATCGCGTGCAGATGATCTTTCAGGACGCATATCAGGCGCTCAATCCACGACATACCGTATTCGATATCGTGGCGGAGCCGCTGCGTTCAATGCGACTGGTCAAGAACGGCACCCAGCTCGCCGAGCGGGTCAGCGACGCGCTTGCGGCGGCCGGGCTCAATCCTCCCGGTGATTTCTTCTCCCGGTTCCCACATGAACTATCTGGCGGGCAGCGCCAGCGGGTCGTGATTGCCGGCGCGCTTGCCGTCAGGCCCGAGCTCATCGTTGCTGATGAGCCTGTGTCGATGCTCGATGTCTCGATACGCGCGCAGATCCTCCAGGTCCTGGTCGGCCTGCGCGACAAGCACAACATGGCGCTGCTGTTCATCACGCACGACCTGCCGCTTGCCTGGTTGATCGCCGACAGGATTGCCGTCTTGTATCTTGGAAAATTGGTCGAGATCGGTAGCGCCGAAGAGATCACATTCAACCCACGCCATCCCTATACAGTCGCCCTGCGCAATGCCACCCCGCAGATTGGCCGAAAGGCAGGTCGCGCCGAGATGCCGACCCTGCAAGGCGAGGTTCCAAGTGCCGCGCGCGTGCCGAAAGGCTGTCGTTTCCATCCGCGTTGCCCGCTGGCCTTTGACCGCTGCAAATCAGAGGAGCCGCCGGCCGTCGAAGTTGGGCCGCAACACATGGCCGCCTGTTGGCTGGCGAAGTGAACGGCCCTTGCATCCTTTTAGGCGTCCCCGGTTCGGCCGTGACGTCGTAGCTCTACCCCAAAGGTGCTGTTCGAGTGCCGCGATCCCGCCGAGCCGAGCTGTCTGAAGCGGGACGTGCGGCGAATGCATTGGTCGTAGGCCGGCCGCCAGCACCAGGGTGCCGGTTCGCTGGATCTGCTAAGATGTAGCGAGTGCCTGGGAGCTTCGGGCGTCTAACGGTATCCACCGGCCCCACTAAGACCGTTTCGCACACTCCACCTCAGAGCGCAATAGGTCGTATTTCGCATCCGCACTCGATCCTAGTCACCGGCCATCACCTGAATCGTGCGCAAGGCGGAAGGAGGTCAACCAGCCTTCGAGTTGATGGTCAGGCACAAGAATATATATCACGGTACGAATCGGACCGATTTGGTAGATGTGCCCCCGAATTTCGACAGGCGTGAATTGCAGACATCGATCAGAATGGGAGCGTCACGTTTCCGTGCGGATATAGCGGTTGGTTCTCGGGAGCGCCATTCTGGCATTCTGCTCCTCCTCATCGGGCTGAGAGGGCAATCCCAATACGGGAGCAAGCGAGACGAACGCCAGTGAAAGATGCACGATCACCTGCGCCTGACGCATGAGTAGTGCCTCGGTGCGAGTGGTGACGGAACGGCTGAAGATCAGCAAGAGTTCGCTTCGACCTATCTGTTGCGGGCGCGTGAGGCTGGCATCTCGGCCTGCTGCTGCCGCCGAGCTGTGACAACGACGCATAGCTTGAGCGGCCTCCGTTTCGCCGGGTTGGCCGTCCGCCGCAGGATTTGGACGAGCCCGATTGGGCGATTATATCGCGCGAGGCACCCGAGCGCCGATCCCATCCTGCTGTCCGCTACTTAGTGAAACTCCGGGCCGCGACTTAGTGGAACAACAGTCCTGTTTTTGCGAAATACGCAGCATCGTCGCAACGCCCTGGGAAGCCAGGCATTGAGAACTTAGTGATCTCTTCAGAGTTGAGCTGCACGTGGCTGTTGCCGCAGGTGCGACCGCAGCCGTGGGAAGAGATGCCCCTCCGGAAAATGCTGGCGGACCCCTTCGCCGTTGCTTACCCGTGCCATTGACGGATGAGTCTGTTCACGCCTTCGCTCTGATCTATGTGGATGTAATGGCCTGCATTGTTCAGCAGGTGGAAATCCGAATTCCTGATCAGCACAGCTTCAGCCCCTGATCCGCCGTGACGGTGGGGTCATTTTTGGACCAGATAATCAACGTCTGGACCCGAAGCCGATCAAAATAGGGGAAGATGTATTTCTGCTGCAGCACCAAGTAGAGATGCAAATTGGTGTCTTCTTCGGTCAGGCACTGCCAGATCTCCCATTGTCCGCGCGCGGCGGCCTGCCGATAGGCCTCTCGCTTGGCGTCTTCCACATCCTGCCCATAGGCGCGGCAGCTTTCCTGCCACGCGGCGATGTATTCCTCTTCGCTCGGCATCGTGCCTGAATAGTCGTAAGTCTGCCGGCAGGCCTGTACCCAGGCTTCGTCACGGTCGTCTCCAAACGCCGGCGATACGGAGTTGGCGGTCAGCAGTATGAGCTTTGAAACAAGGTCGGGACGCACGATCGCAACTCGAGCGGCGACGAATGATCCTTCTGAATGGCCGACTAGCGTGATCTGCTTCAATCCCAGCGCCTCGATGAAGCTAATTACATGATCCACACGACCGAGCCGGTTAATATTGTTTGCCATCAGCTGGATAATCTGTCCCGCCGAAATGGAGCTGGTCAACCGCGATGACCCTAAATTCGTCGGATAACCCGTTCAGCTGCCGAATGAAGGAAGCCTTTCCCTCTGCGCCGAAGCCGGCACCATGTAGAAATACAATTGGCTTACCGGCTCCGTTCTCGCAATACGATGTCGCGATACCACCAACCGATATGCTGTGTTCAGTGATCATTATTTCCCCAAGCAAAACTAAACCGCGTCAGGACGGCTTTGATCTTAGGGAGAGGACCGCCCACTTTGTGAGTGTACCAGTGTTAATAAACCGCTTTGCGCGAAACAATCTTCTATTACCGCAGGAAAGCGGCGTTTTCCCTAAAGCGCGGCAAGCTCAGGGTTGCGGAAGAGCCGACCGACCTGGGGGCATCCCGCCTGCGCCGGGCAGGTAGACGGTGGCCGAGGAGGGCCATGGGTGAGGAAAAGCTCACGCACGGTAGCAATGCACGAGAAAATAACCCTGGTCGGCATAGTGGATCGCGGCGCGATCACCTCTTCCAGCTCGCCGCTGCTGTGGTCGCGCAGCAGCGTCAGCCAGCCATCAACGGGGCCAGGAATGTTGCCTGGCAGAAGGCCGGTGCCGGGTATGATGTCGAACCGGAGCTCCTCCAGTATGGCCCCTGCGGGCGACGGCCCTTTGGCCGATGATGGCAACAGGCCGCGCGGCGCCCCGATGATCGGCACTTCGCCACCGGCCCGTTGGTGTGGGGCTATACCATCTGCAGCACAACGTCCCCAGCGCCAGCCGCATCGAAGTCGGTGTAGCCCTCTAGGATGGACATGGTCGAGGCCAGCCAGAGGGTTGGGAGACCGCGCCCAACGTTTCCCGCAATTCCGAACGCGGCGTGATGCACATTGGTGACCTGCCCTGCAACCCGCGGCATCATTTAAGTCCTTCCCGGAAAGGACCCGACCGCAACGACACGCAAACCGCTCGGAGAGCGGCTGTAGCCGCCCGTATGTGCGATCAAATCAATGGGAAGCACATAGGCACTCGTCGCAAGAACAGTCGACAGAGACAAGTCTCCTGCGCCTACCTTTCCCGGATGGCCAATCGGGCGGACCGATAATCGATCTGCGCCATGTTGTGGTCATGGTGCGCCCCTCTGCCTGCTGCTGACTGAACCGGATGGCTGGGAGATCTGAATCCCAATGTTTCTGGTCTGAACGTAGCCGTCCAGCGCTTCCTGACCCTTCTCCCTACCGTAGCCGGACTGCTTTACTCCGCCGAATGGCGTTTCTACGCCACCGACGAACCACCCGTTTACGTAGACTTGGCCGGCCCAAAGACGATCGGCGGTCCAAAGTGCCCGGTCGAGATCCCGCGTGAACACGCCCGCTGCCAAGCCGTGATCGGTGTCGTTCGCTAGATCGACCGCCTCTATCGGATCATCAAACGTGGTGACGGCAAGAACAGGACCGAATGCTTCTTGCTGAAACAGACTGCTGTCTCGCGTAACATCGGCAAACACCGTGGCAGCCATGAAATAGCCGCTCCGCTCCGAAAGTGCAGTCCCGCCGGTCACGAGCCGTGCGCCCTGCGAGAGGGCCGTCTGGCAAGCCCGCTCGATCCCCTGTCGTTGCTTTTGGGAAATCAACGGTGTGATGTTGCAATTCTCGCGTCCTGGACCGATCGACAGTTGCTCTACGCGGACCTTCACTCTTTCCACCAGTTCCTGTGCGATAGAACGCTCCACAATCAGACGTGTAAGGTTGTTGCAGTTCTGGCCGGCATTTAGAAAAGACCCGATGCGTATTGCTTCCACAACACAATCGAGATCGGCATCGGAATACACAACTGCAGCCGACTTGCCCCCCAGTTCCATTATGCAGGGCACGATCCGCTCTGATGCGGTCTTAAGAACCGTTCGCCCGGTGGCCACCGAGCCTGTGAAGACGATGTGACGAACATCGCGATGCTCGATCAGCGCCTTGCCTGCCGTCTGGCCGTATCCAGTGAGCACGTTGACTGTTCCGGCAGGCAGACCCGCGGTCTCGCAGGCACGCGCGAGTTCAAATCCGGAAAGGGGAGCCAGCTCGGGCGACTTCACCACGACTGAGTTGCCGGTTGCGATGGCGCAGGCCAGCGAACGGGCTGTAAGTTCCAGTGGACCATTCCACGGAACGATGTGGGCGGACACGCCAAAGGGACTTCTGACAGTGTAGTCGACCAGGTTGGCGCCGCGCGGAATCGAGCGCCCTTCAAGCTTGTCGGCCAACCCACCATAGTACCGCAGGTATCTGATGGCGGTTCGAACTTCGTCACGGGCGAGATCCAGCGCCTTCCCCGTCTCGGCGCAGTTAATGGTCGCAATATCCTCGTGGCGCGTGTCAAGTGCGTCGGCAATGCGAAACAGCATGCGTCCACGATCGTAGGGGTGCATGTCTATCAGAACGCGGTCGCGAAAAACGCGGTGAGCAGCAGCAACCGCGAGCTCGACCTCTTCGGGCCCTGCTTCTGCTACGACGGCAATCGTCTCGGCATTTGACGGGTCATCGACCTCGATACGTGTGCCGGACACAGAATCTCGCCACTCTCCATTGATGAAATTCTTGATCACATCTGTATTAGCCATGCCAGTTCTCTCTCGCGATCGGATCAGCCATCTTGTTTCCCACCATGATCGCGGGAATCCTAGAGTTGCTGCGGGGAGGGCAGAAGGCGCCGCTGCTTCGCCGAAGCTCTTGCCGGAATCCCGGCCCTGAGGGATCGGTTACGGCAGCGGGATGCGCGCTTCTAGTCTCGGAGGGTCTACGCCATGTCCTGCACAGCGCTGATGCTTTCGCGAATGATGGAAAGACCCCGGCGCAGGTCAGCCTCGGTGATGGTGAGGGCAGTCATGAACTTCAGGA
>NZ_JAMYSC010000082.1:0-22211 GCF_040321755.1 Mesorhizobium sp. M0276 | reverse complement strand
TGACCAGGCTCGATTGACCGAGCCGTGTCACGCAATCGGGCCTAGCTCTGGATTCCGCCGCCAATTGGAGCAACACGATGCCGCCGGAGGTTCTCTGATGTTGAAGGCCATCGAGACTTATCTGGCGCTCCGCCGTGCCACTGGATTCGCAATGCTGAATGCGGAATACTTGCTCAGGAGCTTTGCCGCCTTTGCGACCGAGCGCGGGCAAACGCAAGTCCACTCGTTGACGCGCGTGGTCTGCCTCTGCGCTACATTGCTGCCAAAGAGACCTTCGACAGGCTGGTCGGCACGGCGGGTATCGTACCGGCGGCGAAGCGCCGCCCGCGTCTGCACGATTTGCGCCATAACTCCGAGTGCCGGATTGTTCCGAGTGACGCCATCGCCGCGGCATAATTTTCTCATGAATACAAGTAATTGGATCAGCGTCGGCCGTTGATTGCTCGGCATTATTCGGCTGCTCTTTCTGAGCGTGGACTTTCCCGCGCTATAGGGAGACAGACGATGATTGATCTGAATGAGGCGCTAGCCAAAGATCGCTGGAGAGGCCGATTGGCTAGCCACCTGGATGGTTACGAGGCTTTGTTCGATCGCCAGGGATACGCCAAAACGACTGATTAAGCTCCTGGCCGGTTTCAGTGCTTGGGTGGAGAGGCAGGATGTTCCGCTGAGCTTGCTCGGGGAAGAGGACGCAGATCGATTTCTGACGGAACTTGGTCAGCGCCCGAGGCGTGGCGATGCCTGGACCCTTCGGCAGTTGCTCCGATATCTGCGCGACACGGGCGGCGTGCCGGTGCCGCTGCCAGAGGTCGATACGAGCGCCAAGGGTAAGCTGATCGACGCATTTGGGGAATTCCTGCGCACCGAGCGTGGTCTCTCGGCATCGACATTGATGAACTATCTGCCGATTGTTCGTGGGTTCCTGGACGAACAGTTTGGCGACAACGATCCGGATTTTGACCGCCTGCGAGTGGGCGACGTTCATCGGTTCATCGTGCGGCGAGCTCAGGCCGGTTCGCCCGGCCGCGCCAAGTTGGCGGTCACCGCGCTGCGTTCGTTCTGCGCTTCCTCCAGCAACGCGGGTTGCTTGCCACCGATCTCGCTGTCGCGGTACCTGGGATCGCCGGCTGGCGCTTGGCACACCTGCCGAAGGCGCTGCCTGCCGAACAGGTCGAACGGCTCCTTGAGTCTTGCGACAGGAGAACACCGGCCGGCCGCAGGGACTAGCGAAGTCTCAGCCTTGACCCGGGACGACCTCGACTGGGATTGCGGCGAGATCGTCGTGCATGGCAAGGGTCAACGGCTGGCGCGGCTGCCACTGCCGGCGGATGTCGGTGCCGCCTTGGTCGACTATCTGCGGCAGG
This sequence comes from Mesorhizobium sp. M0276, assembly GCF_040321755.1. Classification (NCBI taxonomy): domain Bacteria; kingdom Pseudomonadati; phylum Pseudomonadota; class Alphaproteobacteria; order Hyphomicrobiales; family Phyllobacteriaceae; genus Mesorhizobium; species Mesorhizobium sp. M0276. The sequence goes on along the minus strand of NZ_JAMYSC010000082.1, from coordinate 20,847 downwards.
ATCGGCCTGCTTGCTCAACACGCCGCGTCTTCATTCGCATAAAGGCGCCCAGACGGAGTTTTGTCAGCCCGTCGACTATTTGCTGCATTGTCCATCGTGCGCTCAAGCGCGCCGGTCTGACGCCGGCGTTCAAGGGTGCGCACCTGTTGCGTCACTCACTCGCCACCGATCTGCTGCGCCGCGGCGCCTCGCTCGTTGAAATCGGTCAACTTCTCCGCCACAGCCAGCCGAACACGACACAGATCTATGCCAAAGTCGACATCGCGGGTCTGTGGCTGGGCCACGAGTCCGTCGAAACCACCGCCATCTATCTTCAGGCCGACATGAGGCTCAAGGAGCAAGCTCTGGCGAGGACCGACACGGCGGACATCCGGTTGGGGCGCTACAAGCCCGACGACCATCTCCTTGCATTCCTGAAGAGCCTCTGATTATGCCGACCCAACAGCCACAGATCGCCCGCACTCTTTGGCCTCCCGGCCGCCACTCCGAATAATCCGGCACTCGGAGTTATGCCGTTAATTCCGAACCCGGAATTAGCGGCACACGTTTGCGGCGCGCGCGCTGCAAGGCAGTCCGACGGATCGAAGCCGAAGCGGCGCGCATATGGCGGCGCTTGCGACCTACATGGGGTCACGTCAACATCTATGCGACCTACTGGTATCTGGAGGCCACCGCCGACCTCATGCGCGACGTCGCCGCGGCCGGTGAAGAGTTCATTACCGAAGGGAGGCAATCATGACGCCCTGCCGTCAGCCGCGTGATCACCGAGGGTGAAAGGTTCGGCTCGTCCTTGCCCACAAGCGCGCTTAGCGCTTCCTGAAAATCGCCCGTCGAAACAACAGTGGAACGCCGATTACGAGCGTTGGCAAAAGCGCGATCTTTCGGCCCGCCGCTCCAATGTGTGGGCGGACGGGGTCTACCTGCAGGCGCGGATGGAAGACCAAGCCGAATGCATGCTGGTCCTGATCGGCGCCGTCGAGCACCGCTTGCAGCTCCTCGCGCAGGAGATAGGGGACCAGACGCTGATCCGTCTTCTTGAATGGGATGGCCAGGACGCGGCGGACATGCTCCAGGGCTGCCGGCTGCCTGTATTCGAGGAAGCGGAAGAAGGACTTGATGGCTGCCAGCCTGACATTGCGCGTCACCGGCGCGTTTTTGCGCTTATCCTCGAGATACTCCAGGAAGTCGCTGATGAGGCCGGCGTCGAGTTGCTCCAGCGTCAGCGCCGATGGCGAGACCTTCAGCCGCTTTGCGGCGAACATGAAGAGCAACTGGAAGCTCAGGGAATAGGAGTCGCGCGTATGCCGACTGACGCCACCGCGCAGGTAGAGAACGGGAAGCAGCGCATCCAGGCTTCGCGTCCGACTCGCCCATTCCGGTAGGATCGATGAGGCGAACCGGACCCGATCAACCTCGCCATTCGCGCCGCGATCCCGGATCTTCACCCGGCTGACTGGCACCGGACCGATGCCCGTCTGGATGCTCGGCTCCGGGCCGTGACCATGGCGGACAATCCGGTCACGGCCATCGGCAAGCTTGAGATCCCGCATCTCGGCAAGAAACGTCTCGGCCTCGATCTCGATCGCCTGCGCTAGCAATTTGCGCGCCCCGGTGCAAAGCACATCCGTCAGTGAATCATGGCGTATCGCTCTCTCGAGAGGTTCTGGCAGGCTTCATCACCCGCCTCGATACGCCGCGCTCCTCAAACCGTCATCACCCAGTTTCCGCCACAGCTCTATCCGTCCGATTGACGATCTCAAGGGTAGACGTGCCGATCTTGCATTGCGTCCTTAAGCTTCCGGCACAGCCACCGTCGGCGAAGACGTGTTGAACTTCCGCCTGTCTGGGGGCGATGCCGCAGGCTGGCCAAGGACTATAGAAATCCATCGCTTCTGCCGAAGCCTGGATATGCGTCTCCTACATTCGTCTGCTCACCCGCAGGCTCGCGAGAACACGGTATCAAAAACCTTTTTTATTCAGGCTCTTAGGTGTGCGACTCCAGCAACATCAGCGTACAATCGCCGCCACTTTAATTTCAAGTAAATTCCACGCGCCGGAAACAAAACTGTTACAGAAAATCCTATATCTTTAACACAACAAACTCGCATTCTAGAAGATCAGGTCCTACATTGTTTTGGTTCCACTCCTCTATTTGTTGACCCGGTCCATGTCTAGCTGACGATGAGCATCCACCAAGCGAGCACCCATCGGTCTGCCCCTCACACGGCTGCAGGCTATCTATCCGAAAAGAGTTCGCCCTATGAACAAGGAGGTTTCCACTATGAACAAGAAGTTCTCGCCTTCGAACGATGGGAGCATCGCGATTTTCGAGCGCGTCGAGTCCGAAGTACGTGGCTACATCCGTTCCTTTCCGATCCTTTTCGATCGCGCGGTTGGTACTACTCTGATAGATGTAGACGGTCGTGAATACCTCGACTTCTTCGCGGGGGCAGGTGCCCTCAATTACGGGCATAATAACCCGGCCTTCAAGCAACCGTTGCTGGATTACATAGAACGCGACGGAATCGTGCACGGGCTCGACCTCGCTACCAGCGCCAAGAAGGCATTCATCGAGGCCTTTGAGCGGTATATTCTGAAGCCACGTGGTCTGACTTACAAATTGCAATTCACAGGTCCCACGGGTACGAACGCGGTGGAGGCGGCACTGAAGCTGGCTCGCATAGTCACAACCAAGTCAAACATCGTCGCGTTTGCCAATTCGTTTCACGGTGTCAGCGCTGGATCGTTGGCCGCAACCGGAAACAAAAAGTTTCGCACTGCCGCAGGCTACCCCCTCGGGAACGTGACATCTTTGCCCTACGATGGTTATCTCGGCCCTTCAGTGGACACACTCTCCTACCTTGAGAAGCTGCTCAATGATCCGAGCAGCGGTCTAGACAAACCTGCCGCGGTCATTCTGGAAGCAGTCCAAGGCGAAGGGGGCATCAATCCTGCCAGTTTTGAATGGCTCCAGCGGCTGCGTGATTTGACCTCGCGACACGGGATTTTAATGATCCTCGATGACATTCAGGCGGGTGTCGGTCGCACAGGCAAATTTTTCAGTTTTGAAGCGGCTGGGATCGTGCCGGACATCGTTACTTTGTCAAAGTCCTTGTCGGCGATTGGAACGCCGATGTCTCTCGTTCTTCTGAAGCCTGAGCTGGATGTTTGGTCGCCTGGCGCGCATAGCGGCACGTTCAGAGGTAACAACCTTGCTTTCGTTACGGCTCGGGCGGCTCTGGACACATACTGGGCCGACGCCAAATTTGAGGACGAAATCGCTCGCAAGTCCTGCATCCTGGCTACGGAACTCAAGTCCATTGCACACGATTTCCCCAATTTGGACTTAAGCGTACGGGGTCGAGGATTGATGTACGGGCTAGTATTTCAAAAGCACCATTCATTGCCGGTTCAAATCTCACGGGAAGCACTTCGTCGCGGCTTGGTGATCGAGACCTGTGGCGGACGGAACGAGGTGCTCAAGTTCTTTGTTGCTCTTACCATTGCAGAGGCTGACCTGCGGCGTGGTCTGTCAATCATTCGCGATAGCATCAGCGCAGTGCAGGACAGCATGGAGAAAAGCATGCCATGACGATGACGAGAACACGCAAACCATCGTCGTGGAGAGCGCCAGCAAATGAGCGAGGACGCTGGCCGTAGCAAAGTCGTCGCCATCGCCACCAACGGCGGTGCCATCCTCGTCCGGATGAAACGCCTCTTGCGTTGGCCAAGTTCATTGAGGAGCAGTTCGGTGAGAAACCAAGTCGCAGGCTCGGTCGGCGCGAGCAGCTTCACAACGGCAATGGCCAGTTTCGGCCTCGGCGGCACTATTCCCGAGTTGGCGGGCGGCAGTTCACCGGTGTTCCCGAACCCAGGACATAATGCACACCGCTATGTTATTAAAAAGCAGGATCTGTTGATCTTTTGATTGTGACATTGGGCCTTACCCATCCGTTCCGGACTGGCGCGGAATATCGAGTCGCTTGATATCTTCATGGTTGATGATCCATCGCGTGCCCTTGGAATACTGCTCTGCCTTCAGATGACCGGCGCGGATCATATGCAGCACGCTCATTGGCCGTAGTCTGAGCTTTGCAGCCGTTTCCTGCAGGTATGTTCGCCGCGTCCGGCTCGTTCGTCCTTTTTGTAGACGGCGATATCGAGTTGGTTGCGGAAAGTGCAGACACGTGACTGCGTCCATCCGATCTGTCGACCAGTGGTCTTGCCGAGCCGGTCGAGAAGCGACGTGATCGCCTTGTCGGCACAGGCGTCGAGGATCTGCAGGTAGATCATGAAATGCTCCTTGTCATAGCTCGTGAGACTTTCCGACCAGGGACTTCGTCGGCAATCTTGGGCTTCATGCGCGCTCTCTGCCTGTCTGATCTCGAGCAGATGGTGGCGTTCAGTCGGTTCCTGTCGGTTTTCTTTAATTCGTGAATCGGCGAATCCCCGGAAATGAATCTTTCCGGGGATTTTGGCTGCGTGCGCCCGCTCCTTAATTGTGAACTGACGCGAGATTGTGCGTAATCAGTGTACTGAGTCGCAAGCCAAATGGAGATGGGATTGCGTCGCATCCCGCCGAGTCGACGTTCGCATGTGGTAGGTTTCCAGCGTGTTGAGAACGGGCTGGCACACCACGAGAGCGCGCTGGAGCGGGACTTCGTCACACTGACGCGCTTTCTCGACGATGGCGCCCGAATTATATCGCAGCCGGTCACGATCCGATTTGGGGCTGCCGGAAGACGCCGCCGGTATACCCCGGACTATTTCGTCGAATGGAGCGATGGTCGTTCGGAACTCATCGAGATCAAATACAGAGCCGATCTGCGAAAAGATTGGCCTCGGCTTCGTCCTGCATTTGCGGCAGGCCGCGACTGGGCGTTTGAACGGAACAGCCGGTTCCGGATTGCCACGGAACGAGGAATCCGAGGTTGGAGACTGGAAGCCGCCAGGCGGTTCTTGCCGCTTCGGCGCGATCCTGTTGATGATGTTCTGGCGAAGGAAGCCCTTGCGGCCGTATCGGAACTGGGCACTCCGACACTGGCAAAGTTAATCGCGGCCCTGTCGTTGAGCCAGGAGGCATCCACGGCTCTGATCTGGCGTATGATCGCCCATGGATTGCTGCGGGTCGATCTGTCGTCACCGATCCGAATGACCACGCGGGTGTCGGTAGCATGAGCGCTCCCGATCTGAGCACGATCACGGAGGCTGCATGGGCGGAAGCTCGCCGCCGCTTTCCGATCATCCGGCGATTGGCCGAGATGACCGGGCGGACTCGCGCCGATGTGCGGAAAGCGGCGTTGGAACTCGGTCTCGGGCCGACGCATGTCTACGCGCTGCTCAAGCGGTATGCGCTCGATCCGAGATTGACGACCATGCTGCCGCAAGGCCGTGGCCCGAAACGCGGATCGTCGCGCCTCACCCCCGAGGTTGACGACGTCATCGATGATGTTCTGGGAAGCTTCTATCTCACGCGGCAACAACCAAGGGTCAGGGACGTGGTGGATGAGGTTCATATACGTTGCCGACGCCTCGGCCTGGTCTTGCCGGGACGCAAGGCCATCTCCAACAGGATCGAGATGCGTCCGTTGAAGGATGTCGTAACGGGTCGCCGCGGTCGCAAAGCTGCGCGCGATCGGTAAGATCCCGCGGTCGGGTCGCTCGAAGCGCTGTGGCCGCTTTCGTTGATCCAGATCGACCACACTCTGGTCGATGTGATCGTGGTTGACAGTCAGACGCGCGAGCCGATTCAGCGTCCTTGGCTGACCCTTGCGATCGATGTGTGTACACGCTGCGTTGCTGGCTTCCACCTGTCCCTGGAGCCGCCATCCGCAACGTCGGTTGCGCTCTGCCTGAGCCATGCGGCTCTTCCGAAGGAAGGATGGCTTGCCGAGCGTGACGTGAACGCGCCCTGGCCGGTACGGGGCATTCCCGAGCGACTTCATCTGGATAATGCAAAGGAATTCCGTTCCGAAGCGTTGAAACGGGGATGCGAGCAATACGACATTGCCATCGATTATCGGCCGGTGCGCACGCCACATTATGGCGGCCATATCGAGCGGCTGATTGGCACGATGATGGGCAAGGTCCATCTTCTGCCGGGAACGACCTTCTCCGACATTCGGGTAAAAGGTGACCTCGATCCGGAAAAGACCGCAGCGATGACGCTTGATGAAGTCGAGCGATGGCTCGCCCATGCGATCGTCGGTGTCTATCACCGCGATCTGCATCGCGGGATCAACATGACCCCGCTGGCTGCTTGGGAACAAGGCATCGCGGGCGATGATATGACGCCTGGCCGCGGCGAGCCGATGGCGGTTGCCGACCCCCGGCGCTTCCTGATCGACTTCCTGCCGCTGGAATTGCGCCTGGTTAGACGCGAGGGAGTATGGCTCAACTCGATCGGCTATTGGTCCGACGTATTGAGAACATGGATCGGCCATGCCGAGAAAATGATCGTTCGCTACGATCCGCGCGACCTCAGCCGGATTTACCTGCTGGCGCCCGACGGGGTGTATTATGACCTCACTTATCGTGATCTGGGTAGGCCGGCGATCAGCCTTTGGGAGCATCGGCTTGCCTTGAAGCGGCTGCCCGAAGAGGGAAGATCGCACGTCGATGAAGCAGCGATCTTCCGGACGATCGAAGCGATGCGCCAGATCGCAGACGAAGCCGTTCGCGCGACCAAGACGGCCCGTCGTCACAAGGAAAGGCGATTGCGGCTGGTACAGACGAGTTCTTCCAGCGCAACGCCCGTCCCTGCTCCGGGCGTTCCGGTTCCAGCTCCTTCGGATGGGGTGCAACCGCACGAGCGTATGTTCCCGTCGAGGAGTGGTGATGAGCAATGACTATAGCCATCTTCACGATTCCGCACGGGCGCTCGCCGACGAGAATGCCGAAACACGCATCCGTCGTATCCGCATGGATCGCTGGATAGCGTACGCACGGGCAGAATCCGCCTTGGTGGCCTTCGAGGATCTGCTTGCGTTCCCCCGGCGCACCCGGATGCCGAATTTGCTGCTTGTTGGCCCCACCACAACGGCAAGACGATGATCGTCGAAAAGTTCCGACGATCCCATCGGCCCGTCGCCGCTTCCGAGTCAGACGGCGGCATCGCTAGCGTTCCGGTCGTTCGGGTGCAGATGCCGGCGGGCCCGGACGAGACGCGGTTCTTCGGCGCCATTCTCGAGGCGTTGGGAGCGCCATACGGGCCACGCGACCGAGTCTCCATGCTGCAGGACGCGGCAATGCGATTCATGCGCATGACGAATGTGCGCCTGCTTGTGATCGACGAACTGCATAACCTCCTGTCCGGGTCTCCCGGCCAGCAGCGGCGGCTTCTCAATCTCCTCCGGTGGCTTGGCAACGAATTGCAGATACCACTCGTCGCGGTTGGGACGGCCGAAGCCTTGCGCGCGATACGCAGCGACGACCAACTGGCCAACCGCTTCGAGCCGATCCCGTTGCCTGTCTGGAACGAGGATGAGACATATCTGCGTCTGCTCAACACGCTGGAAGCTGTGCTTCCTTTGCGGCGCCCATCGGGCCTGGCAAGCCCTGCGCTGGCTGGAAAGATCTTTTCCGCTTCCGAAGGAATCCTCGGCGAAATCGTCACGGTCGTGACACGTGCGGCCGTTCTGGCTGTCCGTTCCGGAACTGAAGCGATCACCGTGCGGGCAATTGATGAGACGGGCTTCATTGCGCCCTCCGGACGACGCCGTGTTGCGCTTTAGGCTGCCGATCTACGATGTTGAGACCTTCACCTGCGCAACTGCCCAACCGCAAATGCCGGTATATCTTCCGCCAGCACCCGACGAAGCCTTGTCGTCGTGGTTGCTTCGTCTTGCCGCGGGAATGGGCCTGCCACCCGCCGTCCTCATCAGGAACGGCTTCGGCATAAGGCCCGAAGTTGAGATCTGGTGGTGGCGAAGACCGACGACGACACAGATTGAAAGGGTCAGCAAACGGACGGCCGTTGCAGTTGAGATGCTCGTAGGCTTGACCTTCCGGGGGTGGGCCACCGCGCGCAACGATGAAATCGACGAGCGTTTTGCGCCGCATCGCTTCAACAGGAACAGCATTCAACCGCGCGGCATGCGCCCCATCGCGATTTGCCCCTCCTGTCTTGCCGAGGATGAGACGCCCTATATTCGAAAGGAGTGGATGATCGGCTGGACGAGCATGTGTCTGCGGCATCGGATTGTGCTCTCCACGCATTGTCCGGCATGCCATGCGAAGCTGCTCCTGCCGAGCCTGGATTCGAGCATCATTCCGAAAGTCGGTTGCTGCCAGCGCTGCGGCCAGAACCTCGCCGGACATGTTGGCGAGCCGGCGCGCGAGGCACCGTTGCGCCTGCAGGACAGGCTGCTGGACTATCAAGGCAGCGGGAACGGGGGAGCTTCCGGGCATGGGTGTCCTGGATTGGGAGACGGTCGTAGTGACGATTGACCTCGTGCTCGGCGTTGTCTGGGCGAAGCGTGCTGGCCGTTTGCGAGAACGACTGTTCGAAAAGATTGTCCACGACCTCGATCTCGGCGCGCAGGCGCGGCTGAGTATCGATTGGGCGACAAACTATGGGATGAGCATTCTGTTCGCATGGCTCTTTGGCCAGTGGCCTGAGCACTTGCAGAAACTTTGGACAATCATGGCGGCGCCTGCGATCGACGATGCCGTAGCCTGTATTGCTCCCGTCGCCGCCGAACCTCTCCGGCAACTGCGGAAGCTCTGCAGATGCATCACACGGAAATCCATCGACAACCGGAAAAGCGCAATCGACTGGTTGATGGCCCTTCCGGAAACGGGTGCCGATCTTCGCCGACGCGGAGCGAGAATCCACCACTCCGGTCTTCATAGAAAGCTCGTGGTACTGGCGATGCTGCGTGATGGTCTAGACCTCTCTGTGGTCGCCGCAACGGAAAGGCTTCGCCCCGACACCATTCGCATCTGGCTTGAGAATGGCATGGAGCATGGTCTCGAAGCCATGGTCGCCCGACCTGTCCGGGGACGTGACCTGTCCGAAGACCAGGAGCGCGAAATTGGTGCTTGGCTTGCAACCATACGCGGGCGTGCTCGGGGCCACGGAGCATGGAGCGCCGAGCAGGTCCAATATGAGATCATGCAACGCTTCGACATCAAGATGACAGCTGCCTCTGCACTCAGCTTGCTTCGCGCCAATACGGCCCAGTCGGCCCGAAGCTGGGATTTTGGCCAACTCGAAGGACGTTGTGGGAACATCGCTTGTGGGATTGACCAGGTAAACGCCGGTTCGTGACATTGCGCTCCAAATTGAGGAGCGTTGCAGTGAGTGCGGGTATTTCGAGTCCGGATTTGGTCGGCCAATGGAGCCTGAGCTTTGCCGACATTGATTTCATCAATTCCAAACCGGCGGTAACGAGGTTGGGTCTGGCAACGCAGTTGAAGTTCCTCAGCGCACGCGGTTTTTTCGCTGACAACGGCACATTGGTCCCGAACGATGCTGCCGAATACCTGGCCGAGCAGATCGGCGTCCGAGCCGACGAACTGTCCGGCTATGATTTCGGCGGGAGAACTGCCCGTCGGCATTGCGCCGAGATTTTACAATATCTCGGATTTCGCCGCTATGAAGCGGGTGGACCGGGAAGCGCTGTCTTTCTGGATTGCCGACGAACTTTGCCCGTCCGGACAGCCCGTCAGCGCTATGCTTGAGGCGGGGTTCCTCTGGTGCCGGGATCGCAATATCTATGGTCCTTCGGCCAAGGAACTGGAACGGCTGGTTCGCTCGCAACGCCAGCAATATCTGGACGGTTGGCTTCATGAGGTGAGCGCCGCGCTTCCGCCTGAGACTGTTGCAGCGATGGAAAGCTCCCTGGCTGACGCGGAAGGACCGGCGGGCTTCAATGCGATGAAAGCCGATGCAGGTCGGGCAACGCTGGACAACATTCTGGATGTCACCGTGCGGCTGGCGTTCATCCGAAAGCTCGCTCTTCCCCGGAATTTTCTCTCGAACATTAACCCGGCGTGGATTGAACCTGTCGTCCGCCGCGTTTCCGGCGAAAAGGCGTCGGAGATGCGCCGTCACATGGAGGCTCGCCAACTCGCGGTTTATGCGGTGTATCTGATGGCGCGGGAAACGGCGATCACGGACGCAATGGTCGAACTGCTTGTGGAAACGGTGCACAAGATCGGAACCCGGTCCAAAAGGAAGGTGGTGGGCGATATCGCCAAAGATGTTGAACGGGTCTATGGCAAGGAACGGCTGCTCGTCGATATTGCCACAGCATCGATTGATGATCCGGTCGGTCGCATTTGCGATGTCATCTTTCCGATTGTCGGCAAGGAAAAGCTGGTGGCGATCATCAAGGAGAGCAATGACAAGGGTGCGCTTATCCAAACCGCACTCAGTTCCCCAGCACGATGAAGCCTTGCCAGATTGCTGGCATCCCGACGGTCTGTCTTGACGCGATCGCCTGGCTTTTCAGGGATCAAAGAGGGAGCGACGACGACGCAGTCATGACCTGCGGCAGACAGCTGTCGCTGAATGCCATAGCCGCACGGTCCCGCTTATAGCAAAACTTCAGCGTTCGCCCTGACTGCGAAAGCTTCGCCAGCATGCGAGCCAAGGCCGTTGGCGTGTTTGCGATCTGGCCAAACGTGCGCACGTCACCACGCTTGCCGCCATCGGCAAGCGCGACCGAAATCGTCGCTTTGTGAACATCCAATCCGACATATGTGATAGTCTCTTCCACGGCCCGTCTCCTATGCATGAGGCTCTGTGCGAGGATAACTCACGCAACCCTCGATACCTGCATACTGCGAGACGGGTCGCCCGGTCCCAGGGCGAACATTTAGTCTAGCCGACAGACCATCATGCGCGTCAGAGGCGTCAGTTCACGTTCCGTTCGATCTTAGCGTATGATTTCGAGCAGCTCTTGTTCTGACGTCATCAAGCAATGACGGCACTGAGCACGTCCGGCTTCACGCCCTTAACCGCGTGCGTGTCGCTGCATCTACGCGCATTTTCGGAAAATAACGCTCATTTCCTGCGTTTGTTGAGGGTGATTCGTACAGGGCGGCCCACTTGTGGATGCTATGTTTATGAAGCGGGCGCCGTGGGTTGTGTTCACAAAACGCATACTAAGCTGTCCGACCCCAAAAATGGCGCGCTACGCGAAGTCACCAGCGAAGCGTTGATAAGGAGAAAGGGGCGCAATGACCGGACAGCCCAACATTCTATTCGTCATGGCGGACCAGATGAGTGCGCTGGCGACTCCGGTCTACGGTCACCCCATCGTCCATGCCCCGAACATGAGTGCTCTCGCTGAAGGGGGCGTGGTCTTTCGCAACGCCTACTGCAACTCACCGCTCTGCGGGCCGTCGCGACTCTCCATGATGTCTGGCCGACTGCCCTCGGCGATTGGTGCCTACGATAATGCGGTCGAGTTCCCGGCCTCGATCCCGACCTTTGCGCATTACCTGCGGCTCCTCGGGTACCGGACATGCCTGTCCGGCAAGATGCATTTCGCCGGACCGGACCAACTCCACGGTTACGAGGAGCGGCTGACGACTGACATCTATCCTTCGGATTTCAGTTGGACGCCCAACTGGTCGGAGCCCGGAGCGACGCTAGGCTTCCAGGCGGACTTCACAAAAGTCGTGGAGACGGCGCCGTGCGAGCGATCGCTCCAGATCGACTATGACGACGACGTCGAATTTCAGGCAATTCGCTGGATCTATGACCGGGCACGGGACGAGAGCAAGCAGCCCTTTATGCTAACCGTCTCCTTTACCTCACCGCACGATCCCTATGACGCCCAGCCCGAGTTCTGGAACCTTTATGAGGAGGATCGGATCGATCTGCCGTCGGTCGGGCGCCAACCGGACAATGAACTCGACCCCCACACCCGTCGGATTCTCAGCCACTATTCCATCGACAAGGTGGAGTTAAGCGCGTCGCAGATCCGCCGCGCGCGCCATGGCTACTACTCTTCGATCAGCTATATCGACGCGAAGCTCGGTGCCCTGAGAAGAGCCCTGGAGCGGTCGGGGCAGTTGGACGACACAATCATCGTGTTTGCCTCGGACCACGGCGACATGATGGGTGAGCGGGGGCTCTGGTACAAGAAATGCTTCTTTGAGTGGGCGTTACGTGTGCCCTTGATCATGTCCGGCCCTGGCCTTTCACGGCATGACGTCCACGCCCCTGTATCTCTCCTTGATCTACTTCCGACGTTTGTCGAGATCGCGGGAGGGACTGACGCCGATATTCTCCAGAAGGACGGCGAAAGCCTTTGGTCTGCTGCGTCGGGAAATCAAATGATGCTCCGGACGGTTGCGGCAGAGTACTTGGCAGAAGGCGTCCTGGAACCCGTCTTTATGTTGCGGGACGCCCGTTACAAATGTCTGTTCAGTGAGGGAGATCCGGCCGTTCTATTCAATCTTCTCCACGACCCGGCTGAACTGACGAACCTTGCACATTCGGGCGATTTTTCAGCGGCTACCTTGGCTACCTTCGAAGCTGAAGCAGCCGGAAGATGGCACGCGGATGCGATCAAGGCGGCTGTAATTGCAGACCAAAACAACCGTCGGCTTGTCAGAGACGCTTATACCCACGGTCGGCGCCCCGCCTGGGACTACCAGCCCATCACCGACGCTTCGCAGCAGTGGGTCCGCGCTGGGGCGGCCGACGTCGAGGCGAAAGCCCACCTGCCAGTCCGCTCCGCCGGATCGGGCCGCATTCGCCTCAAGGCGAGTTGAAGGGCCGGCGATGCAGCTTCGAGCACATCTACACCGCGATCGTCACACCCTGCCGGGACGACCGATCGATCGACTGCGGTGCTCCTTGTGCTGCTATGTTTATGAAGCGGCCGCCGGGCGCTCCGGTGTCGAGGAGTTCTAAATGTCACGTGCAAACTCGCCTCCGAGACCGACATGATCAATGCTGCTGGTCACGCACGCGGCGTGATGAACTTTGAGACCGTTCTTTGTTCCCCAAGACCCAAGACAGAAGCCTGATCATGAAAACCATCTCACCCCGCGAGCGTCCTCTGCTTCGCTTTGTTGTCATCACGGACACGCATGTGAATGGGGAGGGGAGTTCTCCCTATCCCTATCCGAGCGGTGTGCTCGCAAATGCCCGTGCGGCAGCGGCTTTCGCAAAGGTCCGTACCCTGAAGCCTGACTTCGTGCTACATCTGGGCGACATGGTGCACCCGCTTCCAGGGCAGGTCAGCTTTGCAAGCGCCGCAGCGAATTTCCGCAAAATGGTTGGCGACCTGGAAGTCCCTATCCGGTGGGTGCCGGGCAACCACGACATCGGGGACAAGCCAAGCGCTTGGCTCGTCGCTCCGCCGGTCAGCAAGGAGACGCGTACATTCTATACGGATGCGTTAGGCCCTGACCGGCATTGCTTCGAGCATCATGGCATCCGCTTCGTGATGGCGGATGCAACCCTCATCAATAGCGGTATGGACGCAGAGGAGGAGCAATGGAACTGGCTGGATACGAACATTCCCCGCGACCGTCGTAGCTTCCTGTTCATGCATTATCCACCATATCTCACCGACACCGATGAGCCGGAGCATTACGACAATATCGCAAATCCCGGCCGCTCCCGCCTCCTCGCCATGCTGCGTGACCGCCCGGTGGAAGCCCTCTTCACAGGGCACGTCCACAACATCTTCATGAACAGGTTTGGCAATACGGATATCCATGTCCTGCCGGCAATCTCCTTTGTGCGTAACGACTACAGCCAGCTATTTCCTGTGCCACCAATCGATGAGGAGAATGGGCGAAACCATGTGAGCCGCCTTGGCTTCATGCTCGTGGAGGTATTCGAGAAGGGACACACTGTTCACTGGGTCAATACCAATGGTGGAACGGATCCCGAGATCGCCGATCAGCAGATGACAGTATCCATGCTGCATCCACGTCGCCGCACTGCTCCGGTCGGGGTTGACCTCCGACAGGAATGGGCACGCGCCCTGCCGATCGTTCCAGACGGCGTTGTGGATGAACTGAGCCGTAAATACGTCCGCAATGACCATCTTGCGATGCGCCTGCAGTCGCTTGGCCTTCGCCATCTTCGCGTTCCGATGCAGGATGTAATCGACGAGCGAGCGGCTGCGCGGATGTCGGATTTCGCCGCCTTTGGCCATACCTTCACCGTCTACGGTATCGGCGTGCCGACAACAGAAGTCGGTGACCGCTTGGCCGCTGTAGCGCCGATCCTCTCCGGCGTGGAAGTTATTCTTCCGTCCGAGGCATTCGCCGAGACCTCACCCCTACTTGCTGCATTCTCTCACTCGATTGGCGCGCCGGTCATGCTTTCCAAGTTGCGCGCCTCAGCGCACAGCGAAGGCAAGGGCGATGGCCTTAGCCTTTATTCGCACCTCCCTCGGCATGGCTTTCCCGTCGAAGAAGTAGACGAGGCGTTCGCCGCGATCCCAGCGGGCATCGCAGGTCTCTGCTTCACCGTCGAACCGACCGCACCGCTCTGGGCTACACTGGAAACAATCGCCGCTGCGGCGCACAAGAACGGCAAGCGCGCGCTGGCGCATCTGCGGCTAGCTGGCGCCAGCTTTGCCAAGGATGCAGGCACGCCTGAAGAAAACGCACGGCGGATTGCTGAGGCAACGCTTGCTGGTTGGGCCCATCGGGCAGTGCTGGACGTCGTGATAGATACCTTCGTCGATTTCGATCGTGGTTACGTTCTGCGTAGCGGCTTGTTGAATTCGCTTTGCGACGTGCGCCCCGCCGGCGCCGTCCTCCAGCGCCTGGCTGAGCTGTTGGCGGATACACCTGAGGGCGGAAGTGTGCGGGCCGAAGGATCGCTTCGCTACTTCAGCGTTGCCGGCAAGAACTACGCGCTTGCTTTGGACAAATTGCCGACTATGAACGGCTCGGCGACAGCAATCCGGCTCGACACCGGCGCCATGATTGCGACCGACGTCGAAGCCGCCGGCATGCCGATCCTCTTGTCTTGGTGTCGGGCTGCTGATTGAGCCTTGATCAAACCCTTCTTCCGGTCTCGACAGGGCACGTCCGCAGTGTTGAGCCGGACTGGGCCTATGTGCATAGCGAGTTGAAGCCCACGCTGCAGATTATGTGGACGGATGTACTACATTGAGCGCGATCCGAACGCTATCGCTACAGCCGTCGTCAGCCGTCTACTTATAACCTGATGCGCCTCCCCGGTCTTGGCCGAGGAGCGCCCAGCGGTGGCAACGACATGAACGAATTGCGGCAACAACGCGCGACCGCGAAGAGGAACGAGGCCGAGTCGGCCAGGATTACGATTAGCGCGGTGAAGGCGCTGACCAGCCAGCCGGCCAGGAATGGTTCGGCCGCCGCCGCGCTGGACCGGCTGAGCTGCACCAGCGTGGGCACGTACGCCAGACAGGCCACATCGGCGTTTACCGCGGCCATCCCAATAGCTGGACCATCCCGAGTTGCCTGGGGCCGGTGAGCAGCGGAATGGTCGCGAGCGTGGCCGCCATCACCGAATTGGCAGTCAGCAGGATGCGCCGGTCCACGATCAGAATATCAGGTACGGGGCCCCGGCCGCAGGCCAGAAGCAGGCCAGTCTGCGCTGGCCCCGTGCCTAAAAAGGGGGATCGCGGACAGCGGCAGCGCCAGAACGGTCACCTCGGAGACCAGGGTCGACACGATGTCCCAGACGAGCAGCGCTACGTATCCGCGTGGCAGTTGGCGAGCGGCGGAAACCTCGCTACCGCTCACGCTTTGATTGCCGAGGTCGGGACCGACAATAGCCCAAACGGGCCAGTTCACTGCCTGCAATCTGCTCGAATTCCAGAATCTGCGCCCGCGTCAGATCCTCGGCGTAGCGAGCCAGCCGGCCGCCGTGCAGCGGTTTGCCGGCAGACTCAGCCGACGGGTGGCCGTAAGGGCGTTCGAACAGTGTGTGCTCGTGTTCGGCGTGCCGCAGCAAGGCCTCGTCCCAGAGCAGGTCAAGGTGATCCAGGATTCGGGCCAGGGTGGACCTGGGCTGGCTGACCAGATCCTCGTAACGCACCTCAAGATAGCGGTCCGGCGGCGCGACCCGATACGGCCGGGACACCACTTCGAGCCAGCCGCGCGCAGCTTCGGTGACGGTCCGGTAACCCCAATCCGGCACAGTTTTGAGGTGCGAGGCGGCCAGGTCCCGCCCGTCCCGCACGATGTGCACGAAATGAGCCCGCGGCCACAGCCGAGCGTAGGTGTCGATCTGTATGATCTCGCGCTGCAGTTTCATTCCCCACCGCCGGGCTCCGGTGCGCGCCCTGCGGAACTCGCCGATCTCGTTGATCAGTCGGCATCGGTCGGCGAACGACCTGATATCGTTGCTCGTCTCGCCCATCACCTTTGTGACCAGCTCGCGCAGGTCGTCGAGCTCCAGGCCGAACCTCAGGCACTGCACCACGAAGTGGACCCCGTCGTACCAGAACGGATTGAAGAATGATTGCGCCACGCTTTCGGTGATGCCGGTGATGCAGTGGAGGCGGGCTGCGAGAAGGTCGGCCGCGTCCAGGATGTGCGGCCCGAGGTTCTGCGGTTCCAGGAAAGTGATCTCCGGCCCGACTACCAAGTCGGGATGAGAGTCGAGCACCACGCTCAGCAAGGTTGTACCGGACCGGTTCTCGCCGCCGAGCAGCACCGGCGAGGTTGAAAACGGGTGGGCGTCGGGCATGGCAAAATCTCCTGTCGACAGTTGGTGCTCATGGATGGCTGGCCCCGCCGCGACATGCGCGCGTGCATTAAAATCGATGCTGCGATAACGGAAGGCGATCGGTCGTGCACAAGGCGACCTGCCCACCGATGCCCGGTCAATCACGGTCGCGGGTAGAATTGTCACAGCGAGAAAACCGCAACCGAGCGGTCTGTGCGATCCTGCAGGCGAGATGCAGGGTTCCTGCGCGTTCGAGGACGGGCGGGTGGACCAAGCCTTGGGATTGCGGCCGACGATATGGATTTTCCGCCCGAGATCGACAACAGTCTTGAGCGTATGTTGGGAGATTATGGATTTGCCCATATCTCTTTTCCCGTAGAATACGATCTGACGCAGACCTGACATGTTGCTTCCTCCCTTCGTTCCATCGATCGGGATGGCGCCCGCGATATGAATATCGGTCGGTAGCTCCTCGCCTCCCTGCGAGAGTGTCAAAATTCGTGCCAACTGCGCGCAATGAGCATCGGCAAGAGCTGTTCTGCCTGTTATTCAACGACTTGAATGGCGGGTGCAGCACGGGCCAGGCCGAACCGCTCCGGGTCGCCGACTCGACAACCCGACAATCTGCGGCGCGAGCGCCAGGCGGAGGGAATCGCTGCCGCCAAGAAGCGCGGCACATACAAGGGCCGGCCGCCGAAAATCGACCGCGACGCGATCCAGCAAGGGCTTAAACAGGGTCATGGCCCTACATAAATCGCCCGCGATCTCGGCGTCTCACGCGGTACTGTCTATCAGGTGAGGAAAGGCAAAATGACGAAGGGCGGGCTCATACCCGTCTGACGCCAGCGACATGCGAAGAGATCCAGACCCGCATGCTCGAGGTCTGCCAGAAGATTGCTGAGGTCCACGGCCTGGTCATCGAGGGCGCCGGATGGCGCGGCACCGATACCGGCGTCTCCTTCGAGCCCGTGTTCCGCGTTAGCATTCCCTCTTCCGACTGCACCGCATTCAATCTCGAAAAAGACAGGTTCGAGTTCTTGGCAGAGCACTTCGGATTGGCCCCTCCAGACTTCGGACGCGAGTTCCTCACCGGAAGCGAACGGTTCCGGATCACCGGCATCGATCCAAAGCGGCCACGCTACCCGATCTCTGCTGAGCGAATTCCCGACCGCAGAGGGTTCAAATTTGCCGCCGAGAATGTCGCCATGCTCCTCCAAGCCAAGGAGAACAAGCCGTGAAGTTCTCGGACTGTTCCGCAGGTTGGCCAAAATCGCAGCTTCGGGCCGATTAGGCCAATACCCCGGAAGCTCAACGGGTATATCCAGTTCAGTCATCGACGCACCAGTTCACCGAATAAGGAACCAGTTCACCAATTAAGGGAAACCGACAGTTCCCGGTCCACCAACAGCCCAACTATAAAGAATAGGAACGATCATTCCTAGAACGATAATTCCTTTTCAGCCCCTATCTCGCTCGTGGATCTCAAAGAAGTCATGGCGATCAACATGCGTCGTTTGCAGCCATGAACAGGATCTGACGCAGGAAGAGTTGGCAGCACGCGCGGACCTTAGCACGCTATGTGGGCTCGATCGAGCGTGCCCGCGTCTCAGCAAGCGTCAGTGTGCTTGGACGACTGGCGGAGGCATTCAGCGTTGACCCCAGCGAGCTAATAAGTCGCGCTGGAAAACATCTGCAAGCCTTGTAGGACATGGATTCCCAAGGGGTTTGAAGTATCGGAGAATGCGGGAAATCGAATCCGATGCGTTCCTTTCCCGGTGTTTTATCGATGCCTCCATCTGGTCCATCACGTGACAAGAATGATCTTTTCCGCGAGCGCCTGGATGCGATCCTCAACATGAGGCACCCGCTGGTGCGGCTGTCGGGGTTGATGCCGTGGGCCCGGTTTGATGAGGCGTTCGACCGCTTCTACCGCCCGGTCGGCAGGCCGGCCAAGCCGACGCGATTGATGGTGGCGCATCGGACGAAGAGGTGGTGGAACGGTGGGTGGAGAATGCGTACTGGCAGTATTTTAGCGGCTTCGAGTTTTTCCAGCAGGAGGCGCCGATCGACGCCAGCACGATGACACGTTGGCGCAAGCGGATCGGACCAGAGGGCCTGGAAGAAATGCTGAAGGCGAGCGTCGAGGCGGCGCTCGTAGCCGAATTCGCTGGAGCGGATCACCGTCGATACGACGGTGCAGCCGAAAGCGATCGCTCATCCTTCCGACAGCCAGCTTTACCTGAAGGCGATCCAGATCCTGGCGCGCCAGGCGAAGCGGTATGGTGTCGTGCTCAGGCAGAGCCACGCTCGGCTGGCCAAGGCCGCGGCGGTACGCGCCGGCCGCTATGCCCACGCCCGGCAGTTCCGACGGATGCGGCGCGAACTGAAGCGCCTTCGCACCTATCTCGGTCGGGTGTTCCGCGACATCAGCCGCAAGATCGCCGGCAATGGTGAACTCGAGGCCAGGTTCGCTCGGCTGCATGGGCTGGTCGAGCGGCTGCTGGCCCAGAGGCCGAAGGACAAGAACAAGCTCTATTCGATGCATGCGCCCGAGGTGGTCTGCATCTCGAAAGGCAAAGCCCGCGTGCCCTACGAGTTCGGCCGCAAGGTCGGGATCGCAACAACCAACCGCGAAGGCCTCGTGCTGGCCGCCAAATCCTTCGAGGGCAATCCGTATGACGGCCACACGCTCGCAGCGACGGTCGATCAGGCCGCGCAGATTAGCGGCGTCGAGCCGGACCGCATCTACGTCGACAAGGGCTGTCGCGGCCATGAATATGCCGGTTCGGGTTCGGTGATGATCGCCGGCAGCAAGCGTGGGCTGACCGCCACCATGAAGCGGGAGTTGAAGCGACGATCGGCCCATCGAGGCCACCATCGGCCACATGAAGACCGACGGGCGGCTGGACCTGAACTTCCTTCTCGGGCATGCTGGCGATGCCATCAATGCGCTGTCGTGGCCGCCGGCCACAATCTGCGCCTCATCCTCGCCACACTGGCTTTGGCGTGCGCTCATCCTGCTGGCTATCGCTGCTTCCGCCGCCAAACCGGATACTTCCTCCCGTCGCTGCGGCACTGCCGCGTCAATGGCTTGGCCATTGTTCAGGGCGGACTAATAAGACCGCGCAAGGTATAGCATTGGCAATCGGGTTCGGCGGAAGCGGAAAATTCAGCCAGCTCTTGACGGCGTTCACGCGCCTGACCACGCGCACCGAGAGGTCGTGAACCGAGCCGGCTTTTCTTCGGCAAACTCAGGCAGCCTCAGCCATACGCTTGCAGCGGTAGCCACAAAGAGCCCTACCCATGGCAAAAAAAATGAAATGATGTCGGCAGGGAGTGCTGTCCGGAGCACTCCATCAGCAACGGCAGGCCTTCTAACTCTGAGGTGAGTCTAGTCGCTATGATTGCTGGCCCTGGGGCGGCCCCTCATTCGATATGCAACGGTACGAGGGTTAAGCCGGCTGGCCGGCGCAGAGCCTCGTGCATAGGAGACCTGGCCATATGGACCATATCAGATTTGTCGGTTTGGATATTCACAAGGAACGGATCGCGGTGGCGGAGAGCGGCCGCGCCGGCGCGGTGGAATATCTCGGCGAGATTGCCAATGATGCTGATGCCATCAGCAAGCTGTGCGATCGTCTGGGGCGGTCCGGCAAGCGGCTGGCGTTTTGCTATGAGGCCAGCCCGTGTTCATCGCCAACTCACGCGCCTCGGCCATCGGTGCGACGTGGTGGCGCCATCGCTGAATCCGCGAAAAGCCTGGCGATCGGGTGAAAACGAACCGTCGCGACGCCACCATGCTCGCCCGCTTCAATCGGGCCGGAGAGTTGACCCCCGTCTGGGTGCCCGACGCCGATCATGAAGCTATGCGCGACCTGATCCGGCTGCGCAACGTCGTGCGACAGGTGGGGACGCGAGCGCGCCAACGTCTTCAAGGATTTCTGCTGCGTCACGGGCGCAAGCATGGGCGTGGGGCGGCGTGGCGAAAGGTTTACCGGCGATGGCTTTCGACATGGGACTGTCAGGAATTCCGTGTGCGGGCGGGCATAATGGGTAAAAAGGATTGAACTAAACCGCTGCCGCGGTAGCTGATGCGCGGGTCTGGCCTGAGGAGGTCCCTGTCTGAGAAGATTTGGTGTTGAGCCAACCTTCCAGACAGGAGAACCCCAGATGGCCCAGATAAGCCCTCTGCGTCAGCGGATGAT
>NZ_JAMYSC010000081.1:0-22390 GCF_040321755.1 Mesorhizobium sp. M0276 | reverse complement strand
TTTCCAACGAGATGAAGGATCTGGCCAGCCGCGCCCGCAGCCGCAAGCTGAAGCCGGAAGAGTACCAGGGCGGCACCACGGCGGTGTCCAATCTCGGCATGTTCGGCATCAAGGACTTTGCCGCCGTCATCAACCCGCCGCACGCAACCATCCTGGCGGTCGGCGCCGGCGAGGAGCGGGCAGTGGTCAAGAACGGCGAGATCAAAATCGCCACCGTGATGTCGGTGACGCTATCGACCGACCATCGTGCCGTCGACGGTGCGCTGGGTGCCGAATTGCTGGTCGCGTTCAAGCGATTGATCGAGAACCCGATGGGCATGCTGGTTTAATGCATGGCGGGGTGGTGTCGGCCTGCGAAGCCGGCTCACAAACAGAACGCCTTGTTGTTTCTCGCGTGAAGAACCCTGACTTCACCGATGCCGGTGAGCCGTGGCTGGGCACGCTGATCGCCTCACCGCGGCAGTCGCGTGCCGACTGGGCGACGGAGGGCCATCGGTTGAGCATCAACCTGCCGACCGCGCTGCCGGCGGAACAGCCGCGCATCGGCCGCGACAAGATCGCCTGCTAGGCCGAGATTGTGGACAGCGATGGTAATCGCACGGTGATCACTATTCCGCGCGGCCGCGACCCATGCCAGCCAGCCTGGCGACGAAATCGCGGCGATCGACGCTGGCTTCGTCAGCATCAATCGGTTGAATTGGTTTGGCGAAACGCGCCTGGACGAACGGCTTCTGGACGGGATACCGAGCCGGCGGAAGAGCCAGCCGAGTCGGAATCGCGCCAACGCCGGGGTGGCTCGACCCCCTGTGCGTTGTCATCCAGATCACCAACCTGTCAGCGGTTAAGTTGCGCCAATCCTGTGCCCATGCTTGAACCTGCCGCGATTTCATTCCACATCGATGAGGATGAACGGCAAGACAGGAGAACGGCGGCATCTGCTGTGGGGTTTGCCCGCATCGATGATCCTGCATGCACTCATCGCAGCGCTCCTGGTCTACAACGTGCCCAAGGCTCCAGAACAGCCGCAGCAGGAGCAAGCGGTCAATGTCGCGCTCGTGCCCCCTCCTGATCAGCCAAAGCCGAAACCGCAGCCAAAGGAGCCCAAAGCCGAAAAGCTGCCGGAGCCGAAGGCTGAAAAACCACTCGAGCAGAAGATTGAAAAGTCAACTCCGGCGGAAAAACAGCCGCCGAAGCCCTCGCCGATCGAGGTTCTGAAGCCTGTTTTTCAGTTCGGCGACAGGGATAGCGGCCCCAGGAAATCTCTGGATGGGGCCAGCGCTCAAGACAACTCGCCCTCGCCGGCCAAGGATGAGCAGCCGAAGCCGGCTGCCGTGCCGAAGCAGACAGACGACAAAGTTACCGCCTCGGCAGGCCCAGCGGAGCCAGCAGCGAAAGAGATCGAGCCCACCCAGGAGAAGCAACCAGCTTCGGCCAAAGACGTAGATAAGCAGCAGGCGGACAAACAGGAACCGGAAGCGGACGACAACGGCAAGCAAGCAGCCGCGTCACCGACACCGTTGGCTGCTTCCGGCGGTGACGATGAGATCGAGCTTCCCACGTCGGCCGAAACACCGAAGCCCAAACCCACAAACGCGCCGAAGCCCGAGCTACCAAAGGTCTCGAAGTCCGCAAGCGAGAGCGCCAGCAGGCCAAGTTCCGCAGACGTCGCCGCTGCATCGCGGCGCTATTCAGGGCTTCCGGGTGTTCGCAAACTCTATTCGCAAGGCGCGACCGGCGATGCGTCGGCTACAAGCTCGATGGCCGGAGTGCCTCGCGGCAAGCGGGCTGCCAAACTTTGCGCCAGTGCGTTGCAGCAGCAATTGCTGGATGCTTCATATTTTCCCGAGTTGATCCCAAGTGTTCCGTTGAAGGCCGGCAATATCCTTGATGCCCCGGATGTCGCCTTCCGCACGACAACCACCTGGTATCATCTTGGCTTCCGATGCGAGGTCGACACCAATGCGACGAGGGTCTTGTCTTTCAATTTCCGCGTCGGGCCAGTGATTCCGGCCGACCAATGGGTCCGCCTTGGACTGCCTGTTCGCTAAGAGTTAGGCCGGCACACCAAACCCAGCCAATTGCCGGCTAATTTCATGCCAATCGGAGCATACGAGATCGGCACCAGCAGCCGTCAGCCGCGCGCTGTGCTCGGTATAAGTGTGGCCGCCGCCGGTATAGCCGATCGCTGTCATGCCGGCGGCGACCGCGCCCTGGATGCCGAAGGGCGAATCCTCGATGACGATGCAGTCGGCGGGATTGGCGCCCATCTTATTGGCGGCGAACAGAAAAATGTCCGGCGCGGGCTTGCCGTTCTTGACCATGGAGGAGCTGTAGATCGCATCGCCGAAAAACCGCGCCAGTCCGGTCACGGCCAAGCTGTGATTTATGCGCTCGACGGAGGAGGATGAGGCAACGCAGCGATCACCCCCAAGCGTCTCCAGAAAGGCGGCTATTCCCGCTGTCGGGTTCAATTCCTCGGAGAACAGGACCTTGGTCTCGGCCCAGATGTCGCCGTCCGCCGCCGCCGGAAATTGGTGGCCGGTCAAATCCCTGATCTTGGCGATGATGTCGGACTGCTTCATGCCGATGCACTGGGCGATGATGCCGGTGTTGACGCCGGGCATGCCGTGCTTTTCATAGACACGCTCATAGGCCCGGGCGGCCAGAGGCTCGCTGTCGACGAGTACGCCGTCGCAATCGAAAATAATAGGCCTTGGTCGCGCCACGCGCTTCTCCATCGAGTCAATTCCGCACATCGCTATCGGCAAAAAAACAAACGTTCAATAGGGCGGGTGTTTTGGGCCACAAGCCGGCAGTTCAAAGCTGGCGCAGCGCATCGCTCGCACGGGAAGTCCCGAGCGCCCGTTGCATCGCTTGCCGGGACTGTGCGCGATCCGGCGTTATCCAGTTCGGCTCGGCACCGAGGAAGCGGTCGAGGAAGGCCACCGCGTAGGCCGGCATCTCGGTCACGTTCTCGCGATAGGACCACCAGGTGCGCAGATCGTCGGCGCATTTATCGATGCTGGGCGCCGTGCCGAATTCCTGCTCGTGGATCGCCGAAATCGCCGAGACACAGTAATTGGTATAGAGGAATCCCTCCGGCCAGAAGCGGACGATTTCCAGCGTGCCGGCATTCGTTTCCGTCTCGATCAGTTGGGTAAGGCCGGAGATTTCCTTGGCCGGCGCCTGTTTGATCAGTTCGCGCAGCACGAGGCCGGCGGCAAAGACGATGAAGTCGGCGCGGTCGATCGCGGCGAAGCGCTTCTGCGCCTCCATGATCTCGACCCAGTCGAGAAAAGCCCTGGTGAGCTTGGCCTCATCGATCTCGAAGCGCACGCCGAACGTGTCCGAGACCACCTTGGCGCTGCCGCGGAACGTGGCGCGGAACCAGCGCAGCTGCCGCAATCGATGGCGAAGGTCGGGCATCAAGGCCAGTTCGTCCCTAAAGGGCAGATCCATAATCCTCGTATCCTGTTTCCCGGCCAGGGTAGCACAATGGCGTCGTCGCCGAAATCTGTCAGCGCCCCTGTGGATGACGGCAGATAAGGTCAATATCATACATATTGACATTCTCGGAAACAAATGTTCTCACTTTGCTGTTGTCACGTACCGGTCCAATGTGCGGTCAACTGAAGCTTCGGGAGGAGAACCGAATGGCGATTTGGCAGTGGGGACTGCTTCTGCTGGTTATCGTGTGGGCGCTGCAATCGCTCGGCGTCTGGCTGCAGATGCGACACTATTCGGATGTTTTCAGGGGCGTCACCGATCAGTACAAGGATGGCTTCGTCGGAGCCGGCAATTTTCGCGGTCGATTGGCCAAGGGCACCATCGCGCTTGTCGTGGTGACACCCGATCTGGTCGTACGCCGCCTGATGGTGATGAGCGGCCGTTCCGTGTTCACCAAATTCAAAAGACATGAAGAGTTCGAGGGAGTTCCCCTCGATCGACTCCGGTCCAACCCTGCAATCATGGGGGAGGGGGAATCCGGTGTGGCCGAGGCCGTGAAACGGGCGATCGAACAGATCGACAAAACACGGTCGGAGCCGGGGAAGAAGCCGGGTCTGTCCGGCTTGAACATAGCAAGGGCCTAGAGGACGGATGATTTTCAGGTCGGAATCGACCTGAATCTGAATCCACCTCTAAATCAAAGGGACAGAGGACGCCGCGCACCGACTGGAATGAACCGGCGGGTGGCATAAGGAGGAGAAATGTCTGTATTTTCGTTGTTGGCGCAGCATGCCGACATGGCGGTGCACAATCTCATGTCGCAGGTGCCATGGTCTCGGATGCTGCATTGCATGGCAAGCTCGCCGCCGAGCATGCTTCCGATCACCTCGTTGTCCTTGCGCAAGCGGACAGTGGACCGATCACCGTCGATCAGTTCAAAGAAAAGCTGAAGGACGTCCAGCAGGAAGAGCAACTCGGCTGGCTCACCGCGATCGGCAAGTATTTCATCGGTATCTTCCAGAAGGGCGGCGAGGTGTTCGCCGGCTTCGTCACCGGCATCATTCCGACGCTGGTGGTGCTGATGACGGCCTTCTACGCCGTCACCGAACTGGTCGGCGAAGAGCGCGTGCACGGTCTGGCGCGGGGCGCCGGTCGGGTCGCACTGACGCGCTACACGCTGTTGCCGCTGCTGGCGGTGTTCTTCCTCACCAATCCGATGGCCTACACGTTCGGATCGTTCTTGGAAGAAAAGCACAAGCCGGCCTTCTATGACGCGGCCGTTTCCTATGTTCACCCGCCGCTCGGCCTGTTCCCGCATATCAATCCCGGCGAATATTTCGTCTGGGGCGGCATTCTCGTCGCTCTGCTGGAGCTGGAAAAGAAGGGCGCCGTCGTCGCCGGTTACCACGTCAAGGTGGCGATCTGGTACGCCATCGTCGGTCTCGTCGTCATCCTGCTCAAGGGCATGCTGACCGAACGCATCACTTCCATCATGGCGCGCCGCCAGGGCGTCGAGCTGTAAGGGCGGGGAGGACATCATGGACAAGATATACAAAGCCGTACAGATTTCCCAAGGCAAGACCGGCTGGGGCGGCCCACTGGTCATCGAGCCGACCGCACAACGAAGCAAGGTTGTTTCGGTGACTGGCGGCGGCATTCACCCGGTGGCGCAGCTCATCGCCGACATGACCGGTGCCGAAGCCGTCGACGGATTCAGGGCGCCGCCGATCGAAAGCGAGATGGCGGTCGTCGTGGTCGACTGCGGCGGCACCGCACGCTGCGGCGTCTATCCGCGCAAGCGCATTCCGACCGTCAACCTGACGCCGGTCGGTCAATCCGGGCCGCTGGCCCAGTTCATCACCGAAGACATCTACGTTTCGGGCGTAAAGCCGGCCAACATCAGAATGGCGGACGGATCCGAAACGGTCACCACTGCAGGGGGAGCAGCGATGGGTTCGAGCAATAGCAATGCCACTGCGGTACCACAGCCGCTGCCAAGCGAAGGTGGGCTGATCGGCCTCATCAGCTCGATAGGCCGCGTCATGGGGCGTATCGTCGGTATCTTCTTCAATGCCGGGCGCCGCACCATCGATCAGGTTATCCGCAACGTGCTGCCGTTCATGGCCTTCGTGACCATGCTCATCGGTCTGATCCTGTACACCGGCATCGGCGACGTGCTGGCACAGCCGATGGGGCCGCTGGCCAACAACATCGTCGGCCTGCTGATCATCTCGGCGATCTGCGGCTTGCCGTTCCTGTCGCCCATCCTCGGGCCAGGCGCTGTCATCGCGCAGGTCATCGGCGTCGCCATCATCGGCCCGCAGATCGCCAACGGCACGATTTCGCCGGCGATGGCGCTGCCGGCGCTGTTTGCCTACAATACGCAGGTCGGCTGCGACTTCGTCCCCGTCGGCCTGGCGCTCGGTGAAGCCAAACCGAAGACGATCGAGATCGGTGTTCCGGCGGTGCTGATCAGCCGCCAGATCATGGGCCCGGTATCGGTGCTGATCGCCTGGGTCGTCAGCCTGATCGTGTTCTAAAGATGGTTGGAAAATGAGGTTCGCCATATGACGGTTCTTCTGAGAACACGGGTCACTTCCGTCGGCCCCGAAGTGGCGGACCTCGCCGAAGCGGGCGTGGTCATCCTGTTTGCGGATGGCTCGCCGCCGGAGCTTGCCGAGGTTTCGGTGCTCCACCAGACCGAGCAGGGACCGAGCGACGGAGCGCCCGCCAAGGGCGCTTCGATCACCCTCGGCCCGGTTTCAGCTTCCATAACAGCGGTCGGCGCCAGCGCATGGAGCAAGGTGCTTGAAATGGGCCACGTCGTCATCGCGTTCAACGGCGCCGCCGAGGCCGAGAGGCCAGGCGAAATCTGCGCATCGCCGGTCGATCCGGAAGCGCTCGTGGCCGCCCTGAAGACCGGTACGATCATCACCATCGCCGCCTGACGGCATTCGCGCCGTCACCCATCTGGTGGTAGCGCCAGGAAAAGCAGAGTATTTGCCATGGAACGCTCGACCATCGTCAGAGTGCATGAAGGTCTGCACGCCCGTCCCGCGACACGGTTCGTCAAGCTCGCCAAGGGTTTCGAATCCGATGTCGAGCTGGTCAAGGACGGCAAGGCGGTGAGTGCCAAGAGCTCGGTCAAGCTGATGCTGCTGGCGGTCAAGGAGAACCAGGAGGTCACCGTTCGGGCCAATGGCGCCGACGCCATCGAGGCCATCGAGGCGTTGATCGGCTATCTGGAAAATCCGAAGGCTGGCCTTGAGGACGAGGATCACCAGCCGACAGGCGATACCGGGCCGAAGCCGGAGGTTAAGTCCGCAACCGAATCCGCACCGGCGTCACCTCGAGCTGCAACCGGCTTGCGTGGTGTGGCCGCGAGCGAAGGCTTCGCCATCGGCCCGGCCTTTGCGCATTTCCCGCCTGATATCGCCGGGCAGGGCCGCGTGTTGCAAGCCGAGGAGATTGCCGGCGAGATCGACAGGTTCCGCGCCGCTGTCGCCGCCGTCCAAGTGCGCATGGACCAGGCGTTGGCGCAGGACAGCCTGTCGGCTGGGGACCGCGGCATCGTCGCCGCGCTCCGTGACATCGCCGCCGACGCCAGCCTGACCGGCGAGGCCGAAAGCCTGATCAGGGGCGGCAACGACCCGATTTCGGCCGTCATCACCGCGGCGTCCACCATCGCCGCCGATTTCAGCGCTGTCGACGATCACTATCTCAACGCACGGGCGGATGACGTTCACGCGGTCGGCCGGCAGATCTGCCTGGTGCTGCTTGGACAGGACGATGTCAGCCTCGAGAACATCCCCCAGGGAGCTATCCTGATTGCCGATGACATCGGTGCCTGGGATCTGGCGCGCGCGCCGCTGAAGCGCATCGGCGGCGTGATATGCGGCCATGGCGGCGCGACCTCGCACGTCGCCATTATCGCCCGCTCGCACGGCATTCCGGCGGTGCTCGGCCTCGGCGACCAGGTCAATGCCTTGCGCACCGCGCGAGAAGTCGCGCTCGACGGCAACAATGGCCATGTGATCATCGACCCCGACGAGGCGACCCGCGCCGATTTCGCCGGCCGCGTCGAAGCGGCGGCAAAAGAGCGCGCCGGGTTGACCGTCTTCAAGACGGTGACGCCGAAGCTCGCCGACGGCAGGATCATCGAAGTCGCGGCCAATATCGGCTCGCTGGAGGAAATCGAGGCAGCACAGGAGGCCGGCGCGATGGGCATCGGCCTGTTCCGCACCGAGCTTCTGTTCATGCGCCACATGCACCTTCCCTCCGAAGACATGCAGGCGGAGACCTACGCGGCGCTGGCCAAGGCATTCTCGCCATATCCGGTCATCGTGCGGACGCTCGACATTGGCGGCGACAAGCCGATTATCGGCATCGAATTTCCCGACGAGGAAAACCCCTTCTTGGGCTGGCGAGGCATTCGCATGTGCCTCGACCGGCCCGACATCTTCAAGCGCCAGCTGCGGGCGCTGCTGCGGGCGGCCGTGCACGGCAACATCAAGGTGATGTTGCCGATGGTGTCCGATATCAGCGAGGTCAGGCAGACGCGGGTTCTGGTCGATGAATGCGCCGCCGAACTGAAGGCCGAGGGTGTGCCGCACGCGGCGTTCGATCTCGGCGTGATGATCGAGACTCCGGCCGCCGTGCTGATCGCCCCGGCGCTGGCCAGGGAAGTCGCTTTCTTCTCGATCGGCACCAATGATCTCACTCAGTACATCATGGCCGCCGACCGGCTCAACCCGACCGTGGCCAAGCTCAACGACGTCACCAATCCGGCGGTCATGTCGGCAATCGAAATGACGGCCAAAGCCGGCGTCGCCGCCGGCATCATGGTCGGCATGTGCGGTGAGGCGGCCGGTCGTCCCGACCTTATCGCCACCTTCGTGGGGATGGGGCTGACCGAGCTCTCGATGAGCCCGGCTTCGATCCAGCGCGCCAAGAAGGTGATCATGGCGATGGCGGAAGAAGGCTAGCCGAAGTTTCGATAATTACGGCAAATGGGCAAGCAAGGTGGCGAAAACGGATGTCAGTTCGGCGATCGGGTTCGCCTTGGCGCAGGCCTGAACGATACGGTCGCGGCGGATATCGGCTGCCAGGATCGCGATCTCCAGCATATCAGGTTCCGGCGAACCGTCCCTGCCGGTGGTTGCCAGGCCGCAGGCCAAAGCGAGCGGCGCCAGGCAGCTTATGGCGAGCGCTTGGCCGCTCGCCCCCGCCGACGTTTCCGGCGCGGTCTCGGCAAAGCGAACGGGACGCTGGTTGAGGCACTCGACCAGCAGCGCCGAACAAATTGCCGCTATCGCCTGCAATCCGGCGCCCGGCGCGGCCAATGCGGCCAAAAGGTCGCCATGCCGCTTGCGCATCGTGGCATGGACGGCCGCAAAATCAGCTTCGTGGATGCGGGCATTGTCGATATTCAGGCCGGCAAGCACCGCCTTGGTCAGATAGTACATATCGCGCCGGAACAGCCGTTCCGCGGTCAGCTGGCGATCCTCGTTGCCGACCGGGAAATAGGTGCCGAGGCCCTTCACGGTTGTGCCGTCCACCTTTATCGGGCGCTCGTGCGGGACGAAGGATTCAGCGATCGACAGCGCTTCGTCGACTGCACTCGCGGCATGGCTGAGCAGGTCTTCGATGCCCTTGCCCGGAAACGACGGCAGATGGCTGGTTGCCTCGCGCAGAATACTGGCGTCGCCGCTGCCGTCATGGCGGCTCTGGCGGATGGCATCGCGGACTTCCCGCAGCCGGTCCTTCAGGTTGACGCGGACATCTTCGGAGATTTGTCGGAGCATGGCGGATCGCCTCGAAATTGCTGCGGATGGCCACCAACAGGGAGTGGCCACTACCTCTACATTGTTCCTATCGATTGGTAGATCAATAGGCGATACTAGACCAGCATGCAGAATCGGCGACGGCGCGCTCGTCCTTCGCCGCAGGGGGAGAGACAGGCGTGGGCAGGCGACGACAGGGTGAAAACGGCGACGGCCGCGGCGAGGCAACCGAGCAGGTCGCCGGCGAGAGCCGGACGGATCGCCTCAGGATCCGCGCCGCCTGGATGTATTTCGTCGAGCAGATGACGCAGAACGAGATCGCCGATGTGCTCGGCGTCGGCCGCGTCACCATCGTGCGCATGCTGGCGGATGCCCGCGCACGCAATGAAGTCAAAATCAGCATTGAGAGCGAATTGTCGGAGATCGTGCGGCTGGAGCGCGCGCTGGAAAAGACGTTCGGCTTGCAACAGGCGCTGGTGGCACCGCTTTCCGCGCCCAATGCCGACCCGGTCCAGGCGATCAGCGCCAAAACCGGCAGCTTCCTGTCAGATACGATGAAGTCCGGCATGCGCGTCGGCGTCGGCTGGGGCCGGACGCTGTTTTCGAGCCTGCCCTTCATCAGTGCCAAGTCGCTCACCGACTTCAAGGTCATTTCGCTGCTTGGCGGTGTCGGCGTCGTGCGGCGCTACAACCCGGCCGAGTTCGCCTGGCGTTTCGCCCAGATCTTCCAGGGCGACGGCTATCTGATCCCGACGCCGGCCGTGGTCGATAGCGTCGAGACCAAGATCGCGCTGGTCGAGCGCTGCGGCCTGCAGGAGGTTTTTGAGATGGCCAACGTGCTCGATGCCGTTCTGCTGAGTGTCGGCGGCATCGCCTCGGCCACAACCTTCTCTCTGGGCGGCTTTCTCAAGGAAGCGGATCGGGAGGCCCTGCTTGCGCGTGGCGCCGTTGGCGACCTGCTGTTCCATTTCTTCGACCGCAATGGCGATCTGGTCGACCATCCCGTCAACAGCCACGTGATGTCGGTGGATGTCGACCGTCTGCGCAAGGCGCCGATCCGCATCCTCACCTCCGGCGGTGCGGAGAAGACCGAGGCGCTGCTCGGCGCGATGACTCTGATCGCGCCGACGATCCTGATCACTGACGAGGAAAGCGCACGGCGCATGCTGGAAGCGGTCAGCGGAAGCTGAAGCTGTCCGCAATATAGTCCGGCCAGGCCTGCTGTTCGTCGAAAACGGCGGCGAGATCCGGTGTGCCCGCCAGTATTCCACTGAGCACCAGCGCCGTGGCGACGCCGGCGCTGTTTCCCCCTGATATGTCGTGCTCGACGCTGTCACCGATGCAGACCACGGTGCCGCGGTCCGGCTCGCCTGCCAGCGCCAGTGCTGCGTCGAAAATCGCCCTGTAGG
Organism: Mesorhizobium sp. M0276; assembly: GCF_040321755.1. Classification (NCBI taxonomy): domain Bacteria; kingdom Pseudomonadati; phylum Pseudomonadota; class Alphaproteobacteria; order Hyphomicrobiales; family Phyllobacteriaceae; genus Mesorhizobium; species Mesorhizobium sp. M0276. Next base: position 11,751 of record NZ_JAMYSC010000081.1, on the reverse strand, counting down.
GCTTGCCGATGCGGGTGACGTTGCCGCCCAGGCTCTCATAGAGGTCCGCCAACCTGCCGGCGCCGAAGCGTGGGCCGAGGGATGTCAGCATGACGGAGTCAGGGTTGGTGCAGAAGCATGGCACCCGCCGCGCCGCTGCCGGCTCGAGCAGGTGGCGGTAATGGTCGAGGTCGTAGCGGTCACCCTCGCTGGCCGAGATCAGCACCAGTTCGGCGTCTTCGCCTGCCTCGGTCAGCATAAAAGGCAGGCCCTCGATGGCCGTGCGATCGTCGTCGCGGCTGATCAGCAGGCATTTTGTCCCCGGGCTCAGCTCTCCCGATGCCGCCATGTCATGAAAGGATCGCCACGCGACCTCTCCGGAGGAGACAAAATGGTCCCAGCTTCTCGGTTCGAAGCCGAGTTTTATGAGCCGGCTTTCATTCGGCTGCGCCCGCTTGCCGGAATTGGAAATCAGCACCACGGTCTTGCCGGCGTGCTTCAGCGCCCACAACGCCGCTACCGCACCCGGATAGGGCCGTGTGCCGTCATGCAGCACCCCGAACTGGTCGAGCAGGAACACTTCGTAGCGTTCTGCCAGCGGCCCGATGCCGTCAAGACGTTCGATCCGTTTCACGCTCACAGAAGCCCCGCTTGACTTGCGCCCTTCAGTGCCAGCCGCGCTGTGCCGGCGGCGGCCTCGTCGGAAAGCGCTGGCAGGAAATCGACGCCTAACTTGCGCTGCCGGATCGCCGTCCAGGCCGGGTTTGCCGCGCCACCGCCGACGCTCCTGACCGATGTCAGTGCGGGCGCACCAAGTTCGGCCAGCCTGTCGTAGCCGAGTGCTTCGATCGCGGCGATACCCTCGAACATCGCCTGGAGATAATCGGCGTCGTCCGTTGGCCGCGGCACAAGGCGTGGCGGCAGCGCCGGATCGGCGATCGGGAAGCGCTCGCCAGCGGTGCTGAGTGGGTAGTAGTCGAGGCCGGTCGTGGTCGTGGGGTCGATTGCCGCGCTGAGTTCGATGATACGCGCGAGCGGAAAATGCTGGGCGAGTACCTTGCCGCCGGAATTCGACGCGCCGCCGGCCAGCCAGGCATTGCCGAGCCGGTGACTGTAGATGCCGAAGCGCGGCGCGGAGATCGGCCGATCGGACAGGATCTTGATGGTCAGCGAGGATCCCAGAGCCGTGACGCCGTCGCCGATCGTCGCTGCGCCGGTTGCTAGGAACGAGGCGCAGCCATCCGTGGTGCCGGCGACAACGGCCACATCGCGGGGCAAGCCGAACAGGTCCGCGGCGGCAGCGGTGAGGGCGCCGATGACATCGCCCGGTTCGACGACGCGCGGCAGCAACTCCATGCGCATTCCGGCCGCCGCGATCCAATCCGGCCAACGGCGGACTTCGACATCATAGCCTGTCTTCAGGGCATTGTTCTCATCGCTGACATCGAAGCGGCCGGAGAGGTTTCCGGCGATCCAGTCGGCCTGGTGCAATACCGCCACTACGCCGGGCAGAAACTGGAAACGCAGAGCCTTGGCAAGCCCCGATGTCGCTCCGTGCGCAGCACTTGCGGCCGGCGCCGCGCGTGCGATCTTGGCCAGGATATCGTCATCGGTGACCTTGTCGTTGTACATCAGCGGCTCGGCCAGCGGTCGCCCGGCGCCATCGATCGGCAGCAGCGTGCCCGACGTGCCGTCGACGGCGATGGCGCGGACCGCTGCACGATCGATGCCGGAAAGCAGTTCCGTCAGCGCTGCGCCAGCCGTCGACCACCACACGGCGGGATCGCGGGGGTTTGGGCCGAACCTGTCGAGCGGAACAGCCGAATGCCCGGCAATGGAGAAATCCGGACGCATCGCCACGGCGCGCGCACCCGACGTGCCGATGTCGATGCCTATGGCAAGTGGCATCATGGCATCGGTCCTTTTCGGGATCATGCTCCGCCGGCCGCGTTGAGTTTTTGGCGATACTGCTCGGCGTCCCAGTTGATCAGCTCGTTGTTCTCGGCGGCGCTGAGATAGTTCAGACGTGCCGCGATATCGATGCGCGCCGTCACGTCGGCGAGGCAGCGTTGCATGGCATCGGCGCCAGCGCCGGTGCCGCCGCGCATCAGCACGCCCGCGCCGGAAAAAAGGATCGCCGCCGGCGCCGTGCCCAGCCGCGCGACTACATCAGCCGCGGTCTCGCCAGGCCCCGCCACGACGGAGCCTTGGCCCAGGAAGATGACGTGGTCCGGATAGAGGCTGCCGGCCTCCGCCATGCGGCGGCTCTCCGGGTCGAGCGCGACCGCATGCGCTTCGACATCGGCCGGCAACCTGTAGCCGCTGGCGCCTGCAAGCGCCCTCAAGGCGGCAAGGTCGGGCGGGGCGGTCGCGCGCGCCGGCCGGGCCAGCAGGGACCTGACTCGGCGTAGCAGAAGCTCCGCCTCGGCGACGGTTTCGGCGGCGACGACCAGCCCGTGATTGCCAAGAACCAGCACGTCGACATCAGGCCGAAGCTTTTCGGCAATGCCGCGGGCAAGCGGCAGGCCTGGCCGGAAATAGGGTACATAGGCCCATTCGATGCCATCGAGGCGCCTGGCGACCTCAGCCTCACCATCGGCTTGCACGGCAAGCGAGATGGTGTCGACGCAGTGGACATGCAGAACCACGCGCTGCGGCATAAGGGCGTGGACCGTGGTCTCGATCGACGGGCGCAGGCCGCGCGGGTTGAGCGCCGCGATGGTGAAACCCTGCGGCTGGTCGGCGGCGCGGTCGCGCTGTTCGACAGCCTTGAGCAGCGGCGCCATGGCCACCGGCACCATGATGTCGTCGGTGAGCGCATCCTTCAGCCATGTGCCGGAAGCCTTGATCCACAGCGTGTCACCGGCTTTCAGCGAGGTGTTGCCGCCTGCCGCCTGGGTCAGATACGGGCTTCGCCCGATGCTGGCCGAAAGCGCCCGCAAGGCCGCCAGTTCCTTCGCGTCAGCTTGGGTTGCCATGGCGCTTTTTCCTCCAACGGTTCGGCCGTGTCCTGCGCGAAATCCCGTTGCCGGGGTCGAATTGGCGCTGATATCGCAGATACGAGTGATCTACGTCAATAGTGATCTACTATCATCAAAACCCGCTTGCAATCCGCCTAATGTTGAGTAAGTTGCGCCAATTGCCACGGAAAAGGCACTCGGGAGGAAAGAGTGAGCGACTCCGGCCGCCAGCGTCAGATCGTTGAACTGCTGCGGGATCGCCCGTTCGCCTCGGTGCGCGAGCTTCAGGAGCGGCTCGGCGTTTCCGCCGCGACGGTCAGGCGCGACATCGACAGGATCGATGAAGCCGGCGAGGCGCGAAAGGTCTATGGCGGCATCTCGGCGCTTGACGGTGCTTCCCAGGCAGGTGTCGCCTATGCGAGGCCCTATGACGAGAACCGGGACCTAGCGGTCGAGGCCAAGCGGCAGATCGCCGCCCTTGCCGCGACGATGGTGCGGGACGGTGATGCAGTCATCGTGCATGGCGGTTCGACCTGCTTCCATCTCGGCGTCAAGCTCGCTGAGCGCAACATCCGCCTCTACACCAACTCGATGCCGTTGGCCGCCTATCTGAGCGACCACGGCCACTGCAGCCTGACCGTTGCCGGCGGCGACCTGCACCGCGAACCCGGCATCATCCATTCGCTCATCCAGCCCGTGCCCTTCTACGGCTCGAAATTCTTCCTCGGCGCGCAAGGCATTGGCCAGGAAGGCGTGCTGGAATCGCATCCCTTGCTGGTGCGCTCCATAGTCGACCTCAGCCTCTGCGCCGACCAGATCGTGGTGCTGGCCGACAGCCGCAAATTGTCGATCCATGCGCGCAGTGTCGCGCTGCCGCTTTCCCGCATCGGGACGCTGGTCACCGACGACGGGCTCTCCGACACCGACGCGCGCATGCTGGAAGACGCCGGCGTCATGGTGCGGATTGCCTCATCCTCGGGAGCCATGCAGTGAAGGTGGCGGTTCTCGATTTCGGCAAGACCAATTCGAAGCTGTTCGTCTTCGGTCAGGACGGGCGCATTCTCGATGAGCGCCGGACCCAGCCGAACTGGGTGCGCCAAGGCGGCTTCAGCGTGCTCGACGAGGCTGCGCTCCACGAGTGGGCGCTCAATGCCGTCGCCGATGCGGTCGACAGCCATGGCATCGAGGGGCTGATGGTGTCGGGCCATGGCTGCACCTTCGCCCTGATCGACGAGGTGGCGCTCACACATCCGATCCTCGACTACGAGCAAGAGCCGCCGGCCGAGATTGCCGCCCGGATCGATCGTTGCATTCCGGACTTTGCCGAAACCTTCTCACCGCGACTGCCGCTCGGCTTCAACTACGGCCGCCACATGCTGTGGCTTGAGGCGGTTGATCCGGAGGCGTTCGCGGCGTCGAAATCGATCCTCGGCTATCCGCAATACTGGAGCTGGCGCCTTGGCGGGCGAGCGGTATCGGAAGTGTCCTATCTTGGCTGCCACTCGCATCTGTGGGCGCCGCGCAAGCGCGATTTTTCCTCGCTGGTCGACGCGCAGGGTTGGCGTGACCGGATGCCTTCCTTCGAGCGCGCCGGCACCGTGATCGGCGAACGGCACCTCGGCAACGCGGCTCGGCCGATCGCCATCCACAATGGCGTCCATGACTCGAATGCGGCGCTGCATGCCTATCGCCGGCAGGAGCTCGGCCCGGTCACCGTCGTTTCGACCGGCACCTGGGTGATCGTGCTCAATCCCGACTGCCCGCTCGACGCGCTCGACCAGGATCGCGACATGCTGGTCAATGTCGATGTCGACGGCGGCCCGGTGCCGACCATCCGTTTCATGGGCGGGCGCGAATTCGCAACCATCAGCGGCGGCTGGCAAGGCGAAATCGGCCTGTCCTCGATACAACGGGTGATCGACGCTGGCATCATGGCGCTGCCCAGCTTCGCGCCTGGCGGGCCGATGTCCGGCCAGTCCGGCCGGATGGTCGGGCGTACGCCCGATGCCGAGGAACGGGCGGCCGTGGCTTTGCTCTATGTCGCGCTGATGGTCGATCTGTCGCTCGACCTCATCCATTCGAACAACACCGTGATCGTCGATGGCGGGCTGAACACGGGCGGCCGGCTCGCCGGGCTGTTGGCTGAGCTGCGCCCCAGCCAAGCCTTCCTGCAAGGCGCCACGCTGGAAGGCAGCGCCACGGGTGCCGCGGCGCTCGCCTTCGAGAGTGTCGGGCGCGAATTTGCGGCCGAGGTGCCGGAGCCGGTGCGAGCGTCGCGTTTCACTGGATTGGCGTTCTATCGCGATAATTGGCGTACCTTCGCCACGGACCGGGGCATCGCTGGTGCGGCGGCGGGAGGCGCGCGATGAGCGCGGCTGCCAAGGTCGAGACGACGCGCCAGCCGGTGCTGGAAATGCGGCACATCTCCAAGACGTTCGGCGCGATCCGCGCCTTGCAGGACGTCTCGCTCAGCGTCCATGCCGGCGAATTGCATGCATTGATGGGCGAGAACGGCGCCGGAAAGTCGACGCTAATGAAGGTGCTTTCAGGCGCTTATCGGCCGGATGCCGGCGGCGAGATCCTGATCGACGGCATGCACGCCGCGACCGGCGATCCGATCAAGGCACGCGCCAGCGGCGTCGCGGTGATCTATCAGGAGCTGTCGCTGGCGCCCAATCTGACGGTGGCGCAGAACATCTTCCTCGGCAACGAGCCGCGCCGCTTCGGCATCGTCGACCGCGACCAATGCACCCGGCGCGCCAGGGAGATCATCGCGCGTCTCGGCGTCTCCTTCTCGGCCCGCGACATGGTCTCCAGCCTGTCGCTCGGCGAGCGCCAGCTGGTCGAGATCGCCCGCGCGCTGTCGACCAATGCGCGCATCATCGTCATGGACGAGCCGACCACGTCGCTGACCTCGCGGGAGACCGACCGGCTGTTCGAGGTCATTGCGACGCTGAAATCGCAAGGCATTGCCATCATCTACATCAGCCACCGCATGGAAGAGGTCTATCAGCTTGCCGACCGCGTCAGCGTGCTGCGCGACAGCGGCTATGTCGGCACGCTCGGGCGGGCCGAGCTCAGCGCCTCGCGCCTGGTATCGATGATGGTCGGCCGCGATCTGTCCGCCTTCTACAAGAAGGACCATAGGCCGCCGGACGAAAAGCGCGCGGTGGCACTCTCGGTGCGCGGCATGTCCGACGGCCGTCTCCTGAAGAACTGCTCATTCGACCTGCACAAGGGCGAGGTGCTGGCGTTGGCGGGTCTGGTCGGCTCCGGCCGCACCGAGCTTGCACGGCTGATCTTTGGCGCCGACAGGCGCACATCCGGCACGCTGGAACTCGACGGCGAGCCTGTAACCATCGGCTCGCCGCGTGAGGCGCTGGATGCCGGCATTGCCTATCTGACCGAGGACCGCAAGGAACTCGGCCTGTTCCTCGACATGTCGATTTCCGACAACATCAATATGGGCGTGCTGGCGAAGGATGCGGGCGCAGGCGGCTTGCGCGACTTCGCGGCCGCCGAAAGACGCGCTTCCAAGGCTGTTGCCGATCTCTCCATCCGCACCGGTTCGGTGCAGGCCAATGCCGGCTCGCTGTCGGGCGGCAACCAGCAGAAGGTGCTGCTCGCCCGGCTGCTCGAAACCAAGCCGAGGGTCGTCATCCTCGACGAGCCGACCCGCGGCGTCGATGTCGGGGCAAAGTCGGAAATCTACCGGCTGATCGACAATCTCGCCAAGCAGGGCATCGCCGTCCTGATGATCTCCAGCGAACTGCCGGAGGTGATCGGCGTCGCCGATCGCGTGCTGGTGATGCGCGACGGCACGATTTCGGGCGAGGTGACGGCAAGCCAGGGCGAGCCGCTCAGCCAGGAAAAAATCATGGAACTTGCAACGGGAGCGGCTCAGCAATGACCGACAAGGCGACCGAGATCAGCGCAGGCGGCCAGGCCACGGGCGCGAGCCGGCGGTTGCGCACGGCTTTCGCCGCCCTCGGCATGCTGCCGGTACTGATCCTGCTGGCGGCCGGCTTCCAATTCCTGAACCCGCGTTTCCTGACCGAGACCAATTTGCTGATCGTCACACAGCAATCATCGATCAACATCGTGCTTGCGGCCGGAATGACCTTCGTCATCCTGACAGGCGGCATCGACCTGTCTGTCGGCGCCATCCTTGCTGCCTCGGCGATGGTGGCGGTGATCGTATCGCTGGTGCCTGATTGGGGCCTGCTCGGCGTGCCGGCGGCCATTCTGGTCGGCCTCGGCTTCGGCGTCATCAACGGGCTGCTCATAGCATATATCAAGCTGCCGCCCTTCATCGTCACGCTCGGTTCGCTGACCGCTGTGCGCGGCGTCGCCCGCCTGCTCGGCCAGGACACGACGGTGTTCAACGCGGACCTGCCGTTCGACTTCATCGGCAACGGTTCGCTGTTAGGCATTCCGTGGCTGGTCATCATCGCGCTGTCGGTGGTGGTGCTGTCTTGGCTGGTGCTCAAGCGCACCGTGCTCGGCACCTGGATCTACGCCGTCGGCGGCAACGCCGAGGCGGCACGCCTGACCGGCATCAAGGTGCCGCTGGTGCTGCTCTTCGTCTACGGCGTTTCCGGCCTGCTGGCCGGCCTTGGCGGCGCCATGTCGGCGGCCCGGCTCTATGCCGCCAACGGCTTGCAGCTCGGCCAGTCCTACGAACTCGACGCCATTGCCGCGGTCATTCTCGGCGGCACCAGTTTCGTCGGCGGCGTCGGCTCGATCTGGGGCACGCTGATCGGCGGCCTGATCATCGCCGTGCTCTCCAACGGGCTCATCTTGGCCGGCGTTTCGGACATCTGGCAGTACATCATCAAGGGATTGGTCATCATCGTGGCGGTCGCCCTCGACCGCTACAGGCTCCAGGCCGGAGCACGAACGTGATTGACCTTAGTCGCCGGCGTCAACGACCGGTTTGTGTAACGCACCGTGAGAGGCGCGGGGCAATCGGAGGATAACAATGAAGACCATCGCCAAACTGCTCTGCGGCGTCGCACTCGCGTCGCTCGCCATCGCGCCTGCTTCGGCCAAGGACCTCAACAAGGTCGGAATCTCGGTCGGCCTGCTCGGCAACCCCTTCTTCGTCGCCACCATCAAGGGCATCGAGGACGCGGCCAAGAAGATCAATCCGAAGGTCGAGGTGACGTCGGTGTCGGCCGATTATGACCTCAACAAGCAGGTCTCGCAGGTCGATTCGTTCATCGCCGCCGGCGTCGATGTGATCATGCTCAACGCCGTCGACGCCAAGGCTATCGCGCCGGCAGTGAAGAAGGCGCAGGCTGCGGGCATCGTCGTCGCCGCCTTCGACGTTTCGGCACCCGGCGCCGACGTCACGGTGATGACCAACAACGTCAAGGCCGGCGAAGAGGCCTGCCAGTACCTGGTTGACCATACCGGCGGCAAGGGCGACTACGTCATCCTCAACGGGCCGGCATCGTCGTCGATCCTGGAGCGGGTGAAGGGCTGCAAGAACGTGCTGGCGCAGCATCCCGAAATCAAGATCCTCTCCGACGACCAGAACGCCGAAGGCTCGCGCGACGGCGGCCTGAAGGTGTTCCAGTCGCTGCTCACCCGCTTCGACAAGATCGATGCGGTGTTTGCCATCAACGACCCGACGGCGATCGGCGCCCAGCTTGCGGCCAAGCAGCTCAACCGCTCGGAGTTCCTCTTCACCGCCGTCGACGGCGCCCCCGATATCGAGAAGGAACTCGCCTCCGGCACCTCGATGATCAAGGCGTCGGCCTCGCAGGATCCTTATGTGATGGCTGGCCAGTCGCTGACGATGGCGGCCGACCTGCTCGCCGGCAAGAAGCCGGCGGAGCCGACCGTGCTGCTCGACCCGAAGCTGATCACGGCCGAGAACCTGAAGGACTACAAGGGCTGGACCGCGGCCCGCTAAACGTCCCTCAGCAGCGTGCGGCCGGGATCACCCAGCTGCACGTCTTGTCCAGGCATCGGCTCCGCCTCTGGGTCCGATGCGCAGAAGCCGGAGACGATGATGTCGCGTATTGGAATCCATTCTTTCGTCTGGTCGGCGAGTTCGGCGCAGGCCGATCTCGAACGGACGTTGGCCAACACCAGAGAGGCCGGCTTCGACCTCATCGAATTCTCCTATCTCGACCCCGCCAATGTCGACATAAGCGGGCTTGCCAGGCGCATCGCCGATCTTGGCCTCGGCGTGGCGATCAGCATCGGATTGCCTGGTGATGGCGATATTTCGAGCGCCGACAAGGCGATTGCCGCGCATGGCGTCGAAATCCTCAACGACACCATCGCGCTGACGCGTGATCTCGGCGGCCGGAAGGTCGCCGGCATTCTCTCGACCAGCCACGGACTGCAGGTCGAGGCGCCGACGCGCGATCAATGGCAGCGCAGCGCCGGCACGCTGGCGAAGGTCGCCGAGACGGCCAAGGCGGCCGGCGTCACGCTCAATCTCGAGATCGTCAACCGCTTCGAAAGCAACCTGCTCAACACCGCCGCGCAAGGGCTGGCCTTCATCGAGGACACCGGCTCGGACAACATCTTCCTGCATCTCGACACGTTCCACATGAACATCGAGGAGGCCGATGTCGGGCTGGCCATCCGCCATGCCGCGGATAAGATCGGATATGTCCATATCGGCGAAAGCCATCGCGGCTTCCTCGGCACCGGCAACATCGATTTCGCCGCGATCTTCGATGCGCTCACGGCCATCGGCTACAGCGACGACCTCAGTTTCGAATCCTTCTCGTCGGAAATCGTCGACGAGAACCTGTCGAAGAAAACCGCCATCTGGCGCAACCTGTGGACAGACAATGTGGCACTCGCCAAACACGCGCGCGCCTTCATCGGCCTCGGGCTGGAGACGGCGCGACGCAAGGCCGAGCTGGTTTCGGCCCAGCACAGACCCTAATGCATGTCGCTCAAAAGTGGCCCCGGTTTTGAGACAACGACATGCATGGAAACAAACACCTAAAGCGCGGTGCATGCATCCATTTCGACGCGACGCGCTTTAGGCGAAAACCGGATCGCGGGCGCCTGGCGCCGCCAGGGCAACGAACTCGGGTTACGGGTTCCTTCGCTGCCTTCGCCGGCGCGTTGGCTGACGGAAACGAAAAACCCGCCTGTGCGGCGGGTCACTGGCGCAAATCAGCACCATACTTAAACATGTACCATAGCTGAGGTCACGGAGTCAAGAAAAAATTCCTATCGTGAAAGGTTGCCGGCACGAAAGCTGCCAACACCGCCGAGCTGGCTGCCGTCAGGTTTTTTGTTAACCCGAGTTCGGAGCCCTACTGGCGCCGGTGGCGGCATTGCCCGCGGCAGGTGCATCGGATATCTGACCCGTCCGGGCAAACAATGCCCATAACGCATAGACGGAGCCAAGGACATGACACGCAGCACGATCCTCAAATTCGGCGCCGTCGAGAACGCCGAACCCGGCGATCTGGCGGGCTGGGTCGTGGTCGAAGGCAAGCCGACCATGAAAACCGTCGTCCAGCACACGACCGAGGACGGCAAGGTGTTGTCGGGAACATGGCAAGCGACGCCCGGCACCTATTACGCGACCTACACCGACTATGAGTTCGTGCACATGATCGCCGGCCGCATCATCATCACCCCCGACGGCGGCACGCCGGTCGAAGTGGGCCCCGGCGACGCCTTCGTCGTGGAAGCCGATTTCAAGGGAACCTGGAAGATCATCGAGCCGGTGACGAAGCATTTTGTCGTCAGGGTCGGCTAAGGCGGGCTGTTCGTGTGAGCCGCTGGCGGTTGGTGCCCATGGCGGGTCTTTGGCGCGATGGTTGCGCGGGCGGCTCGACCACGGACGAGTTCCAATGGCCATGATGCTGGGCCGACCAGATGGCCTAAACGCCGCATTGACCTGACCGGGTATCGGCAGTCCTCTTAGGATCGACCTCAGCGTTCAATGGCTGATCGAGGAGACGACAGATGCATCGACGCGGTTTTCTGGCGGCGGGTCTTGCGACGGTTCTTGTGAGCCAGCGCGCCATCGCCCAGATGAAGATGGACGACATGCCCGGCATGGATATGGGTGGCCACGCAGGCCACGACATGGGCGAGGCGCCGCAGAGCACGATCGTGCTGCCGGAAGGAAAAGTGCTTCGCGACTTGCCCCGCCTTGCCAACGAAGCCGGCACCCCCGGCCTGTTCAAGGCGAAGCTGACGGCCCAGCGCGCCTCGGTGCGTTTTGCCGAAGGACTGGACACGCCGATCCTCGGCTATAACGGCACCAGCCCCGGGCCGCTGATCGAGGCGGTCGAGGGTGACCGGGTCGAGATCACCTTCGCGAACCGAATTCCTGAAGAGACGAGCACCATCCATTGGCATGGCATGCCGGTGCCCGCCGACCAGGACGGCAATCCGATGGACCCCGTCGCAACTGGCGCCGACCGCACCTACAGCTTCGACCTGCCGGAAGGCAGCGCGGGTTCGTACTGGTACCATCCGCATCCGCACGGCAAGACGGCCGAGCAAGTCTATCGCGGCCTTGCCGGCGCGTTCGTCGTCAAACCGAAAATCGATCCGATCCCGGCCGAATATGGCGATACCGTGCTGGTCTTCACCGACCTTCGCCTCGCCGCCGACGGCACTATGCCGGACAATACGATGACGGACCTGATGAACGGACGCGTCGGCGATCATGTGCTTGTCAACGGACAGAAGAATCCTCGGCTAGCAGTTCCCTTTGGCACGAAGCGGCGCTTCCGGCTTTACAATGCGACCAACGCGCGGTTCCTTCGACTTTCCTTCGATCAAGCCTCGATGATGATTATCGGAACGGACGGCG
>NZ_JAMYSC010000080.1:0-22507 GCF_040321755.1 Mesorhizobium sp. M0276 | reverse complement strand
GTCTCCCCATCGAAAGCTTGACCCCAGCACCGCGGTGCTCAAGGCCGCCGGATACGCACGTCTGCGGTCTTCACCGGATGCGTACCCCTCTTTGACATTATCTCCAGGTGAAGCGGTCCCAGCGGAGAAAAATGGGAAGCGCCCTTCAGAATGTCTTCAACCAGACCAGGCTGAAGCTGGACGATGTCTCAAGTTCGGTTGCATGCCGACCGCAAAAACGCCGGGAAGTCGCGGGATACACCGAAGCCGATTTCTGCTCGATGCAAACCCTATTGCGGTGGAGTGCCAAAGCCTTCCAGTTGCCAACCGCTTCAAGGTCGGGACGATGCGATGGTGCCGCACCGCCTCATGTCCGGCGCCTTCGAATTGAACAATGACAAATGACCTCGAACCGGCTCTACACGCATTCACGAGTCAGCCTGCCAGCGCCGGTAGCGCCCTTCGGGATCGTGGATGCCCGAAAGGCTCGGTTTGGCCCTCAGCGCCCATATCTTCCTGGCCAGCGCTTCGAGATCTGCGGCGTGGTCAGGCCGCCATCCACGCCGGATAGCCCAAGACTTGATATTTGCAGATTGGTCGGAGTGTCCCTTGGTTCGGAGAATGCGCATGATCTCGTTTGCCATCGCCTTGTCGCGAGGATGCCCCAGGCCGGTCGATAGGTTGATCATGCTGGATAGCGTTTCAATCGCGCGCACAAACACAGGGTCGTCGATCAGGGCGGATGGCGGAGCCTGTTGCGCCTGGCCGTGTATGATCGCGCCCCAGCGGGCCACCCAACCATCCGCCGCTGCGGGGATGTCCGGGACGACCACTACGCCAGCGATGTTATTCAGATCATCGACAAAATCGAGGATTCGCGGCTCCGCATAGTAGACCACAACCACCGACTTTCGCGGCGGGTAGCGCCATGTCTTCATGGTTTCAGCATGCAAGCGGCCACCCCCGGACAGTGAGATCGGTCCCTTGGCAAGAGCCTTGACATGGCCAGCACCCAACGACTGGGAAAGACCCGTGTGGTCCAGCTGTTGCTTGGTATGTACTAGTAGGACTATGTCCTGTACCTCCGGTCCAAATTTCTCACAGATCTTCTGGGCATAACCCAGCGCAATGCGAAGCGCTTCGGCGTCTTGGTCGACTGGTACGAGGATCCGAATGGGCTTGGTCATGTTTATTCTCTGACTTACTGGAGCTTGCCTTCACCTATGATTCCGTATCTTTTCCTCCTAGCGTGGAATCACCGGAGCTATGAGCATAGCACGTCGCGCGTGACCTGGGTGTTGACGCAGCTATGTCCGCTTCTGGTAGACGGAAATGCTAGTGGAGTGATGGTCACGCATCTCTCTCAAAATTGAGGCTAGAGTTGACAGAGTTGGATTTCGGTTCCTCTCCCTCCAGGGCAGCGTCCCTAAAATTGCGCCCTCGACGCCGACGAGCTCCTCGACAAGCCTGTGTGCCGAGGGCCAGGCGACGCGTGACCTTACGGTCAGGTTGCTTGCCAGACTGTATCCGGTTCTGGCCATAGTCCCCCTGGATATGGTCGCGAGCTCTCAAGCCCAAGCGCTCGAGCGCTTGGCAAAGTCGATCAATCCAAAATTCAGCATCCGGCGTTCCGGCAAGTATGCGACGGTCTGTGTAGCTGCAGGCGCGGTGCACCCATCACTTCGGTGCCCAACGTTTTTCATGGGATCGCAGGGTTGGGCGGCAAAGCTGTCGCGTACGGACCCGGTGGGCTCTGGCTCGAGCTTGCTGCCCTTTGGAGCTGGCGCCGCAAGCTGCTTCGCCGCGGCCAACGTCTTTCGAACCATCTTTGCTTCCCAGCTGACCGGCGCCGAGCTGGACGAGAACATCGACCTCTCTTTGTGCACCTACAACAAGATTGGCGAAATGCACCTCGTTGGGCTCGGCGCGATAGGCCATGGCTCGCTCTGGGCGCTGGCGAGGCAATCCGGTCTGTCGGGGCGCCTGCATGTAGTTGATCACGAAGCTATCGAACTCTCACCTGCAGCGCTACGTGTTGGCAGGTCAGGCGGAGGTCGGCCTCTCTAAGGCGGCCCTTGCAACCAACGCCCTTCGGTCCACCGCCCTTGAAGTCGAGGCGCACCCTATGAAGTGGGCAGAATATGTTGCGCGCCGGGGCGACTGGGTATTCGACCGAGTGGGTGTGGCGCTTGACACCGCCGCCGACCGTCTAGCTGTCCAAGGTGCTCTGCCCCGATGGATCGCGAACGCCTGGACTCAGGAGCAAGATCTAGGCATCTCGCGGCATGGTTTCGATGACGGCCAGGCTTGCCTTTGCTGCATGTACATGCCGACCGGGAAATCCAAGGACGAACACCAACTGGTCGCGGAGGAACTCGGAATGCCGGAAGCACACGATGAGGTAAAAACGCGCCTGCAGACCAATACCGGGGTCCCCAATGAGTTCGTAGCTCGGGTGGGTACGGCGATGGCTGTGCCGTTTGGGCCGCTCGCCGCGTTTGTTGGCCAGCCCCTCCGTTCCTTTTATCAGCAGGCTATCTGCGGCGGTCTGGTGTTCCAGCTTAGCGATGGAAGTCGTCTCGTTCGAACCGTGGTTCCGATGGCCTTTCAATCAGCGCTTGCCGGGATCATGCTTGCCGCAGACCTAGTCAAGCATAGTGCGGGTTTTCCGATGAGTCGGACAACCAGCACTACTGCGCCCCCTTTGGTTCTCACCTCCATGATCCGAAAGCCAAAGATTCCAGCGGCCGCTGCATCTGCAGCGATGAGGATTTCATTTCCGCCTACAGGCTGAAATACGGCTGTGCCGTTGAACAGCTGAGCAACGGGTCCGCCTAAAAAGATCTGAAGTCTTCGTTACCGCGGACGGCGCGCTGTCAAGCGCTCACCGATGTTTTCGACCACGATCGAGTGCCTGATGAGAGTGCGGGGCGGATACTATGACACGCTCGGCCCGCTGCTTGTCAATGTCAGGCCCAGAACCCACGACAGAGATCCTTGAGCGACGGCTCGCCGTTTAACGTTTTTGTACTGTTATCTACGTTCGACCATATTCGTCGTCGAAGCGAACGATATCATCCTCGGCGAGATAATCGCCGCTCTGCACTTCAATGATAACCAGGTCAATTCTGCCTGGGTTCTCGAGCCGATGCTTATGGCCGCAGGGGATGTAAGTAGATTCGTTTGTCCCCAGGAACAGCTCCTGCTCGCCATTGACGATTTTGGCGGAGCCGCTGACCACGACCCAGTGCTCCGAACGATGATAGTGCATCTGCAGGCTCAACTGGCGACCGGGCTTCACCTCGATGCGTTTGATCTTGAAGCGCTCGCCTTCCTCCAGAACCGTATAGGTACCCCAGGGCCGGTGTACCGTGCTATGGACCAGATGAGCTTCATGTCCCGAAGCCTTGAGGCCCTCGAAGAGCTTCTTAACGTCCTGAACGCGGTCGCGGGATGTGACAAGCAAAGCGTCCGGGGAATCCACGATCACCAGATCGCTTACGCCCACCGTGCCGATGACGCGCTTGTCGGAGCTCACATAGGTGCCGGTCGTGTCGACCATGTGCACATCGCCGCGTATCCTGTTCCCGCTTTCGTCGGGGGCGATCAAATCGGCCATTGCGTTCCAGGATCCGATGTCGTTCCAATCCATGTCGCAGGGAATCACGGCAAGTCTGCTAGTCTTCTCCATGACAGCGTGGTCGAGCGAGATTCGCGGCGCGGAACCGAAATGCTCAGGCGCGAGTTCGATTTTGGCAAAGCCTTGGCATTGACTGGCGCGGCCGTTCTCATAGCTGTCGGCGACGGCCTGGAGCACCTCGGGACAATGCAAAACCATCTCGTCGAGCATGGTTTGCGCACTGAAGCAGAAGATGCCGGCGTTCCAGAAGAAGCGTTGAGACGCGACATAGGCTTTGGCTGTCTCCAGATCCGGTTTTTCAACGAAACGGACGACGTTCTCACCATCTGCTTCGATGTAGCCGAATGCGGTGTCCGGTCTGGTTGGGGTGATGCCCAATGTGGCGATCCGCCCGAGCTTCGCATGTTCCATGGCCAGGCCCATGACGTCTAGAAACGCAGGCAGGTTGCCAATCAGGTGATCGGCCGGGAAGACGCACAGGATCGCGTCAGGGCCTTGCGTTGCCCTCGCATGGATCGCGGCTGCAGCCACGGCGGCGGCCGTATCCCGAGCTTCGGGCTCGAGCAGAAAGGTGCGTGGCAGGACCACGGAATCCAGTTCGTCAAATTCGTCCTTGGTCAGGAAGAGGTGGTCCCCGGATGTCACAGCGACGAGTTCCACGACACCTTCTATCGAAGCGGCGCGCAGCACAGTCTGCTGAATGAGAGAATATCCATCCGCTACTTTGAGGAAAGGTTTGGGGTGCGATTGCCTTGAGGCGGGCCATAGCCGCGATCCGGCTCCGCCGCTGATGATCACGGGAATGACTTTCATAACCAACCTCAATTTCGTCTCTGGAGTGATCGCCCGCGTTCTTTCGAGCGTCAGCGTCACGATCGCCGTCGCTCTGGCTTGTCTGCGGCCCCCGCGTAACAGCGAAGTTCTGGCGCGTTGCAGGCGGCGTCAGATGACGACGCTATCGGTAATGTACGACGCCTCCACTGGCGTCGGTGAGAAATGCGCATTCAACTATGCCTGTTGGTTGCGTCTGCCGAATTGCGCAGGTGGCGGGTCTTAACTGAGATCAGAGACTTGGCTGCCTTCTATCAAAGTCAAACGACTTGGCTCTTTCAGATCGAATTCAATTACCCGTGGTGCGAAAAGGCGTGCATATCGTGTAAAGGCGCTCGTTGGGGGAAACCGAATTACGGTATCGCAGCGCCCGAGAAGATACATCTCAACGAGGGCGGAAATTCCGCCGTCAATCCCGAGTGCTGCAGTGTGTAAGGGGCCACCTTGATTGGATCCGAAGTGCTTCGGGACAGTGAGCAGATCGGGAAACCTGGCCGACAGAAGATCCAGTATCCGCGCGCTGTCCGTGCATAAGAACAGCCGCACAGGCCTGGGGTGCGGTAACGCCTTAGCCTTGTCAATTGCAGCGCACACTTGCCGAACGGCGAGCTCCGGATCGGCCCAGTAGGGCGCATGCTCCATGATGTCTTCACCGTTACCGTGCCGAACATGAATCCCAATGATACTGTGCCCCTCAAAACATTCCTGATAAATGGCATCTATGCGGGCTTGAATTTCTGGCCGAGGCTGGACACTCTGGAACACCTGCCGCTCTGCATCCTCATCGCACCGCCACATCAGACAAGCGTCACACACTACTGTGTTCGCTTCGACATCGTGTTCGGCCTGAAAGAGCTCGCCCAACTCATCGCGCTCTTGGAAAATCTGGCCATCTGGCCGGTAAAGGCACTCGATCGCCGGCCTGTTCCACCACTCCGGGAAGAATGGACCAGGGAAGGAAACGTCGTTGATCCGGTCGTCGGAAATAGCCGGCACGCCAGCGATGTCATTGATCGGCTGGAAGAACACCGCAAACGCATTTGTGAAGGGTTGGTCGAGGTAGCAGGCCCCCCGCCAGTCGATGACTAGAGTTCGTCCCGACCGCTGCGCGTAGCGCCAAGCGGCCGCCAATGACCACAGACAATCACCGAACCCCGTACGCCTCCGAGAGACGACGAACCGGCGCTTTTCCAATCCACTAACATGCATTTTCGGAAATCTCGTTCAGAGAGGAGGTTGCATCCGGTTTGGAATCCTTAGTCGACACGTAGACCCTACGCCGGGCGCTTGGCAGAGGCCGGGCCATAGGGCAGAAGAGCTCACTCAGCACTGCCCACTAATCCCGTGACGCTCGCACAGCTTGAAGCCGATGCCCTCGCTTCCGGTTCAGCCTTCTCTACTGGGCCTCCTCGGCATATGTAAAATCTATTGAGTGGATGCCGGCCATCCATGCGTTGGATGCCATGATGAAGGGGCTCGGCTGACGCGGGCCCGGCCAATAGAGCCGAAACAGCCGGGGAACGCTGCGACACTGCCTGCCGGAGCAAATCGTTCCGTCGACGCCATACGCCAAGGGTGCAAGGCTGCATACAGCAACCGTACCGGGCGAGATGAGGTCGACAGCTCGACGCGCCTGGAACCAGCTGATCGACAGAATCTGCAGTCTGCTCCCAAAGTTCTGCACGACCTGTGCCGGATGCTGTGGTGAGGGCTCGCGGCCACGAACTTTGTCCTCGCCCCGAACGGAAGCTCGCGCCTACGACTCCGGGCCGGCGATGCGCCCCCGCTGCTCGGTCAGACCATCCATTCTGTGGATGCACTTTATCCAAACAATCGATTTCACTGATCCAAACAATTCCCATTAGAAGACGCTGAAGCAAGAAAGAAAGGCGTCCTCACTCGCTGATGGATGAGCAAATCAGCTGCAAGGTGCTGGGAGTACATGTCGCTCACGGCGTGAGCTGAGCGGCACTCAGACCGCATGTACGAAGCCGACGGTTAGCCGCGCAACTCTATTTTGCTGTGACTCCAAGCAAGAGGTGTGCTCGGCTGGCGGACCGTCAATGACGAGCTTCGCGCCGCATCTGTCGAAGTGCTCCATAGCGCACGGGGCTGGCCGCACATTGTGTCGGCGTGGCGAGCCGGAGCCGAAACTTTAAACTTTAATAGAGTAGGAATAGAATGGGCGATAGCAGGAAAGTTGCTCTTATTACGGGCATAACTGGACAGGATGGTGCCTATCTTGCCCGTCTTCTTCTCAAAAAAGGCTACATCGTTCATGGGATTAAGCGACGTTCCTCTTCCTTCAACACGGGTCGTATCGAAGACCTCTACCAAGACCCGCACGAATCCGATCCGCGCCTGATCTTGCATTACGGTGACCTCACTGATTCGACTAACCTCATCCGCGTGGTTCAGGAATCTCAGCCAGACGAAATTTACAACTTGGCTGCTCAGAGCCATGTCCAGGTGTCGTTCGAAACGCCGGAATACACAGCAAACGCCGACGGTATCGGTACATTGCGACTTCTTGAGGCGATTCGCCTCCTCGGTCTGAGGGACAAGACCCGCTTCTATCAAGCCTCGACTTCAGAGCTATACGGCCTCGTGCAATCGGTACCGCAGAACGAAAAGACGCCCTTTTATCCGCGCAGCCCTTACGCCGCCGCCAAGCTCTACGCCTACTGGATGGTGGTCAACTATCGCGAGGGCTATGGTATGCACGCTTCCAACGGCATTCTCTTTAATCACGAAAGCCCGCTGCGCGGCGAAACTTTTGTGACGCGCAAGATCACCCGCGCTGCCGCTGCTATCTATCTCGGCAAGCAGGACAAGCTTTATCTCGGCAATCTCGATGCTCAACGCGATTGGGGCCATGCGCGTGAGTACGTGCGAGGTATGTGGATGATGATACAGCAGGATCAACCGGATGATTACGTGCTGGCTACGGGCAAAACGACTCCTGTCCGCCAATTCGTCGAGTGGGCTTTCGAAGATATCGGCGTCGAGATCGAATGGCGTGGCAAGGGTGTCGGCGAAAAGGGCTATGATGTAGCGAGCGGCAGATGCCTAGTCCAAGTGGACCCACGCTACTTCCGCCCCACGGAAGTCGATCTTCTCCTGGGTGACGCTACCAAGGCGAAGGAGAAGCTCGGCTGGGTGCATGAGACATCCGTGCGCGAGCTTGCTGCGGAAATGGTACGCGAAGACCTGAAGGTCATGCAGACATCTGTAGTCATGAAGGAAGCGTAATGTATGATCTGAACGGAAAAACCGTGTGGGTCGCTGGCCACAAAGGTATGGTGGGCAGCGCTGTTGTACGCCGACTCGCGTCTGAAGACTGCAAAGTTGTGGCCGCCCCTCGGGGAGAGCTAGATCTCAAGCGACAGACCGAGGTTGAAAACTTCGTGGCAGTGATGAAACCGGACGCTATCATTATGGCGGCGGCAAAGGTAGGTGGTATTCTCGCGAACGCCACCTATCCGGTCGACTTTCTTTACGACAATCTGATGATCGAGGCCAATATCTTCGCGGCAGCCCACGAAAACAATGTCGACCGCGTCCTCTTCCTCGGCTCGTCTTGCATCTATCCGAAGATGGCACCACAGCCCATTCCTGAAAGCGCGCTTTTGACCGGGCCACTAGAGCGCACCAACGAATGCTACGCCGTCGCCAAGATCACCGGCATCAAAATGGCTCAAGCCTATCGCCAGCAATATGGCCGCGACTACATCTCCGCTATGCCGACGAATCTCTACGGGCCAGGCGACAATTATGACTTGCAGTCAAGCCACGTCATCCCAGCGCTGATCCGGAAAGCGCATGAAGCTAAGCTCATAAGTGATAAGCAAATCACCATCTGGGGCACGGGCACACCACGTCGGGAATTCATGCACGTCGACGACTGCGCCGACGCATTAGTCTTCCTTCTGAAGAACTACTCTGACCATGATCACGTCAATCTCGGCTGCGGACAGGACATCACGATCCTAGAGCTGACTAGAATGATCTGCCGTGTAGTCGGATTTACCGGGGAGATCGCGCATGATCACTCTAGACCTGACGGTACACCGCGAAAGCTGATGAGCGTCGACAAGCTGCGCACTTTGGGATGGGCAGCAAAGATCACTCTCATGGAAGGCATCGAGAGTGTCTATCATGCATTTCTGAACGGGAGCTACACCGAATGGCGATAGATAAGAGGATTTGCTGCGTCTCAGGCCTGTACGCGCTTTCGGGACCCAGAGCTAATGTAGACTGAGACAATCACTCGATGGCGATAGCGCTCATGTGAGCCAGCCGCGAGGAGCCCTGCCGGACCCGGACCCCATCCGCTCCAACCTCGTCGCCGTGAAGGTCACGGTGCGCTGCCCACGCCGACGCCGACTGCGTCAATCCTCACAAGGGTAACCGTCGAGAACCGAACGCGTCTACGGTAACCGAATGTACTTCTTGTTCTCGTCCGAGGGATCTGTCGATGGGCATTCCGGACGAGCCAAAGTTTGAGCATGTTACCTTCAAAACCCGGTTAGCAACGTCGGATTTGGTATGAAATTCGGAACAAGTGGATTACGGGGCCTGGCGACAGAATTGGCAGGAGCCGCCTCTGCCCTATATGCAACGGCATTCGCGACATTCCTGCTGGAATCCGGCCTGGCCAGAATTGGCGACGAGATACTCATAGGGCGCGACTTTCGCGCCTCGAGTCCGGCCATCGCCGCCCACTGTGCGGCGGCACTGTCTGCGCTCGGCTTCATCGTAGTCGATTGCGGCGCAGTCCCCACCCCTGCCCTGGCACTGTATGCTCAGGCGCGTAAGAGTGGTTGTTTGATGATCACAGGCTCGCACATTCCGGCCGACCGTAATGGAATAAAATTCTATCGACCCGACGGTGAGATCGACAAGGGTGATGAGCGGGAGATAACGCGCATCGCCTTGCAGTTGGAGAAGCGCGGATACGTCCTTGAAGGTGCTGTTGCACGTCGGCAGCACCGGGAGGCCGAATGCAAGGCCTTTTTCATGGCGCGCAATCGAAAGCTTATGGAGATTAATGCTCTAAAGGGCTTAACGGTGGGCGTATATCAGCACAGCACAGTCGCGCGCGATCTCTTGGTTGACATTCTCTCATATCACTGTGCGACGGTCGTAACCCTGGGACGTTCGGAAGGTTTCATTCCTGTCGACACTGAAGCGGTCTCTGACGAGACTGCTCAACAGTTCAAGCTCTGGGCCAAAGAGCATCGGCTTGATGCGGTCGTCTCGGCAGATGGCGATGGTGACCGCCCACTGGTAGCTGACGACCACGGAGACCCCCTTCGCGGTGATTTGTTAGGCCTGATTACGGCGAACTTCCTGCAAGCGAAGGCAGTCGTCACGCCGGTCACATCAAACTCTGGTATCGAGACCGCAGGTTCTTTTAAAGTCGTGCGTACCAAGGTTGGATCGCCATTTGTTATTGCTGCCATGCTCGATTTGGTTGCGTCGGGTCACGAGCGCGTGGTTGGTTTCGAAGCAAACGGTGGTTTGTTGACCGGCACGGACTTTGACCCGAACGGAACTAAACTGCCAGCGCTACCTACACGCGACAGTTTTCTCCCCATCCTTGCGGCACTTTCCCTTGTTAGTACAAGTGGGCAGCCACTGTCGGAGATTGGCAGTTCCTTTCAATTGCCGGCAGCGGCGGCGGATCGCTTGGAAAATTTTTCCGTCGAAAGCAGCACTCGCCTCATGACATACCTTCGTACAGCGGAAACTAACATCGCCGACTTCGTCGGGTCGATTGGAGTGGTAAGCAAGGTTAGCGATGTTGACGGACTTCGTATCACTCTCGCGGATAAGCGTGTCTTGCATTTGCGTCCATCCGGAAATGCCCCGGAAATGCGGTGCTACGTCGAAGCCGAAAATCGGGAGGACGCGGAGCTTTTGCTCCGGACTGGATTGGATCGAATTCGTAATTGGACGCAAGGCTAAATAAAAGCCGCCTCCCTGCGTATTCCAGGTGACCCTGGGGGTCGCACAAGCTACTCAAGCGCGATCAGAACGTCCACAGTGTCCCGGCCCTGTCCGCTTTGAAGCGAACCGGAACGCCCGTGGAAACAGCCGATCCGTACCAGCCACGGAGCATCCGGTAGCTCATGGTCAAGGCAGCGCCTTCCGGTAGCGAACAGCCGGTCCCGCACTGACCGCCTGCGCCGCATGTACGATGGCGTTGGTGTCCAGGCCGTGGTGACGGTATAGGTCCGCAATAGTCCCCGTCTGGCCGAACTGCTCGACCCCGAGCGCCTTCACGCGATGCCCGTTAACCCCACCGAGCCACGCGAGCGTCGCCGGGTGGCCGTCGATCACGGTGACGATGCCGCAGTCACGCGATAGCGGCGCGAGCAGCCGCTCGATATGACTCAGGGCGCCAATCGCGCCACGCTGCCGGGCACGTTCCGCCGCCTGCCAGCCCGCATTAAGCCGGTCCGCGGAGGTGATCGCGAGCAGCCCGACATCGCGCCGGTCCTCCGCCAGAAGACCCGTCGCGGCAATCGCCTCCGGCGCGACGACGCCTTGATAAGCAATGACGACACTCGCGTTGGGCCCAGGCGGACGCAGCCAATAGGCGCCATTGACGATGTCCCGCGCGAGCGCCGGGTTCATGTCGCGCAGCGGCTGCTCGAGCGGCCGGGTTGACAGGCGAAGATAGACCGATCCTCCGGTCTGATCACGCAGCCACGTCGTCTCATCCGGATCCCCCTCGCCATTACGTTGCATGTAATCGAAGGCAAAGCGCATGATCACGGACAGTTCGTCGACGAAGGCCGGTTCGAAGGCGCAAAGCCCATCCTGCGCCATGCCGATCAATGGGGTGCCGATCGACTGGTGTGCTCCGCCCTCGGGCGCCAGCGTCACGCCCGAGGGCGTTGCGACCAGCATGAAGCGCGCATCCTGATAGCAGGCGTAGTTTAGCTGGTCGGCCGATCGGTAGATGAAGGGATCATAGACTGTCCCGATCGGCAGCAGGCGCACGCCATTGATCGAGTGCGAGAGACCGAGCGCCCCGAGCATGATCATCAGGTTCGACTCGGCGATCCCGAGCTCGAGGTGCTGCCCCTTCGGCCCAAATTCCCAGGTAAAGGTCGACGGAATGCGTTCGGCCTTGAAGGTGTCCGCCATGGTCTCCCGGGCGAAAAGGCCGCGCCGGTTGACCCAGCCACCGAGATTGGTCGAGACCGTCACATCGGGCGAGGTGGTGACAATGCGGTCGGCAAGCAGACTGCGCTCGCGTGCGATGTCGTTCAGGATCTGGCCGAACCCCATCTGGGTCGAGAGCGGCTTGCCGGGCTGCCCCGGTGACGGAAGGGTTTCAGGCACCGGCACCGACGGCGCAGATAGCCTCCTACGCCCCTCACTGAAGAACGGCGCCTTTGCGAAGAAGGCGTCAAGTTCCGCTTCCGGCAAGGTGGCGGCCGCCCATTTGTCCCACTCCTCACCCCGCTTTACGCCCATTTGCAGGCGGTAGTCTTCCATCTGCGTGGGCGTCATCTGCCCCGCGTGGTTGTCCTTGTGTCCGGCAAGCGGCAGACCGTAGCCCTTGATGGTGTAACAGATGAAGCAGACGGGACGGTCATGCCTGGACGCCGCCTCGAAGGCTTCGAGGAGGCTCGGCATGTCATGCCCGCCGAGGTTCGTCATCAACGCCTGCAACTCGTCGTCGGAGCGGCGTTCGATCAGAGTGGTGACCGGCCCTTGGTCTCCGATCTCGTCGAGCAGCCGCTTGCGCCAGGCAGCACCCCCTTGGAAGGTCAGCGCCGAATAGAGCTGGTTCGGACAGCGCTCTATCCACTCGAGCAGCTTCTCGCCCCCCGGCTCGGCAAAGGCAGCCTCTTGCAGAGCGCCGTGGCGCAGGACCATCACGTCCCAGCCGAAGTTGCGAAAAATCTGCTCGAAACGCTGCCAGAGGCCCTCCCGGATCACGGCGTCGAGCGACTGGCGATTGTAGTCGACCACCCACCAGCAGTTCCTGAGCCCGTGCTTCCAGCCTTCGATCAGGGCCTCGTAGATGTTGCCCTCATCCATCTCGGCGTCGCCGATCAGGCTGACCATTCGGCCCTCGGCACGCTCCTTCATCCAGCCGTGACCCGAGACGTAGTCCTGCACCAGCGACGAGAACAGCGTCTGAGCAACGCCGAGACCCACCGACCCGGTCGAGAAGTCGACATCGTCGACATCCTTCGTCCGCGAAGGGTAGCTCTGCGCGCCCTTGTAGCCGCGGAAGTTCATGAGCTTTTCGTGGGTCTGGTTGCCCGCCAGATACTGAAGTGCATGGAAGATCGGCGCCGCATGGGGTTTGACCGCCACCCGATCCTGCGGGCGCAGGACCGAACCGTAGAGCGCGGTCATGATGGTACTCAGCGACGCGGACGAGGCCTGATGCCCCCCGACCTTGATCTCATCGCCCTCGCGGAGGTGGTTGGCGTGGTGGATCGTCCAGGCTGCGAGCCAGGAGACGCAGCGCTCGATCTCGTTCAGATATTCCAGTTTCCTCGTCATTCAGTTTCCCGCAAATCAGCTGCCGGTCTCACAGGACCCCCGCCCAAATGGTCAAAGATCGAGTTTCAACACACCTGTCGCGCGCGACACGCAGGGGATGAAGCGGTGGCCGCGTGCCTCCTTGGACAGGACGGCATCCCGATGGATCGGCTGTCCCGCCAGCATTGCGCATTCGCAGGTCCCGCACACCCCGTTCTCACACGAGGCCATCAACGGCACACCGGCCGCACGCAAGGCGGCCAGTGCCGTGGTCTCAGCCGAAACCTCAACCACCCTGCCCTCAGCCAGTTCTATGACAAATGGTTCCGGTGGCGCGCCATCAAACTCGGGAGGCTGGAAAGTTTCGAAATGAACAGTACCCTCGGGCCAGTGTTGAGCCGCGCGCCCCACAACCGCCATGAAGCCAGGCGGTCCGCAGTAGTATGTCTGCGCGTCGTCCGAACGGTTCGCCAGCAGCGCGGCGATGTTCTGCCGGGTCTGAGGCTCGTCGTCGAAATGGATCCGCACATTGCCGCCAGGAAGATCGCTCCCGATCGCCGCCAAGAGTGGCGTGAGCGCCCGGCTGCGGGTGAAATAGTGCAACTCGAAGGGCTTGGCCTGCCGGGTGAGCGCGCGCGCCATGGCCAGAATCGGGGTGATCCCGATTCCCCCTGCCAGCAGCAAAGTCGGCCCCTCGCCTGGCTTGAGCGCAAAATGGTTGCGTGGCGCGGAGACAGGCAGTGTGGAGCCGACGGCAATGGTTTCGTGGATCCACGCCGAGCCGCCACGGCCGTCATTCTCGCGCTTCACCGCGATGGTGTAGCGGCCAAGCTCGGTCGGGTCGCCGCAAAGTGAATACTGACGCACCTTCCCTTCAGGCAGATGGACGTCGACGTGAGAACCCGCTTCGAACGCCGGCAGCACAGGTTTGCGTGGGTGTTTCAGGTCGATGACCAGCACGTCGCCCGGCTCCTTGCGGGCGGCGGTCACGGTCAGCTTCATGATGATGCGCGGCGAGGCCATGGCGTTTCACTCGTCGATGGGCAAGATCAGATCACCGGGGCGGATCACGCCCCCGACCTCGATTGTGCAGTTCAGGCCGGAGCGGTTCAGAAGCCCCTCGTAGAGACCCGGAAGCCCGAGCAACTCCTCGATATACTTGCACGGCACATTCATCCGGGCGGCCCTGAGAATCGTTTCCCCGACCCGGAAGCGTTTGCCGACAAGATGGCTAAGCGGAACGCCTCGTGTCGTCAGATTGCGCCGGTGATCTTCGGGTGCGAGCTTGGCCTTGAAGCCCGGAATTCTGGGTTCGCCCTGCGCGATGGCGTCCAAGACTTCAGCTTCGATCAGCGTCACTTCGCGAACGTCAGGACGCGCGGAATAGGTCCCCGTCCCCAGGTAGTAGCGGTCTCCGACAATGCCTTGGCCGGCAATAAGCTGCGCCTGCGCCAGCTCCTCCATTTCATAGGAGGCGGCAGGCGCGATATGGACGTGAAGCAGCTTTCCTCGCCAGATCATGCATCGCTCTCGGAAATTCGTCTCGTGGAAACCTGCTGCAAAACTGGCCTGATCAACAGCGCCAGTTGCATGGCATTTTCCCGGTCCAGTTGGCTGTTTGGAAAGAAATACGGGGGGCCCTCGGACCGTTTTCAGCGCCAGCTTTCGGCGTCGCCCCGTCTCAGTTGTTCCGCGCCGGCATCGCGTCTTGCACCTGCTTGACAACCTCTCGCAGGACCTCAACGCCCTTCCCGATCTGCCGAATGCTCAAGGCGGCATAGCCCATGACAAGTCCGACGCGATTGGTGCGGCCTTGGTCCGATGGCCGTTCGTAGAGCGGCGAGATCAGGTGTAGCCCCAGGCCAGCGTCGCGGGCGGATTCGACCAAGGCCGTTTCCCGCGATCGTGGCAGGTCATTGAACCAAACCGCGACGTGCAGTCCCGCATCTGCTCCCTGGACAGTGATGCGATCCCCGAAGCTGTGCTGCAAGGCACCCAACAACGTTTCCCGACGCTCGCCGTTCAGCCTGCGCACACGGCGCACATGGCTTTCGTAGCCGCCGCTCTCGATCAACGATGCCAGCGCTTCCTGTTCAGCGACCGGCGAATGCCGGTCTGCGAATTGTTTGGCGGTTGCGAAGACCTCCTGCAATTCGGGCGGGACGACGAGGTAGCCGATGCGCAGCATCGGCGAGAGCGTTTTGGAGATCGTGCCGAGGTAGATGACAGCCCCGTGGTCCTCGAGACTGTGCAGCGGAGGGACCGGATTGATGTCGTAGCGATATTCGCTGTCGTAGTCGTCCTCGATCACATAGGCGTTGTTGTGCCGCGCCCATTCCAAGAGTTGGTCGCGGCGCGCGATCGGCATGACGCCGCCCAGCGGAAACTGATGCGATGGCGTCACATAAGCCAGTCGTGCTCCGATCCCCGCCAGCAACTCGGTCCTCATCCCGTCTTCGTCGACGATGACCGGGATGGGTGAGGCACCCGTACTGGCAAAGACCTGACGCGCCATCCTGTAGCACGGATCCTCGATGACGAAACGGTCGGCGGGATCGAGAAGCAGGCGCGCGCACAGATCAAGGCCCTGCTGCGAACCGTTCACAACTATGATCTGGTCGAGGTCGCAGCTCAGGGTCCGGGCGCGCCAGAGATAGCCCTGAAGCGCCTGGCGAAGCCGGCGCGAGCCGCGAGGATCGTCATAGGCAAGACGCAGCGGGCGCTGCCCCATCGCCTCGTTCATCGCGCGTTTCCAGACCAATGAAGGGAAATCCGACGGCGCGAGGTCGCCATAGCGGAACTCGACCTTCAGCCCAGTCGGCAGATAATCTGGCCAGGGTGACGTCGCGCGCAGCCGCTCGCCATATGCGGACAGGTGGATCGGGCCGACCCGTTGCGCGTGAGTGCGCCCCGTCCCATGGCCCATCAACGAAGACGCAACGCGAGGTCGTGCGCCTTGACGGACTTCGATGAAACCCTCCGCAGCCAGTTGCTCATAGGCGACCGTCACCGTGGTTCGCGAAACGCCGAGGTCATTTGCCAGGGCCCGTGAGGATGGCAACTGACTGCCGGTTTCGTAGACGCCGCCGAGGATTTGCTCGCGAAGGGCTTCGTATATCTGGCGTGCACCCATCGCGTGCGAGCGCGCTGCAGACCGGGCACTTGAAGACTGGACCATCTCTTTCATCGCCAACTGGATATTTCACATTGGCCAGGTTGCCGTCAATCTTTCGGAACCCCAAGAGAGATCGCAGAGGCCGAATGACCAGCTCCCATCAATCCGAAACCGATGCTCCCACGGGGTCGCTCAACCGCACCAGCCCCGGATTTGCCACCCGGGCGATCCATCATGGCTACGATCCGGCCGGCTTTTCCAATGCCGTCCAGCCGCCAGTGTTCCTGACGTCAACCTATGGGTTCGAAAGCGTGGCAGCAAACGATGCCGCCGCCGCCCTTGGTGGACGGCTCTATGCGCGCGAATACAATCCCACGACCGAGATCCTCGAGCAGCGGCTCGCCAATCTGGAAGGAGCCGAGGCGGGGCTGGTTGTTGCCTCGGGGATGGCGGCCTTCGGCACTCTGATCCTGTCGCTCCTGTCCCAGGGCGATGAACTCATCGTCCACAAGACG
Organism: Mesorhizobium sp. M0276; assembly: GCF_040321755.1. Classification (NCBI taxonomy): domain Bacteria; kingdom Pseudomonadati; phylum Pseudomonadota; class Alphaproteobacteria; order Hyphomicrobiales; family Phyllobacteriaceae; genus Mesorhizobium; species Mesorhizobium sp. M0276. The sequence goes on along the minus strand of NZ_JAMYSC010000080.1, from coordinate 5,913 downwards.
CTTTATGCGAACACGCTTGCCATGGTCGAACAGGCGGTCCCCCGCTTCGGCATCAAGGTCGTCGCGGTCGATCTGTCAAATCCCCACAATCTCGATGCTGCGATCACCGAGCGGACGCGGCTGGTTTTCTTCGAGACGCCGGTGAATCCGCTGAGCCGCATCCTCGACATAGCGGCAATTGGCGAGCGCGCTCACGCGCGCGGTGTAAGGGTTGCAGTCGACAGCACCTTCGCCTCGCCCGCGCTCCAGCGACCGCTTGAGCACGGGGCGGACATCGTGCTCCATTCGCTGACCAAGTACATCAATGGTCATGGCGATGCCCTTGGCGGGGCGCTTCTCGGCGACGCCCAAACGCTCCGTACGCTGCATGAAACGGGCCTGCGCTACATCACCGGCGCAGCGCTCTCGCCCATGTCAGCTTTCCTGATCCTGCGCGGTCTGAAGACGCTGACGCTGCGTATGGAACGGCACAGCGCCACGGCCCTTGCGGTGGCTCGGGCGCTGGAAGCGCACCCGGCGGTGGCATTTGTGAGTTATCCGTTCCTCGACTCGCACCCTGATCAGGTGACGGCGCGAAAACAGATGTCCAACGGATCGGGCATGTTGGCCTTTGGCCTCCACGCTGGATACGAAGGCGCGCGCCTGATGATGGACCGGCTCAACCTGATCACTCGCGCCGTCAGCCTCGGCGATGCCGACAGCCTTATCTATCATCCAGCAAGCCTCACCCGTGCTCGGCAGCCGATCCGCAAGGATGCCCATTTGGCCGATGGAGTCGGCGAGGATCTCATGCGTCTCTCGGTGGGGCTTGAAGACGCTGATGACCTGATCGCCGATCTGCGGCGGGCTTTGGACGTCTTGTAATGACCTGGCGTGCGGCCACCTCTGCGCTCACACATAGATCTGGAGCCTTGCCATGGCATTCCTGAGCGGTCTTTCCGCGTTCCCCATCACCCCGACCAATCGTGACGGCCGCGTCGATAGCGTTGCCCTGCGCAGGCTGATTGCTCGGCTTGGCATTGCTCAGGTCGATTCCATCGGTCTTCTCGGCAGCACCGGCACATACATCTATCTGTCGCGCGAGCAACGGCGGCGGGCGCTCTCCGAGACCTTGGACCAAACGGCGGGGCAAATGCCGGTCGTGGTGGGTGTGGGCGCGCTGCGCACCGATGAAGCCGTGGGGCTCGCGCAAGACGCCAAGGCCCTTGGAGCAGCTGCGGGTTTGCTTGCCGCCGCCTCCTACACCCCGCTTACTGATGACGAGGTGTTCGAACATTTCTCCACTGTGGCGCGCGAAAGTGGCCTGCCGATCGTCGTCTACGACAATCCAGGAACGACGCATTTCCATTTCAGTCCACCCCTTGTCAGCCGCCTGGCAAAGGTGGCTGGGATTGTCGCCATCAAGAATCCGACAGACAAAAGCGATGCGATCAAGAACCACCTGACCGCCCAGAGGCGCACACTGCCGGAAGGGTTCTCGATTGGCTACAGCGGCGACTGGAACGCCGCCGAGGCCATGATCGCCGGCGCCGACACATGGTACAGCGTCCTCGCGGGCATCCTGCCCGAGGTCTGCATGACGATCGTCACAGCGGCGCAACAGGACGATGCGGCCGAAGCGCGACGGATCGATGCCGCGCTGGTCCCGATCTGGAGCCTCTTCAAGGAGTTCTCGAGCCTTCGCGTCGTCTATGCACTCGCTGAATTGCTCGACATTTGCGCCGACCCCCCGCGTCCCATCCTGCCTCTGCCCCCAGCAGCGAAGCGCCAGATCGCCGCCGCGTTGAAAGGTTTGCCATCGGATGCCAGCCGGTGAACAGCAAACCCCGTTCGGCAAGTGAAAGGTATTTACCCGCTCATTTCGAGAACTGATCGAAAACAACGCACTCGGCGTGCTGATAGCCATGGCTGGAGCGGTCTCGACGCCAATCACACCCCCTTCGAACTCGACAATCGACTGCGGAGGTACAGACTGCGCAGGGCACTCCGCCCATGCCGCACCGTTCGCCTTCAAAATCGGTGGTTTATCCATTGGAATGGCATCGAGCCGGCGCTTTACTTCCGGCCCGGTGCGCGCATTGAAGCCGGTGCCAATGCCGCCGGCGAACACCAGATTTCCGTCCTCGACATTCGCCAGAGCACGCTTCCCGACCGCCGTAACTGTTGCCGGGTTCGCAGCCGATGACGATGAACTCATCACTCAGCACGCATTTTGTCTCACCCATTCTTGGCGCCGGCCGGATCGATATGGACTGACACGCAGCTTGGAGACGATGCCCTCGAGGCCGAACTGGGAGACTTGCGCGAGAATGTCGCTGCCGCCGCTGATCTCGTCGCTCAGAACGATGCCGTTTGGCGGCGTCTCAGCAGGTTAACTAGCGCTTTGCGCCGATCGACGAGTGGCCGATCGCGAAGACCCTCGCCGTCGATCTTGAGCAGGTCGAAGCCGGCAAGCATGGTCCTGACGTCTCCCGCCGCGGCCAAGAGCCCGCTGAAGACTGGGAATGCGCGACAAGCCTTCTGGTCAACGACGAACGCCTGACCGTCTATTATCGCGTCCGAGGCGCCGAGCTCGGCCACCGCCCGGGACGATAGCCGGAAACCTGAGGGTCCAGTCGTGGAGGTTGCGGGTCGAGGTAGGCCCCCATCGATAGTCGTCCCATTTCATTTCGTGTAGCCAATCAGGGCCCTGCCGGACGCGGCCGACCAGCGGTCGATGTTCGCGACGACCCGAATGTCCAGTCTCGTGTAACCCAGCCTAAAGCGGCCTGTCCGCCCAAAAAATGACATTCAGTTGCCTCCAGCCTTTCGACACGACCCACTTCACGATCTCGTAACTCGCCAACCTAGCGGCTTGTTGCTTGAGCTGCGCGTTTCTAGGGTGTGGTCGCTAGGCCTCAGCAACAAGAGCTCGGTTGCCAGGCGGGCGGAGGCTCAACGAGATAGCCAGCTCAGGACAAGGAGAGCAAGCAATGGTCGCTTTTACCCTCAATGGCGAGGCGCGAACACTCGACGTCGATCCAGAGATGCCGCTGCTCTGGGCGGTCCGTGACGTCATCGGACTCACGGGAACGAAATTCGGTTGCGGGCTTGCCCAGTGCGGCGCTTGCACGGTTCACGTTAACGGCATGCCGACGCGCTCGTGCCAGACCGCAGTCGGCGACATCGATGGAGCCTCGATCACCACCATTGAGGGTGTGTCGGGCAAGATAGGCGAAACGGTCCAGGCCGTGTGGGCCGAGTTCGACGTACCTCAATGCGGCTATTGCCAGTCTGGCCAGATCATGTCGGCCGTGGCCCTCCTTACAGAGACGCCTAAGCCGTCGGACGATGATATTGATTCGGCGATGAGCGGCAATCTCTGCCGCTGCGCCACCTATCATCGCATCCGCGCGGCCATCCACGAGACCGCCAACCGGCTGGAGACTTGAGGCATGTCGCAGTTTCTCTCGAAGCATAACTCCGTGCGGCCCACGCGCCGCCGGTTCCTCGTCGGCGCGGGCGTCACCACCGCTGGCCTCGCCGTGGGCTACCGGCTAGTGCTGGCGGCGTCCGACATCGCACAAACGACTACTGCAAAGGTTCAGGCGAACCCCTTCCAGACCTATGTCGAGATCACAAAGGAGAACCGAATCATCATCTACTCCTCGCAGTTCGAGATGGGACAAGGCTCCTATTTCGGCATCGCCACCCTGGTTATGGAAGAGCTCGACGGCGACTGGGCGCAGGTGGACGTGGTCGGCGGATATGGCAATAACGCGCTCTACGGCAATCTCGCCTGGGGCGGGGCCGCGCAGGCAACTGGTGGCTCCACGTCGATGAGTTCGTCGTGGGAACGCTACCGCAAGGCGGGTGCTGCCGCACGGGCCTTGCTGGTGGCGGCCGCGGCGCAGCGGTGGGATGTGCCAGCCGGCGAGATCAAAGTCGCTTCCGGGGTCGTGTCGCACGCCTCAGGGATGCAGGCGCGCTACGGTGACCTGGCTGAAGCCGCAGCGGGAATGCCGGTTCCCGACGACGTGCCGCTAAAGCCGCGCGACAAGTGGGCCCAGATCGGATCGGACAGCCTCAAGCGCTACGATTCCGCCGGCAAGACCAACGGCGCGCAGACCTACACGATCGACCTCATGATGGAGGGACTCCAGACGGCCGTTATGATCCATCCGCCGAAGTTCGGCGCCGAGATCGAGAGCTTCGACGCAACCAAGGCCAAGGCACTCGACGGCATTGTCGATGTCGTCCAGACGCCGCGAGGCATTGCCGTGGTTGGCAGGGACACCTGGACGGCGCTCAAGGGCCGCGACCTCGTGGAGGTGACCTGGAACGAGGAGAAGGCCGAAGGGCGCGGCACGGCCGAGATCATGGCCGAATACAACAAGGCAGCAGACGATCTGGGCGCGGCCACCGCGCGCGACGACGGTAACACTCCCGCAGCGTTCGCCAGTGCTGAGAAAATCATCGAGGGGCACTACGAATTCCCCTATCTTGTCCATGCTTCGATCGAGCCACTCAACGCGGCCGCCCGAATCAACGAAGACGGCACCATCGACGTCTGGGGCGGACACCAGATGCCCGACCTTTATCAGGCGGCTGCCGCTCAGGTAGGCGGCACCACGCCGGACAAGGTGAGGCTGCACGTGATGAAGACCGGCGGCAGTTTCGGCCGCCGCGCGGTCTTGGATGCAGATCTCATTATCGAAGCTGTTTCCACAGCGCGTGCACTGGGACGCGGCAAGCCAGTGAAGGTGCAGTGGACCCGCGAGAATGACATGCGGGGTGGGCGGTACCGGCCGGCCTATGTGCACGCAGTCAAGGCGGGGCTCGACAAGAAAGGCAATGTCGTCGCTCTCCATGACCACATCGTGGGCCAATCGGTCTTGGGCGGTTCGACCTCTGCGGCGATGATCAAGAACGGCATCGATCCAACCTCCGTAGAGGGCGCCACCAACCTGCCCTATGCGATCCCGAACCTGAAGGTCGAGCTGACCACCACGGACGTGAACATCCCAGTGCTGTGGTGGCGTTCGGTAGGCTCCACCCACACCGCTTACGCGGTGGAAACCCTGATCGATGAGCTCGCCGCCGCTGCGAACCGTGATCCGGTCGACTTCCGCTTGTCAATGCTCGGTCACCATCCACGGCATGCCGCCGTGCTTAAAGTGGCTGCTGAGAAGGCAGGCTGGGACAAGCCTCTGCCGGAAGGCCGTTTCCGCGGCGTGGCCCTGCATGAAAGCCTCTCGACCTATGTCGCCGATGTGGTGGAGATCACCCTCAACGATGAAAATGGTTTCAAGGTCGACCGCGTCGTCTGCGCGGTAGATTGCGGCACCGCGATAAATCCTGACCAGATTCGCGCTCAGATGGAGGGCGGTATCGGCTTCGGGCTAGGCGCGATCCTCCAAGAAGAGCTGACCCTGAAGGGCGGTGTCGTAGACCAAGAGAACTACGATACCTATACACCGCTCAGGATCGAGCAGATGCCGCGAGTCGAGGTGCACATTGTGCCGTCCGAGGAGCCGCCCACGGGAGTTGGTGAGCCAGGTGTGCCGCCGATCGGCCCGGCCGTCGCCAACGCGCTACGGGCGGCGACGGGCAAGACTATCCGCAAGCTGCCGATTATAAAGAACATGTCAGGAATGACACCATGAAACAGCCGCGATGAAGATCGCGCCGTTTTCGAACGCCTCCTGACAGGCGCTCATCTCCATGGGTCAAATTCCGGCGGCTGCCCGCTCCAATATCCGGTTTGGAGACGGCACCCCGTGTTCTGAACGACCACAGACGGGCCTTGGCGCCGGTTCCACTGAAGAACCGCTTTCGAGACGCAAATGAGTTGTGTGCGTCAAGTTCTGCAAAATGGCGTGGCATCGCGGTGACGTCGGCGTGTCCGCCGCGCAGCCCCCGTGTTTAGCTGGG
>NZ_JAMYSC010000079.1:0-22874 GCF_040321755.1 Mesorhizobium sp. M0276 | reverse complement strand
AGCTTGCGTCCATGGCCGGTCTCCTTCCCGGCCAACAGAATCCCACTTGGTTACCAGAGCGTTAACGATTCATGATTCCGCCCTGGAGATCACGGCATCCTGTGTGGTTCTGTTTGAAGATGTCGCCGGCAAATCGGTCGAGACGCTTAGGCCTGAACGCATGATTGTCGTCACATGCTGCGAAACCGATCATACGAAAGCGACAGCCCGGTGCTGTATCGCGTTCGGCATCCCCCAGTCCATCAAGCGCGCCGGCGGCGCAAGAACGACAATGTATTCGCTGGCCGTAGCGTTCAGCGGCCGCAGGTCCCTTGGCAAGGGCATGGCCGGTATGGTTCCGAGAAGGCCGCCTTCCTCAGCTGGCGTTCGCACGCTCGACAAATCCGTAACCGCCGAGACCGGCGTCACGCGCAAGACGATCGACTAACGAAAGGTCGAGGGCGGCGACAGCGGCTGGGACATCGTCAATGCCGAAAGCGAAGAGCTCGAGATCGCCTGCCAGGAAGGCCTGATCCTGCCGCTCGACATCGACAAGCTCGGCGGACAATTATGTCCCGGGCGCCGTCCACAAATGCGGCATCGGTGCTGCGACAGCTGCAGCAACAAGTCAAGTCACGGAGTGCCCTCAGCTTCGGTCAGGCAGTGGTGCGCAAGGGCTGCGCTCGGGCCAAACATTTATGTTTGGACGCCGTGCAGTATCGTTAATTTCCAAGCGGCTTTAAACGGGGCAACGTAACTCCGCCAACAAACGACGGAGCACGTCAATGTCCCAATCCACTCATACCGTGAATGCGCTGATCTTGGATCAATTCAAGCAGCCCTTCAGGCTGTCGGAAGTCACGCGGCCCGTTCCCGGCGATGGCGAGGTTCTCGTCAGGGTCAGAGCGAGCGGCGTCAATCCTCTCGACACCAAGATCCGCGCCGGCGCGGCGGCACATGCGAAACATCCGCTTCCGGGGATCCTCGGCATCGACCTTGCCGGCGTCGTCGAGCAGGTTGGTCCGGGTGTCACCGCGTTCAAACGCGGAGACGAGGTCTTTGGCATGACCGGAGGCGTGGGCGGCAACCAAGGTTCGCTGGCCCAGTTCGCAGCAGTCGATGCGCGGCTGCTTGCACCGAAGCCCGCGAACCTGTCCATGCGCGAGGCGGCAGCGCTGCCGCTGGTCTTCATCACCGCATGGGAGGGCCTCGTCGATCGTGCCAAGGTTTCAGCAGGTCAGAAGGTCCTGGTCCAGGGCGGCGCGGGCGGCGTCGGGCATGTCGCGATCCAGATCGCGAAGGCATTCGGCGCCGAAGTGTACGCCACTGACGCAGCCGCTAAGAAGCCGTTGATCGAGCGCCTCGGAGCGGTCGCGATCGATTATCGCGAGAAGACGGTGGAGCAATATGTCGCCGAATACACGGACGGTCTCGGCTTCGATGTCGTCTACGACACCGGCGGCGGGGCAGTGCTGGATGCGTCATTCGCCTCCGTGAAGCGGTTTGGCCATGTCGTCAGTTCTCTCGGTTGGGCTAATCACGCGCTGGCGCCACTGTCGTTCAAGGCGGCGACCTATTCGGGGGTGTTCACGCTTCTTCCGCTGCTGACAGGCATTGGCCGTGAACACCACGGCGAGATCATGCGGGAGGCCACGCGGCTGGCGGAGGCTGGCAAGCTTGTCCCGATCGTCGATCCGCGTCTCTTCACACTCGAAACAGCGCGCGATGCCTACGCTGTCATCGAAGATGGCAATGCCCAAGGCAAGCTGGTCGTCGACATAGACGTTTGATGCGCAACGTCGAAGCGGCTGTTCCGGGACCGTGACAGCCCCCCAGTCGACGTTTCCGTTCACGGATCCCAAGAACCTAAAAGGAAAACATCATGCCCTATATTCGCGTTACGTTGGTCGACAACGTCTTCTCCGCCGAGGAGAAGCATGAAATGGCCAAAGCCCTCACAGACGTCATGGTTCGCTTCGAAGGTTCCGAGGCGTTTCGCGAAGTGGTGTGGGTCTTGATCGAGGAACTCCACACCGATGGCTGGCACATTGGCGGACGTCCGTTCGAAGGTCCGAAGTCTCTGATGGGCATGCTCGAACGAAGCAAGACGGTTTACGAGTCGATTGACGGAACTCCCGCGACGCGGGAGGAATTTGCTCGGTTGGCCCCACCCATAACTCCGTGACGGGGAGCGTGGGCTCTCAAGAATCCCACAATTCGAGCCGGCGCCTGCATTCCCGGCTCGAAAATATCGCGCCTCCCATGCGCCCCACCTCGGTTTGCTGCATATGAAATCGCATGAAGTTGAGCGATATTCGTGAAAGTCCATGCGAACACGTTTGAGTATCAAGGATGGAATGGAGCGATTTAAAGATATTTTTGGCTATTTCCCGCGAGGGCACCTTGGGCGCGGCAGCGCGCCGACTTGGGCAGACGCAGCCGACAATGGGTCGGCGGTTGCGCGCGCTGGAAGAGGCTGTCGGGCATACGCTTTTCCAACGCAACTCCGACGGTTTTGTTCTGACCGACGAAGGTCAAGCGGTGCTCGGTCATGCCGAAAGGATCGAGGAAGAGGCGCTGGCCTTCGAGCGGCAGCTTGCCGGTGCCGAGGCACATCTTGAGGGCAACTTGCGCGTATCGTCGTCGGATTGGTTCGGTCACATCATGCTGGCTCCCGTTCTAGCCGAGTTTGGCCGCCGCCATCCGAAGCTGTGCGTGGAATTGCTCACCGACGCGCGCCTCTACAGCCTCCCCCGGCGAGAGGCCGATCTGGTTTTTCGGATTGCCCCATTCAGCGACGCGGAAGTGATCTCGCGTCGACTGATGCACATTCCCTATGCGCTCTACGCACCTCCAGGCATGGCCTGCCCGATGCTGGGGGACGGTGCGGGCGCGCGTCTGATCACCATGGATATGGCATACGCAGAAATGCCCGACGCAGTGTGGCTTAAACAGAAGCTGCCCAATGCTGAAGTCTGCCTGCGCAGCAACAATCGCGAGGTCCAGGCACAGCTTTGTGCGCAGGGTGCCGGGCTTGCGGTTTTGCCGAGGCCATTGGGCGACCGCACGCCTGGGATCGCAACGATGGACATCGGCGAAACGCCACCCGGCCGGGATACCTATGTGGGCTACCACCGGGACTTACGGCGGCTCGCACGGTTACGAGCCTTGCTCGACCTAGTGATAGAGCGGCTCGCAAATTGATCTCTTGTCGATTCCATTCGGTGGTGCACGTCGTTGTCGCGTCGAGGAGACGTTCGCATTTACGTCCACGCCAGCAAGGCGTGGACCACACGCTCCAAGGACCCTCACCGGCACATCGCGGCGGCCTGGGCGCGTAGGGTTAGCCGAGTTATTCGAGATCGGCGTCAATGCGAACGATCTGCCCGGCGGCATTGACTGAGATGTCCAGAAGGCCGGTCTCGTGACCAAAGTCTCCGGTGAAATCGACCCGCACGCGCGCTTGGCCATCGCCGATGCTCTCGATCGAGAGGAAGCGGGTGACCGTGTGATAGCCTACGAAATACCGCTCGATGTAATCGCGGACGCCGGCATGACCGTCGAAGCGGTGGCCGGTTGACGGGTCGTCGATCACCGCATCTGGCGTGAACAAGGTCACTGCCGTGTCGGCGTCGAAGGCGTTGGTTGCCGCGATCAGCGCATCTGCCGCTTTGAGCAAAGTGTTGGTGGTCATCGCTTCAGCTCCCGTGCTGCCAGCTCTTGAAGACGAATTCGAGGCCGTAACCGTCCGGGGTCTCTCTGACCTGCGCCGCACAGCGGGGATCGTAGTGAAGCTGCGGTCCCGGTGCGTGGATCTCGGTCGCGCCGGCCGCCAAGGCTTCGGCATGGGCGGAATTCACCATCGCTTCGGAATCGTCGACGAAGCCGACATGCGCCGCGCCGGGTGTTGCAGTGCCTTGCCTCAGCCAGAAGAACATGCGGCCCTTCGAACCGAAGCCCTTGAGGTCGGGGTGCCCGGCCGGGCCGTCCTTGCCGTCGTAGTCGAGGCGAGCGGTGATGCCGAGAATCGGGAGTATCCTCTCGTAAAAGGCGATCGAGCGCGCCGTGTCATTTACTGTCAGGAAGATATGTTCGAGCATGTGAGCCTCCTCAAATCATGTAGCCGCCGCCGATTTCGATGTTCTGAGCGTTGATCCAGCGGTTCTCGTCCGACAGCAGGCCGGCGACCATGCAGCCGATATCGTCCGGTTCGCCGACGCGACCGAGCGCAGTCTGCCCGGCGAGCAGCGCCTCGAATTCTTCGCTGAGGCCTCCGCCGAGTTCGGTGCGGATCGGTCCCGGTGCGATGGAATTGGCGCGGATGCGGCGCTCGCCGAACTCCTTGGCCATGTAGCGGGTCAGCACTTCAAGGCCGCCCTTGAAGGAGGCGTATGGCGCGACGCCGGCGGTCGCAACCCGGCTGGTCGCGCTCGTCACGTTCACGATGTGACCGCCATCGGCGATCAGGGGAAGCAGGGCCTGCGTGAGGAAGAACGGCCCCTTGAGATGCACGCGGAACAGTCCCTCGAACTGTTCTTCGGTCACCGTCGCGATGGGGTTGTAGAGCCCGTGCCCGGCATTATTGACGAGGAAATCGAAGGTCTTTCTGTTCCAGGTCTTTGCTAGCGCTTCGCCGACTGCGTCGCGAAACGCAAGGAACGCCGCACTGTCGCTGACGTCCAGCTTTATGGCGACTGCCTTGCCGCCATCCGCTATGATCGCTTTGACGACCTTCGCTGCCGCATCTGGATTGCTGTTGTAAGTCAGGATGACACCCATGCTGCGCCTGGCGCACTGGATGGCGACGCTGGCGCCGAGACCGCGGCTCCCGCCGGTGATGATGACGATGCTCATTTGGTGCTCCTTGGATTCGCTGACCAGGTGATAGGCACGGGGGATCGCGGCCGCTCGCACGATCCTCTTCGGATCTTGCCTATTTCTGCTTTCCCGTTGATCCGCGTGCATCGCTGTGAAACAACGTTGCCCATGAGAACGCAGCTTCAGGAACTCAGGCAACTGGCTTCTCGGGCGGAGAACCGCCGCACGGAGACGGGCATTCCGCGCGTCGCCATGGTTCAGGGCGAGATACCGGAACATCAGCTTGCCGCCGTCTACGATCCCATGGTCAATCTGATCCTGAGAGGGTCGAAGACGATGACGGTCGGCGACCGGACGTTCCGCTACGATCCCGCGACCTATTTCGTGATGTCGGTCGATCTGCCAGCGGTTGGCTCCGTGCACCCATCTGAAAACGGAGAACCCTATCTGGCGATCAGTCTGACGCTGGAGCCGGCCATCCTTGCCAATCTGCTGGCCGACCTGCCCAAACCTGCTGGAGGTGAACTCTACAGCCCCGGTTTCTCCGTCGCGCCGGTCACACCGGACCTGCTCGACGCCTGGCTTCGCATGCTGCGCTTGATGGAGCGTCCGAACGAGATCGCAGCCCTGGCGCCTGCCTACGAGCGCGAAATTCTTTTCCGCGTGCTGCAGGGGCCGCTCGGCTGGTTGCTCCGTGATATCGCCACGCCTGACACTGCTCTGTCGCGGATCGGGATCGCCATCCAGTGGATCAGGGAGAACTTCGCCAAGCCGCTGCGCGTCGAGGCTTTAGCGGAGATGGCGGCTCTCAGTGTTTCCGCGTTCCACCGCCATTTCAAGGCCGTGACGGCGCTCAGCCCGCTGCAGTACCAAAAGCACGTGCGCTTGCTACATGCCCGATCCCTGCTCATTGCCGGAGAAGGCAACGCCACGTCTATCGCGTTCGGTGTGGGCTACGAAAGCCCAAACCAGTTCAGCCGCGAATATGCTCGTCAGTTCGGATTGCCGCCGTCGAGAGATGTGGCGCGATTGCGCCAGAAGAGCCCACGTAACGCCGAACATTTGCTGGCGATCAGCAATGGATGATTGTCGCGGGGCGAACTGGCGGACGACGAAGGACGACACCGTCGACAGGGCTTCAATTCAATCCTGCTCCGACGTGGAGATGACATCCTTATCGAGTCACATCTTTTTCCGACATTGAGAGTGGTGCGGGATAGGGGAGGGAACAGCATACTTCGGGCGCCTCGCGTAGCCGAGGATAAAGCAGGGCACCCGCGGGCTGCGTCTGCAGATGAGTTCGACATGAGTTGCTCGCGCATTCAGATCAGCACAATCTTGCCTTCGCCCGCGGACTTCGCCGCGTGTTCGATTGCGGCGCCGAACTGTTCCAGCCCGTAGCGGGCGACGATGGGCAGCTTGCCTGGATGTTCGGCAAGCAGCGCCCAACATTCTCGCGTCGCCTTCGCGAGGGTCTCCCTGCCACCGTTGCGCTGCCAGGCGCTGATCGCGAAACCCTGCCACCGCAGGGACTTGTAGAGCAGGGTGGAGGCCCTAACTTCAACCGGCCGGTCGTCCAGGACTCCGTAGGAGAACAGCGCTCCTCCGGGAGCAATCCGTTCGATGAGCGCGAGCGTATCGGGGCCGCCGACCGGATCGAGCACCAGATGATAAGGCTCCACCTTGCTCAGGGCTTCTGCAATGCTGGCGCCGAGCCCGATAGCTCTATTTTCGGCATCAAGAAGACGGTAGCCTGCGCCCTCGCGCACGAGGCGTTCGACAGCCATGCCTCGCGTGCTTGCCAAATGATCGGCGACGGCGGCAACCGCGGAGCGCGCCGCAGTGAGCAGAACACGATGGCCGGGCACCGCCGTAGCCAAGTCCAGCATGCCCCAGGCGGTTAGCGGGTTGAGCGGAAACTGACAGACCATTTCGTCAGCCAGACGCTCGGAGAGCTCAATGGGTACAGCATGCACCTGTTCGACAGGAACGGCAGCGTATTCGGCCCATGCGCCGGGACTGCGAAATGCCACGCGACACCCGATCTCGATCTCGCGGACTTCGGCGCCGACGTGTTTGACGATGCCGGCACCGTCGTACCCGGCAACCTGCGGAAAGACAGGTTTCGTGCCGTATTTGCCGGCGATGAACAGCCGGTCGGCCGGCTGGATCACACGGGCGGTAACGCGCAGCAGGACCTGCCGAGGACCGCACGCGGGTTTCGGCACCTCCCTGTAGCGAAGAACATCTTCGGCCGCGCCGGCCTGATCGAACACAATCGCCTTCACAAGGGCCTCCTTTTGGCAAATTGCGCGACAACGCTAGGCGCGGCGTGCTATACCTAAAAGGACTTTCTTGATATGAGTTCAGATCAATAGGGTATGAGATGGATCTGCGTCATTTGAGATATTTCGTCGCGGTTGCGGAGAACGAGCTTGTGACAAGGGCTGCGCAGCGCCTGCGCGTGTCGCAACCGCCACTGAGCAGGGCCATTCGGGAATTCGAAAGCGAGTTGGGCGTCGACTTGTTCCGGAGACAGAAGCAGCGCTTGACTTTGACGGCCGTCGGCGCGGTGCTGCTGGATGACGCGAAGGCGATCCTCAGTCGGGTCAACGGCTTCAAGCAGCGAGCCCAATCGCTGTCATCCGGAGAGCAGGGTCGCATACGGGTTGGATACGTCGATGGAGCCATGCAAGGAGGCCTTCTGTCGAAGCACCTGCGGGAACTGCGCGCGCGCTGCCCGTCGCTCGCCGTAGATCTCGTACCGCTCAATAGCGAACTGCAGCTAAAGGCGCTCGCGGATGGAGTGATCGATGCCGGGATCGTCTACACGCCACGCTCTGAAAACGATGATGTTGTGGTTCACAAGCTGCTGGCGGATCGCCTTCTCCTAGCACTGCCGGTGGACGACAGGCTGGCTGGGAAGCGGCAGATCCGGCCGCCCGATCTGGACGGGGCGGCATGGGTCGTTGTGCCACGGGAAGAGGACACCAACTGGCAGGTCCGGTTTGCTCAGCAATATGCCAGCGCCGGCTTTCGGCCCGAAATTCGTTACGAAGTGTCTCAGCTTTCGGCGATGCTTGGGCTGGTCGAGGCCGGCGTGGGCCGAGGCTTCGTCCCCGCGAGCGCCACGCGGGCGCAAGTACCCGGCGTCAAATTCCGATCCTTGTCATGGTGGACCCATACGGTCGATTTCTGGCTCGCTTGGCGCAAGCAGAACCCCCCTCCAGTCGTTCGACAGCTATTGCTCGCCAATCGAATTTCGGCGGAGTAAACGTTTCTCTAAGCGCGCCGACAGACAAGCTGGCTCGACCCAGTTCCGCGCTGCTTGCGCCCAGATCTCGCCACACGCGGGTATCGCCACGATTTGCCGTCCAGCGCATTCGGTGCAATTTGCATTCATGAAGATATCCGGCCCCGATCTCCACTTGTTTCGTGTCTTTGAAAGCGTGGTTCGCAATGGCGGCATATCTGCAGCACAAATGGAGCTGTCGCTCAGCCAACCAACGATCTCCTCCCCCAGATTGGTCATTGCCATCCGCATGTGGCGAGAGCGATCTACCGCCAGGCCAGCGCGCTGAACACCAATACGCGCTACATGTGCGACGTGGCGGTCGAGTACGCAGCGCGCCTGACCGCCGACCTGCCTGATCACCTCGACACCTGCATCTTCGTCAACTCGGGCAGCGAAGCCAACGACCTGGCGATGCAGATAGCCATGTCGCTCAGTCGGCATGATGGCGGCTTGATTATCGACCAAGCTTACCACGGACGCACCGAGCTCACGACGGCGCTCTCCAATGAAAGCTGGCGTCATCTTCCTGCAGAAGAGCATCCCAAACGGATTGAAACCCTGATCGCACCGGATATGTACAGGGGGCCTTACGCCAGCGACCCGCAAGCCGCTGAAAGGTACGCAGCCGAGGCCGACCGGGCGATAGCCACCTTGAGCGAAAGAGGCCACAGGCCCGCAGCATTCATGGTAGACACCGCCTTGTGCTCGAGCGGGGTTTTGCAGGCGCCTGAAAACTATTTCAATCTCGTTGCGGAGAAGGTTCGCTCCGCGGGCGGCTTCGTCATTGCGGACGAGGTACAGGCCGGCTGCGGCCGCATGGGGACATTCTGGGGGTCCAGCGCAAATGGACTAAAGGACGACAACGTCGACTTCATAACGATGGGCAAACCGGTCGGAAACGGCCACCCTCTCGGCGTTGTCATTTTTAGCTCGACACTCATGAAGCGATTCCTCACCGGCACATATCCGCTTCTATTCAGCACCTTTGGCGGCAACACCGTCGCATGCGCGGCCGGCATGGCCGTGCTTGACGTCATCGAGCGAGAAGACTTGGTAAGGCGGAGCGCCGATACAGGTGAGTATCTGCGGCGCGAGCTGCGCCGCTTGGCTGAGCGCCACGAAATCATCGGCGACATACGTGGTCGCGGGATGATGACCGGCGTCGAACTGGTGACTGATCGCCTCACCAAAGAACCGGCAATTCAGCAAACCGATCGCCTTATAGAAGACATGCTTGCCCGGAACACCTCATCGGCAAAGGGACGCCCAACACCCTCAAGCTCCGTCCACCACTGATCTGGTCGCGTAAGGAAGTGGACGTTGGCCGGCCTGGTAAGCCTCCACATCGATATTCAACCTCAGTGACCGCTCTTTGAATTCACGCCCTCAAGCAAGGCGAGCAGGCCTTTCAGAATTTCGATTGGCGGTGGCGGGCACCCCGAAATGTGCAGGTCGACGGGCAGAGCCTCCGACACGCCGCCCAATACGGCATAGCTGCCGGCGAAACAGCCGCCGTTCCTGGCGCAATCTCCGAGTGCGACTACCCATTTGGGATTGGGAGTTGCGTCGTAGGTTCGCTTCAATGCCTCTCGCATATTCTTGGTCACGGGCCCGGTGACGAGCAGTACATCGGCATGGCGAGGCGACGCGACGAAGCGGATTCCAAAACGCTCGATGTCATAGAAGGCGTTGCCGAGAGCGTTCATCTCAAGCTCGCAGCCATTGCAGGAACCGGCATCGACTGCCCGGATCGACAGGCTTCGCCCCAATCGTTTGTGAGCAGCGCCGTCGAGGGCGCGCGCGAGTTCGTCGACCGCCGTGTCGCTCGCCACCGGCGGACGCTCTGTCAGCGGCGGACGTATCAGGCTTTCAAAAAGCAGCTTGCGCATGACAGCGTACCCTCAGAGATCATGGCCTGAATAAGAGCAGTTGAAGGATTTGTTGCACAGCGGGAAGTCGGCGACGATGTTTCCTTCGATCGCCGCTTCAAGCAGAGGCCATTGAAACCATGACGGATCGCGCAGGTGACAGCGCTCGACCAAGCCGCCTTTGCCGATACGCAGCCAGGCCAGAATGTCGCCCCGAAAACCCTCGACCAGCGCCATGCCCTCGCGCGGCCCATCTGCTGCGGCGAGATCAACGCGGATCGGACCGCCGGGCAGCCGCTCCAGGATTTGCTCGATGAGCGACAGGCTCTGTTCGACCTCGCGGATGCGGATCCAGACGCGGGCATTAACGTCGCCCTCCTTAAGGACAGCTATGTCGAAAGTGAGTTCGTCGTAAGGGGGGTAGCCCGGACTGCGCCGCGCGTCGAAGTCGCGACCAGAGGCGCGACCGACATAGCCGCCGGCTGCGTATTGCCGGGCAAGCTGCACGTTAAGTCGGCCGGTTCCGACGGTCCGGTCCTGCAGCGAGGCAGTGTTGTCGTAAAGTTCAATCAGGTGAGGAAAGCGTTGCCTGATCTCCGCGATCACCGACCGAACCGCGCGCGCTCCCTCCTCGCCTAGTTCGCTTGCCACCCCTCCGGGTACGATAAGGTCGCGCACCAAACGATGGCCGAAAGCAGCATCGCTTGCCCGCAATACACGCTCGCGCAATACCCCGCAGTGGGCATGCATGATCGCGAAGGCAGCATCATTGCAGATGGCGCCGATGTCGCCCAGATGATTGGCCAGGCGCTCCAACTCGGCCATGAGCGCCCGCAACCAGACCGCACGTGATGGAACCTGGATACCCAGCGCCGCTTCGACCGCGCGGGCAAATGCAAGGGAGTATGCCACGGTGCTGTCACCCGAGATTCTGCCCGCCAGCTTACCGGCGCGATCGATATCGGACCCCGCCATCAGACCTTCTATGCCCTTATGGGTATATCCGAGGCGCTCCTCGAGCCGGACGACCGTTTCGCCGCTCGCCGTGAACCGGAAATGCCCCGGCTCTATGATGCCGGCATGCACGGGCCCGACCGGGATCTGATGCAGGCTTTCCCCCTCGGTAGGCAGGAAGGGGTAGGGGGACGCTGTCGGGGCAGATGTCCGGACACGGGTGGCCAATGGATAGCTGACACCCCAGTGGCCATGGTCAAGCCACGGTCGTGTATCGGGCGCGCCTTGCGGCAAGAGCCCAAACAGGTCAGCGGCCGCGCGTTCGAGGCGCAACGCGGGCGCATGTAGCCGGCCGACCGACGGGTAGCGGCCATCCCGGCATTCGAGGCTGACAACGCCGATGTCCTTGGCATTTTCATCGAGAAGCGCCATGTGGACGGTGATTGGCTCACCCCACAGACCAAGCAAGCTCCAGTGACCCTCGACCAGTTGCTCGATGGCAAAGCTCCATGTTCTCGGGGTCACCACAGCACGCGGCCACGGGGCATGCTTCTCGACGCGTTGGCCAGCGAGAATGAAGTCGATCAGTGCGGGCATGCTTTTTCTTCCGTCCATTTCACCCCAGGATACTTGCGACATGCTGGAACCATGTGACCAGTGGAGGCGGCAGATAGATGCCGGCGGCAAACACCAACGCCAAATGGGAATACATCGGAACGTAGGACGCTTTGGCGGGCGCGGTGCTGCCGTGCGGTTCGCCGAAAGCGACGCCGGTCAGTCGAAGCAGCAAGGCTCCGAAAGCGAGCAGAATCCCGAATACCAACGGCATCGCCAAAAGGGGGTGTCTTGCAAATGTCGAACTCACGACCAGGAATTCGCTCATGAAGATGCCGAGCGGGGGGAGGCCGGCAATGGCGACGACGCCGATGACGAGCGCCCAGCCAAGCCCTGGATGCGTCTCCGTCAGTCCCCGGATCTCCGCTATGTTTTGCGTCCCCTTGACCTGTGCAATATGTCCGACCGTGAAAAAGATCGCCGACTTGGTCAGGCTGTGCATGACCATGTGCAGCAGGCCGGCAAAGTTGGCGAGCGGGCCACCCATGCCGAAAGCGAACACGATGATGCCCATGTGCTCGATCGAGGAGTACGCGAACAGGCGTTTGATGTCGCGGCGGCGGTAGAGCATGAAGGCTGCGAAAACAAGCGATGTCAGCCCCATCGTGATCATCAGTGGCCCAGGCGCGATTGCTTCGGGGCTTGCCGCGAGCAGCAGCTTGAAGCGCAGCACGGCATAGAGCGCGACGTTCAGCAGCAAGCCCGACAGCACCGCGGAAATCGGCGTCGGGCCTTCCGCGTGCGCATCGGGCAGCCAGGCATGCAAGGGTGCAAGCCCAACTTTCGTACCGTATCCGAGCAGCAAGAAGACAAAAGCGACGTTGAGCAATGCCGGATCGAAGCGCGAGGCGTGCTCGATAAGCACTGTCCAGACCATGGCATTGGTGCCCTCGCCGACAACCGGCTGGGCGGCCATGTAGACGAGGATGGTGCCGAAGAGGGCAAGTGCTATGCCGACGCTTCCCAGAATGAAATATTTCCAGGCGGCCTCCAGTGCTTCATGCGTGCGATAGATGCCGACCATGAGCACGGTGGTCAGCGTGGCAAGCTCCACCGCAACCCACATCAAACCGATATTGTTCGACACGAAGGCGAGGTTCATGCCGAACATCATGATCTGGTACATTGCGTGGTAGAACCGCAAATTCGGCGCGGTCAGTCGTCCGGTATGCAGTTCGTGCGCAATATAGGAGGCGCTGAAGACGCTGGTCGTGAAAGCTACGAACGTGTTGAGCACGATGAATACGATGTTGAGATCGTCGACGAGCAGATACTGGCCGGGCTCTGGTCGTTCCATCACGAACAGTGACAGCGCGGCGAGCAAGGTCAGGAAGCTCGCAGCGACATTCAGGCCGGCCGTCAACCGATAATTCGGCAGCGCCGCGAAAAGCGCGGCCGCGACGACTGGTATCACCAAAATGGCGGCCACGGCATCGAAGGAAAACGCGGTCATCGGCGTTCGCCCCTATAGTCGTCGAGCGCGCCGACATCCACCGAGTCAAACCTTTCGCGGATGCGAAACAAGAAGACGCCGATGACGATGAAGGCGATTAGGATCGAGAAGGCGACACTTATCTCGACGACCAGCGGCATGCCCTTGGCTCCCGTGGCGGCCAGCACCAGGCCGTTCTCGAGCGACATGAAGCCGACAACCTGGCTGACGGCATTACGGCGGGTGACCATCACCAGAAGCCCCAACAATATGATCGACAGCGCGAAGGCCAGATCCTCACGGGCGAGGGGGTCAGCCTCGGGAGTGACCCGCAGCATCAGTACCATGGAGAGCGTCACCAGGCCTATTCCGGCAAGCATGGTCGGACCGATGCCGACGGCGGTCTCGATGTCGCGATGGATGCCGAGCCGCTGAATGATGCGATGAAGCCCAACGGGAATTACGATCGCCTTGAAAACGAGAGCGATCGCCGCAGTGACATAGAGATGATGGGCGTCCTGAATGTATGCCTGCCAGGCCACGGACATGGCGAGGACGATCGCATGAAGCGCAAAAACGTTGATCAGAGCAAAGAGGCGATCCTGGTACAGCATCATGAAGCTGACCAGCACCAGGCCGCCGGCGAGCAGGTGGGCGATGTCGAAGGTGAGGCTGTGCATCACAGGCTCCGCGAGACGAACAGCAGAAGCGTGCCGAGCAGGGCCAGCATCAAAGCGGCACCGAGGAAATCCGGGACGCGGAAGACCCGCATCTTGGCGATGGCAGTCTCAAACAGGGCGAGGAGAGTGCCGCTGACGGCAAGTTTGCCGATATAAAAAACGACGCCCAGAACATAAGATCCCGGTCCGGCTCGGGCGGTCACCAGCCCCCAAGGCAGGAAGACGCAGGAAATCAACGACATATAAAGCAGGAGTTTGAGGAAGGCCGCGAACTCGATCATCGCCAGATGTCGACCCGAATATTCCAGCACCATCGCTTCATGAACCATGGTGAGTTCCAGGTGGGTCGATGGGTTGTCCACCGGTATGCGGGCGTTTTCGGCAATCGCCACCATCACGAGAGCGATAAGCGACATCCCGAGCGATACGCGCAGGCCAACCTGTGGCGAGCCCATGAAGGCAGCGACTGTGGACAACTGCGTGGCGCCGGCGACGAGCGCCAGGCTGAACACGATCAGCAGCATAGCGGGCTCGGCCAGGGAAGCGATCATCACCTCGCGGCTTGCGCCGATGCCGCCAAAGCTCGTACCGACATCCAACCCCGCCAGCGCCAGGAAGAACCGTGCGCTTCCAAGCAGTGCGACGATGGCTATGAGATCGGCGGTCCAACTGAATGTGAGGCCGGTGGCGAATGTCGGGATGAGTGCGGCGGCGACCCAGGTAGCGGCAAAGATTAGATAGGGTGTCACGCGAAACAGCCAGGATGCATTATCCGCCAGAACGACTTCCTTGCGCATCAGCCGCAGGAGATCGCGGTAGGGTTGGATCAGGGAGGGACCCTGGCGGCGCAACAGTCGTGCCTTTACCTTGCGCACGAAGCCGGTCAGGAGCGGTGCCAGCAAAAGCACGAGCGTCATCTGCGCACCTTGGACGCCCAACTCAAGGATCAGGGCCATAGTGCGAGCACCAGAAGCAAGGCCACGAGAAAAAGAAAGACGAGGGTCAGGTAACGCCTGATCGTCAGGAACTGCAGATGGTTGAGGTGCTCGGTCGCAAAGTCGATGCCCCTGGCGATGGGCTGGTAGACCACCTCCCAGATCACATCATGCATTTCGACATTCAAACGAGATGGGCCGATCTCACCAGGGGCCGGCATTTCGACCGTTTCCCTTGCCCGGAATACGAATGTACCGAAGACGCGGCGGATCGGCTGCGCGAAGCTGACGGCCGTGTACTGCGAGCTTGGAGTCACATCCGGAAAACCACAACCCCAGGCCGGACCCCGGCGGAGTGCATGCGACGCGAAGCGATGGATCACATATGCCGCGGCGGAGGCGGAAAAGGCGATGAACAGGAACACCAGCAGGCCGTTGTAGGAACTGCGGCTTGCTGCAATCGGCACGATCGACAGCCAGGCCTGCGCCATCTGCACAGGCATGCGGCTGCCAACCAGCGGGCGCGTCACCGACGAGAGGCCGTCTATGACTAGACCTGGAAGGATCCCTGCAAACAGGCAAAGTGCCGCGAGGGCGAACATTGCCGCCAGCGAGTACCGATCGACCTCGTACGCGCGTTCAACTGCGGCCGAGCGTGGCCTGCCGAGGAACGTGATCCCGAACGCCTTCACGAAGCAGGCCGCGGCCAGTGCCGCCGAGAGTGCCAGCAGACCACCAACGGCAGGCACCATGACTTTCAGCCCCCATTGTGGCAGATCGGGACTCTGCAATATGGCTTGAAAGGCCAGCCACTCGGAAACGAACCCGTTGAAAGGTGGAAGTGCCGAGATCGCGACGCAGCCGACAAGAAAGGCAAAACTTGTTAGAGGCATGCGATGTATGAGCCCGCCAAGCTTCTCCATGTCTCGCTCGCCGGTTGCCGTCAGCACGGCGCCCGCACCGAAGAACAGCAAGCTCTTGAAAAAGGAATGGTTGAGGACGTGGAACAGCGCGGCGGTGAGGGCCAATGCTGCTGCCGATGGCATCGCGTTCGCCTTAAATGCCAGCGCCAGTCCAAGGCTTACGAAGATCACGCCGACGTTTTCGATGGTGCTATAGGCAAGAAGCCGCTTCAGGTCCTTTTCCATCAAGGCGTAAAGGATGCCGAGAACCGCCGTCAGGCCTCCGAGAAAAAGCACTGCAACGCCCGACCACCATGCCGGCTCACCGAGCAGATCGAAGGTAACGCGTATGAAGCCATAGATGGCGACCTTCGTCATGACGCCGCTCATCAGAGCCGAGACGTGGCTTGGCGCGGCCGGGTGAGCGAGCGGGAGCCAGACGTGTAAAGGGACTAGTCCCGCCTTGGAGCCCGCGCCCAGCAACATGAGGGCCAGGACGAAAGTTGCGACGAAAGGGGTGGGAGCGGCAGCACGCATCGCTTCGAACGTGTAGTTCCCGCCAGGGCCCGACAGGAGGCCGAATGCAAGCAGCAGCGCGAGTGTGCCGAAGCTCGCCATCACGAGATAGATGTAACCCGCCCGCGCATTGTCCCGTTCGCGATGGTGCGCCATGACGAGCGCCCAGGAGGCGAGTGACATGAATTCCCAGGAAAGCAGGAAGGTGAAGGCATCGTCGGCCAACACGACAAGATTCATTCCTGCGAGGAAGGCCGGGAAGAACGGCAACACCCGATGTGGCGCGGATTCATGCCTGCCGTATCCGAGGCCGTAAAGACTGGCCATGGCGCCGCCGAAGTTGACGACGACGAGGAAAAACATGGAGAGCGCATCCAAGCGGAAACGAGCGCCAATCCATGGCAACCCAAGAGGCAACGCGGCAGTCGATGGAGTGACGGGATCATCGAAGATGCGGCTGGCGAGAACCAGGAGCACAGCCGCCGATATACCGAGCGTCAAGCTGTAGATCAGGCGTGTTCCCGAGCCCGACCTGCGGCTTTCCGCAATCGCAAGCACCGCAGTCCCCAGGAGCGCAGCAACGCTCCATAGGAGGACCGCGGCCCCTGAAATCACGCCACGCTCCTCACGGGAATATTGGCATCCGCATCGACCCCGCCCAGAACCTTGGCAGGGTCAAAATCTGCCTTCAGCCGCACGCCGCGCCCGCCCGTTTGGCTAGAGGCGCCTTCGGCAATCAATTCGACGCCGGCGAGATCGAGTGCCCCGATCAACTTCATGAGGGAATCGACATTGCCCCGGATAATCGACTCGCTGGCTTCCATGCGTTGAATTGTCGGCACGGAGAGGCCGGACAATTCGGCAAGCCTGCGCTGATCGATGCCAAGGAGTGCCCTCGCAGCACGCAACTGTGGAGCGGTTATCACGGTCGCATCTCCTCTTACCCAGCGTTGAGATATTATCTCTACGAGTTGCAGCATATATTAAAATGTAGAGCATTCAAATAATGATGCGTGACGCATCTGCCTTGGCCGCTACGGCCTTTGTGCGAAGCGCCGCATGACGAAGCCCCATTAGGTGCTCACAGAACAAAGTTCGTGAAGTCGGTGCGGCAGTGCAGCCAAATCCGGCACGCGGCAAAATCCGGCATGTAGCAAAGGTCTGTCGAACTACGGCCAGCGCCGCCTCATGCGAACGGACACATCCTCCAGGACGGGCATGGAGGCAAGCACGAGGAGCATGGCCGCGAGAAATAGCGTCACTGCAAAACCGACGTGTTTGAAACCCACGGCGCCGATGATGCCGCCGATAAAGAACAATGAAACAAGCGACGCTAGCAGCCTCAGCTTCCTTCGATCTGCTTTCACGAACAGTTCGTCCGAGTCATTGCCTGGGATGTTCCAATAGAGCAGCTTGCCCAGTTCAATGCCCATATCAGTCACCAGGCCAGTGACATGCGTCGTCCGAATTCTAGCTTCCGACAGCTTGGTGATGATGGCGTTCTGCAAGCCCATGATGAAGCAAAGCAGCATCACCGTCATTGGCACAAATAGGGCTTCATGGCGGGCAAGATGGCTGCCGAGCAGGCCGAAGCATATCAGCAGGATCGCTTCCAGGACCAGCGGAAATGCATACTCGCCCTGCAGACTCTGCCGCCTTCCCCAATTGACCAGGACTGCCGAACAGGCGGCACCAGCGACGAATGACGACAAGGCCCCCAACCCGGAAAGCGCGAGTTCGACGTTGCCGAGCGCCAGATGATCAGCCATCGAGGAAACGATGCCCGACATGTGGGACGTGTACTGCTGAACCGCCAGAAAGCCGCCGGCATTGGCCGCCCCTGCGACAAAGGTCAAGAAACGGGCGAGATGCCGATCGGTTCTTTCGCTTCGTTCCTTTCCGGTCAATCGGCGTAGATACATGATCATGAGCGAATCTTGCCTTTCCAAGCGGAGAAGCAGGACCGCAAGCTGACGTGCTGGGAGAGGCTCATTGGGTGTTTCTGGAAGGAAAGGAGGACGAAGGACGGTGAATGCGTGGCGACAAGCGCTTTGTATGATCTAGTTTGGCCTGCCCAACAGCATGTCTGGGTGCCGGAACCTGACGCTGCGGGCGGCACGAAGCTGGGAAGCAGTGATCATCAAAGTGCTGGTGTCTGCATGAGAAATGATATTCAGCACGGTATCATTGGAGTACGAAACATCAATACAATTCGAAAAATAGTGATCGGCCGCACTCGGCAATCCGCCGTCACCTCGGCAGCGTCTCGACGCAAGTCATGGCGCAGGGCCTTTGCTCGGTTTTGATCGTCCGCTTGAAGGCGATCGGGGAACAAGGGCAGCGGCAGCCTTGATGCGTATCCCAATCTTTTGAGCAGATCGCGTACTGGCGAAGGCGCGACCTATGGCGCCGTCGAACCCGATGCTCCGTCAGGCACCTGGCACTCGCTCGGACTTGGCACAGCAGTCTACGCAGCAGTTCTGACGCATTGTATATCAGGAGGCCGCCAGGGCTACGAAAAGTGATTGTCCCTGCCTGTCGATGCGCAGCAAAATTGGCTTGTTCCGCTGACGGGATTTCGACCACTCTTGCTGGATATCCGAAGGCTGCGCCACATTCCTGTTGTTGGCCGAGACGATCACGTCGCCAGGCCTCAGGCCGCCTTCCTCGGCAAGGCTGTTGGGTGCCACTCGCTGGATGTACACGCCGGTCGTGCCCGGCTGTAGACCCAGTTGCTGACGCGCCTCGTCCGGGATCGGGCTGAGCGAAAGTCCAAGATGTTGGTCTGCGGCCGCGGGGGGAGGAACAGCGCCCGTCTGCACCTCTTCGTCCTTGCGTTGACCAACTGTCAGGGCCAGTTCCTGCGGGCTGCCATCGCGGATTCTAGTCAGCGTCGCCTTTGACCCTGGCTTCTGATTTGCTGCTGCAAGAGTCAGATCGTGAACACTTTGAATGTCCTTGCCGTTGAAACGGGTGATGACGTCACCCGACTGTAAACCTGCTTTGTCGGCCGGACTGCCGGGCTCGACGGAAGCAACCAGCACGCCCATTGGCCCTGGCATTCCAAGAGCCTCGGCAATTGACGGCGAGACTTCCTGGAGCCGCACTCCAATGAAGCCGCGTTCGATGCGGCCGGTGCGGATCAACTGGTCGACGACACTCTGGGCAGTTCGCGAAGGCACGGCGAATCCGATGCCGATGCTGCCCCCGGACGGCGAGACGATGGCGGCATTGACCCCGATCACTTCGCCGCGCACGTTAAACAACGGTCCGCCGGAATTGCCCCTGTTGATGGAGGCGTCTGTTTGCAGGAAATCATCAAAAGGCCCGGATTGGATGTCGCGTGAACGGGCAGAAAGCACACCAACTGTGACGGTTCCGCCGAGCCCGAATGGACTGCCGATCGCGATTGTCCAGGCGCCCGGCTGCATTGCGTCCGAGTCGCCCCAAGCGACTGTTGTCATGTTGGGCCGCGGCTCAATCTTCAGCACGGCGATATCCGTGGCCGGGTCCCGGCCTACAAGGCGAGCGGGCTTAGATTCCTTGTCGGAAAACAGGACGTGAACTTCGGTAGCGTCGGCGACAACATGATTGTTGGTGACAATATAGCCCTCGGGGCTGATCACGAACCCGGAGCCAAGGGCTTCTCGTACCTGCGGTTGGGCAGGTCCCAAGCCGCGACTATCGAACGGGTCGAGAAAATCGTTGAGTGTTGTCTGGTCCTGGATAATCTGTCTCGTCGTGATCGCGACAACTGCCGGCAGCTTTTGCCGCACGATTTCGGTGAAATCGTTCGGGATCTCCTGAGCTACGGTCGGAGCAAAGTCGCCGACCGAGAGGATCAGCGTTCCCGCCACGAGCCCAGCCCATAATTGCTTCTTCGAAATGTAGGACATGATTGGTTCTCCTGCCCGGGCCGCCCCGGCGCCGCTGCGTGACTATGCCCCTACGAACGCAAGAACTGCGATCCACGCTGATTGTTTCACCGGACCGAAAAAATGGCGCTCAAAGGGCTGAAATCCTGCGCCTGAAACCTACCTCGGCCATTGAAAATCGATCGAAAACGCCAAAAATCTCACCGGTTCGCGAAAGCTGCCGATCCACGACAACAAAGGAGACTGTTCAAAGAGGCGGATCATCGCGCTCTTCTAGGACGTCAGCAGAGTCCGACCTGAATGGAGCGCATCGGGCGGTAATCGACTCGCGAAATACGGTCAGCCGGCATCGGCGGACCGTTCCGCCGGCGGATCCTTCTCACTCAGCGGCAAGTCACGGCGCGGGAAGCTACCCGCCACGTGAAAATTTTCCTATCCTCTTGAAGGCGCAGGAACGGATTTTTAGATTCATGTTGGCCGGCCGCCAAAAGGGGCCGGCATGAGCCGAGGAGGCGCCAAGCCTTTTTGGCACCTTCTTGTAAACCATGTTGCTCAAAGGAGGATATGGCTATGAGGACAAACCTTGATTTTGCCCCCCTGTTCCGGTCCAGCATCGGCTTCGACCGCGTCTTCGACATGCTGGAAAATGCGAGCCGCGTCACTGCGACAGACAATTGGCCGCCCTACGACATCGCCAAGACAGGTGAGGACGACTATCGCATCACCATGGCGGTCGCCGGCTTCTCGCAGGATCAGCTGACAATCACTCATCAGCCTAACCTGTTGGTTGTGAGTGGGTCGCAACCTGGCGAGGACAATGGCCAGTACCTCTATCGCGGCATTGCCGGGCCCGCTTTCGAGCGTCGGTTCGAACTGGCCGACCATGTGAAGGTCGTCGGCGCCAGCCTGGACAATGGGTTGCTGAACATCGATCTCAAGCGCGAGCTTCCCGAAGAGATGAAACCGCGCCGGATCGCCATCGCCGGCAGCACGGCAAAGGCAGCGCCGCGACAGATCGAAGCCGAAAAGAACGCGGCCTGAAGTCAGCGTGAATCAGAAGCGACAGGCACCCACTGACGCATAGAGCAGGCCGGAGGCGGCACGTCGCCGTCTCCGGCGCATCCTTCGCTCCATCGGAGAGACGAATGATGCAGGTGCAAGCAAGTGAAGTCGCTCGAGTCCAAGCACGCGAACGAGTCGTGGAAAATTGCCGGCGCGGATCTTTCTGGAACCGGCTTCAACTGGCCTTGCTGCAGACCAGCGACGCCGCTGCTTTGCAGGGCGTCGCATCATGGGCCAGCGTTGGCGGAACCTTGAGGCGATTTATGCATCGCCGATCGACGTGGTGATGAGTGAGTGTGTCTCAATCGCTGACAACCGTTCGCTGCCGCACATGATCAGCCCTTACGAGTAGACGTTTATCAACAAATTGCGCCACAGCCTCACCGTGGAGAACGCGTGAGACTTGATCATTATCCCGCCCTTGCTTGTCATGCTGGCCCTGCGCTCGCAAGGCGCCTTATGATTCTGGCTGTTCGTCTCGCCATTTCCTCTTGAACTGAAAAGAGGCGATTCCGATCTTTTCCACAGCTGCCTCGTGGTCTGCCGAGTTCGTCGGCTTACCCCTCATCTTGGCGACAGGACGAGGCAGAAATCGGTTGGCGCACAATTCGAAGGGAGGTCATTATGGAAAGTGAGATGTTCAAACATGCGATTTTCGTACGGGACGATACCTTTGCTCTCCGAAAGATCGTTTGTCTCATGGATGCGATAGAGTTTCTGGAGGAATGGCCGGTCGAAAGGCGAGGCCTCCTTCACGCGGCGGCATGTGACACTTGCTACGCTGCGTATGATGGTCGGAAGTCTGTCGAGTCGGCGCACAAGACGTTTACGGCTTGGGCACGCAGGGTCGGTGTGATCGACAATGTGCCTGTGGCGCCGCACTGGATGACAGGGCCGAAGATTGGCGGCGTAAATCAGCCTATGGATATTGACGGCTAGCCCGTCATCCAGCGGCTAAAGACGGGGGCAATTCGAATCGCCGCCCGATGCCTCGTCATGCGACGGCAAGGCTCGCAGAGTTAGGGGCTCACGCGAAATCGGGATTGGTCTTCGAAAAAGCTGTGGCCGGCTTCTCAGAATTAATGGCTGCCGCCGGGATTCCCTTGGGCCGGATCCGCCAGGTCTTCGTCAGGTTGGATCAGATCGATTAGATTTGCCATCCGTGTTCCTGGCAGCGGTCGTCCCTCGCTCATCAGCGCCTCATCGGCAAAAGCCCAGGCCCATGCCTCTCTCAACTCCTCGAGCGAAGCACCGGACGCAATGATTTCAGCAATCGTTGCGTCGTCTACGCGTCCGAGGATCGAGAGAACGTCTTGGCGTGTCATGCTCATCCTTTCCTCCGTCCGAAATGCTAGCGAAGCAGATGGTGTTCGAAGGACTATTTGCAAGAGGCGTCCCCCCGGCTTTACGCTTGCGACGGCGAGTCCGTAGCAGAGATGGCATAGTGGGCATGCAGCCAACAGTCGGACCTAAATCGGACAGCGAAGCGCCGGCTGCCGCCCTCCAAGTCCGCCGCGCCCTCCAAGTCCGTCGCGAGAGACTGGCGATACGAAAGTTCACCCGGTAGCAGCGGCGATCATCCCCTTTGGCTGGGGTAATCCTTTTGGCGCAATTGCGTTAAACGCTGAGGTACCGTCAAATCGCGGATATCCCGTGGGGAGTGACAAGTGCGGCGGGTCATCAGCCCCTCCAAGGTCGCCCGCTGCACCCGGTCATTGCCCCCAGGTTAGATGGTGGTCATTCACTGTTCATTCATCATATTAGGCCACGATCATATGCAGACATGCTAGGTAGCTCGTACATGCCTCAAGGGCCCCGGTGCTGGGTGATGCGCCGGGGCCTTTAAGTTTCATCTCCGTGTCGTCAGATGCCGCCGCCGCTGTCGTATTGGTCTTCGGCAATGTCGCGCTCGTTCAGCCAGTGTTCCAGGGCGTCTACCATCT
>NZ_JAMYSC010000078.1:0-23143 GCF_040321755.1 Mesorhizobium sp. M0276 | reverse complement strand
GAAAATCATCAAATGTGAGTCAGAGCCCCGTTTGGACGAAAATCACCCCTCAAACAGGGTCCTCATTCCACGAAAAATCACAATCAGCAGGTTTTTCAAACGAGAACGTTGAAACAATACCTTCAAGTAAATTTACAGACTCTTTGCGATCATAGACCGGTGAATACAGTAACTTACTGAGGTCTGAGGGTCGGCCAAAAAGCCGAATCACGCTCAAATCCGCGACACGGGACAACGAAGGGCCCATAGCAATGACATAAGAGAGCGCTTGTTCTGTTTGACGGGCACTGAAATATGGTCCCATCTGCGTCCAAGCGGCCCATGCGTCGAGGAGCCTCATGAGATGCTCTCAGTTATAGGGGCGGGGCCGACTAACTACTCCTAGCATAGCAGCACACCATCTAGCAAAGCAACGTGTAGCTTTTAGAGAGGACCAAGCCATGAGGGTTCAGACAGTAACAGGGTCGATCCCTGTCGAGAGTCTGGGTCGCACACTTATGCACGAGCATCTGTTCATCGCCTTTCCTGGTACTCAGTTCGATCCGCTCGTAAAATTCGACCGTTCGGAATTCATCGGGGAGGCAGGTCGACGTCTGGTGAAACTCCGCACCGAGCATGGCGTGAACACCTTCGTTGATCCCTGTCCGATCGAACTCGGCCGTGACGTCAAAGCGATGACGGAGGTTTCCGAGAAATCCGGCGTGCACATTGTCTGCACCACCGGGTTCTACTACGAGGAACTGGGGCTACCCATCTACTGGCGCGCACGTACCGTCGATGAGATCGCAGAGCTTTACGTTCGCGAGATCACCCACGGCATCGGCGATACCGGTGTGAAGGCCGGGGCCATTAAGGTCTCGACTGGCGCGCCCGTTATTAGCGCGCAGGAGAAGAAGTTCCTTGAGGCCGCTTGCATAGCCCATAAAGCAACCGGGGTACCGATCATAACTCACACGACAGACGGCTGCGCAGGGCCAGAACAGCAGCAACTGTTTGCGGCTGGCGGGGTCCCCGCCCATCGCTGCCTGATCGGCCATAGCTGCTGTAACACCGATCCCGCGTATCATCGCCGCATTGTCGATGCTGGCTCTTACATCGGCTTCGATCAAATCGGATCGTTCTACTATCGACCGGACGACGTCCGCGCAGATAACATAGCGACACTTGTGCGCAACGGCTTTCGCACGCAGATCCTGATGAGCATGGACCGCACCTACTGTAGGCTCGGTAAGTTCACTGAACCCGTCACTGCCGAGTATATTGCAAAAATGGAATACCTCAAGTCACAAGGACTCTATCAGGCCCACACCTACTTGTTTACCGACTTTATCCCGATGCTGCACGCCCGAGGTGTCTGCCAGTCGGACATTGAATCTATGCTGGAGGACAACCCGCGACGCTTCTTTTCCGGTGAGTTTCTGCCGAAAAGGTCGCTGAAATAGCTCTCATGTTCGCTGTCAAAGCTGAAGGCGAGGGTCAGGGGGTTTGAGGCAAGTGTCATTGCGGGTAGTTGTCAATTCGGATCACGCATTGTCACCGCCGGGGTCATGGTCCTTTCCGAGGTCGAATGCCTCATGATGATGTTCGGGTCCGGCGCCTCCACGTTTCCAATGATATGCAGATGAACTGCTGTCAGCCGTTTGACCGAGGTCGCCGCAACCATCGTCCCGCCGTGGGCGGTGAGGTACCGGGGCATCCCCGTTCCCGTTCGCCGGACCGAAGCGTATAGGGGATCATCTCACCATCGGTCGAGACTGCCTCGTGGCGCGTGACCACCAGCCCGGATGTGTCGAAATTCTCCGCGTCGCGCTTCAGGATTACTGGAGCGCCGAGAGGCGCCGCGGCGTTGAGGTCGAATAGGAGAAGCTTCGGCGGCGTGATCGGGTCCTAAGCCGAAATGAGGACCTCTCCATTGGTCTCGCGATGTTCCGCATCGAGCGACCGGAGGTGAACAGTCCCCTCGGCGGGCACGGTGTCCAGCGCTCGGCGCGTCCATTCCTGGCCGTCGGGGGTGAACATCTTGAAACGCGGAACGAGGTTGACGAGGTAGGAGATGATGAGCTTCCCAGGCGCGCTGCTACCTCAATTTCCTTACCGCAATGTGACAGCACCTTTTCAGTGCCATGACATCAGCCGAGACGTCGCGCCGATCTCGCCCGGGTGAAATCAACCCACTAGGAGTGGTAGGGTGCGGTGCAAATGGAGACACGGTAACACTAGCCACCAGCGAACAGGAGACAACAGTTTGCAAGCTTAACCATCGAGTTCGAGCCCGGGAGAGCCTCTGGCCGTAATGCCCAATCAAAGGATAACACCACAGAATGTGGAAGTGCTTGCAAAGCGCCGGGTTGGCGCGCTTCTTCTGAGAGACCTTTGGAAACTCTACTCCGGCGGCCATCTGATGGCGTTTTCTGCGCTTCCGTTTCTCACGGACCAAATGTCCGCTGCGCTACGGTTCTCTAAACCACCACCATATGACTCGCCAGAGCGAATTTCGAAACCAGTCTCTAAGAAAAGTTAGCCCCGATCATCGATTCACGCGGCGGAAAGGGCAGGCGGAGATTTGAAGTATTACATCGGAAGAGTGTCACTAATTCAGAATGTTGGACCGTCGTCCGGTCCCCAGAGTGACATTTTATAAGAGATCTTCCGATGAGCGATAGAAGAATCGTGCGTTGGATCGATCTGGTACAATGCCACCAATCCCTTTGTTCGCGGTTGGATAGCTTTGCATCGAAAAAAGGAGAATGCCGCTATGAGTGAAATGGATTTGATCGATGACTTTATTCCACCTACCGATGTTGTTAAATGCACAGCGCGCATCGGGGCTGAAATCAGGAACATAAAGCTGTCGGCCGATTTGCCGGAGCAAGCCATCGCTGCGATAAACGGCCTGGTGCTTGAGCACAAGGTCATCTTCTTCCGCGACCAGGGTCATCTCGACGACGCTGAGCAGGAGCGCTTTGCTCTTCGTTTCGGGAAGCCCTCGCTGTATCCGGAGGGAACGACGCCCATTTTCGACATTGATTCCGCACGTGGCGATATCGGGGCTTACGTTTGGCATATCGATTGGTCCTGCATGGACGCCTATCCCAAGATCGCGGTGCTGCGAGGCGTTGTGATCCCGCCAGTCGGCGGCGACACCGTCTGGTCAAACACCGCGGCCGCATATCTCGACTTACCGTTGCCGCTGCAACGGCTTGCCAACGAACTCTGGGCTGTTCACAGCTTCCCCGGATCTTATCTCAGGTCTTCTACCGAGCCCCATACTGGACCGATAATCGAGACAGAGCATCCAGTCGTACGCGTCCACCCCGAGACCGGGGAGCGCACGCTTGTGCTCGGCGTTTATGTAACGCGTTTCGTTGGCATATCCAAATATGACGGCCAAAGGCTACTCGATGTATTTGAGTTTCATGTCACCGCGCAGGAAAACACGGTGCGCTGGAAGTGGAAGCAGGGTGATATCGCGATATGGGACAATCGAGCAACGATGCATTGTGCAACCAATGATTGCGGCGACCAACGCCGCGTCGTTCGTCGCGCGACCATTGAGGGCGAGGTGCCTGTCAGTGTGGACGGCCGGTACAGCGTTGCGCGTTTCAAGTTCGTCGGGCGAAATGAGAAACTGACCCCTAACGAAACTTAGAACTAACCCCCTAGTGTCGGACGAGGAGAGAGCGACGAGGAGGAAGGCGATGGCTTCTCCTGTTTCTCGTCGGGCAGGATTTGTGAGAAGGAGGCCGGAGGCGTCGTATGGCCGATTTGACTGAAGCGGCCGAGCTTTTTGATTCGATATGGATCATCTCGCCGGGATGCTCGCGCTCGTACCGGTGGACCGGTTCCGCCGGCTTGATAACGCTCAGCCGCGACAGCCAGCACCGCTTGAGAACCCGGCTGACGGTGGTAAGCGAGACGCCGACCTCATGGGCGACGCCGCAGCGCCACGACGCGCTCGTCGACGACGCAGCAGTGGCCTGTGGCATATCGCGAGGAACGGTCGGCCATGCCGGCCCGCCCTTCGGCCTTGGCGCTCGACGCAGCGCGCCACGATCTTGGCCGCTACGCGGTAGAACGCGCACCGCATGGGCTTCGGAAAAGCGCCTTCTATCACCGACAGCCGCCATCTCCTCTCGACGCAGCGGCGTGAGACGGGCGTTCTTGTGGCCTGTTCATTCGGACCCTCCGATGGATGCTGAGCCTCGCAACTCAAGTCTTCTCTTCAGTCCCAATGGTCACCCTCCGCAAAGCTCACACTTAGCTGCATCTCGCCGCCAGAAGCCTACTATAGAGAAACTGCATTTGACGCAAACCGCTAGGACGGTTGAACGTTTGCCTGAACCAAAGCTTGGTACGTTAAGCGACGGCTTCGAACATCGGTCGGATGCGTACTGTTGCGCAACCGAACAAAAGCATGACAAATCATTGAGGTGAGATGTGGCGACGATGTCCTCAGCTATTCCTTTGACGGGTATCCCGTTCCCGAAATCCGAGTACGAGCGCAGGCAGCTCAACGTGCTGGCGGCAATGGCGAGCGCGGGGCTAGACGCACTTGTAGTGACTGCCCATGGCCATCTTCGGTATCTTAGCGGGTATGATGGCAGTGGTGGATACTTCGCACCCTTTCCTTTGATCATGCTGCCCGGTCGGTCGCCAATATTTGTTGTCCGAGAGTATGATGAACAAGCGGTTCGTTCGTATAGTTGTATTGATGAGATAGTTACTTATGCCAACCAGCAAGATTTTGGGAAAGTGTGTGCCGACGTCCTTCGTCGGTATGGCTTGCAAAGCAAGAGGATCGGTTTCGAGCTTGGCTGCT
Organism: Mesorhizobium sp. M0276; assembly: GCF_040321755.1. NCBI lineage: Bacteria > Pseudomonadati > Pseudomonadota > Alphaproteobacteria > Hyphomicrobiales > Phyllobacteriaceae > Mesorhizobium > Mesorhizobium sp. M0276. Next base: position 18,324 of record NZ_JAMYSC010000078.1, on the reverse strand, counting down.
GGAACCTCGCGGTGGCAGATTTCAATGCGTTTCAGGCGCAGCTTCCCGGCTTAAAGATCGCTGATGCGACTCGGCTAGTTTCTTCGGTGGCAGCGGTAAAGGGCGAGCTAGAACTCCAGTGCATGCGAGATGCAATGCGCATGACTGACCTGGCAGTGCGAACGTTCCAATGCTCGCTACGCGAAGGTATTACCGAACTGGAGATGGCGGCGACCATGGCCGCGGCCATCAGGGCAGAGGCCAGCAACGCTGGCGGGGAAGTTGGGCTTTCTGGCGGTACCATTTTGTTCGGGGAACGGACGAAGTTGCCGCATGCCCCCGCATCTCGGCATCCAATTAGTAATAACGAGCCGGCTTTTCTGGAAATTGGTGCATCAAAACACGGATACACCGTAGGGATGGTCCGGTGCGCTGTGCTTGGCCGACATCCTGAGGCTGAGTTTCTACATACCTTGGCCGAGGAGGTCATTGACGTCCTCGTTGCCGCAGTTAAGCCGGGCACCTCCGCTGCGACAGTCGACGCGGCCGGTCGTGAGGTGCTGAAGCGGTCTGGGAGAAAGGGAGTCTTTCGCCAACGAACCGGATACCAGACTGGTATTAATTGGACTGAACGTGGTGACCTGAGCTTGGAGCCAGGCGCGGAGGATATCCTGAAACCCGGCATGACCTTGCACATGCCAAATATATTGTGCAGCGAAAACGGCTACCTTTTTGGGGCTGCCGCTCACGTCCTAGTGACAGAGCGTGGCGCGGAACTACTGAGCCAAACACCACCCACGCTCTATCGCGCATGATCTCGGCCGGCCTCAGTCAAGGCCACTAAAAAGGGGGAACCTAAAATGAGCTTTTGGATAAATCGCAGGCGTTTTATGCAAGCGACGTCGTCGGCAATGGCGGTCGGCACACTGTCCTCCGTCGTTCGCCGGGCTTCGGCGCAGTCATCGGGGGAGTTAAGGGTGACGGTGGGGGGCGGCGATGTGGGTAAAGCCACCATCGAGGCCTATATCAAACCATTCGAAGCTGAGACAGGTATCAAGGTGACTCCGATCACCGAGGATGCAAACATGGGCCAGATTGAGTTGATGGTGAAATCGAGCAACGTTACGCTTGATGTTGGCTATGTAGGGCAAAGTTATGCCCTAACCTTAGCGGGAAAAGGCCTCCTCGAGCAGATCGACTATTCGATTCACAAAAAGGAAGAGCTAGACGGCATCGTTGAATTTGCCAAGCAATCGTTCGGCATAGCCTCGCTCATCTATTCGTACAACATGGTTTACAATACTGAATGGTTTCCTGCCAGCAAGCCGAGGCCCGTAACCTGGGCCGATTTCTGGGATGTCGAAAAGTTTCCGGGCATCCGAACGATGGTGTCAGGGCAGTACGGATCGGAAGGGCCTTGGGAGGAAGCTCTGCTGGCTGATGGCGTGCCCGCCGATCAACTATATCCGATGGACATCGATCGCATCTTCGCTAGCCTAGATAAGATCAAGCCGCATATCCGTAAGTGGTGGGGCACGGGCTCAGAGATCCAGCAAATGTTGCATGATAAGGCAGTTGATGTCGCGCAGTCATATGACGGGCGCGCGCTTCTTCTGATCGACCAGGGTGCACCAGCCGAGATCAATCGGAATCATGCAAAGCTACAATGGGACTATTGGGTGATCCCCAAGGGGGGGGCCAATGTGCAGAACGCGCAGAAGTTCATCGAATTTGTTACTCGCGCTGACCGCCAGGCGGCATTCTCGCAGCTGTTCCCCGAAGGTCCAACCGACCGTAACGCCTTCAAGCTGATTCCGGATAAGGTCGCCCGCAAACTTCCTACCTATCCTGAATACATGAAGAGCAGCGTTTTCATTAATGGACACTGGTATAATGATATCGGGCCTGATGGCCTGACGAACACCGAACGGCTCATTCAGCGCTGGAACGAATGGGTTCTTCAATAGACCTGGATTCCACTGGAGTTAGTCTGGCAGCAAACGGTCACGTCGCTCGGCTTGCCGACCCCGAGATGAATGGATCCAACCAAAGTCTATCCCCTTTTGGCAAACTTGGGGATTGCGCATAACGGCGCCGAAAACTGGCAGGCGCAGGGGTGTCCCGTGTATTCCACTCAAGTTGGGCGGCAGCAGCTACGGCAAAATAATAGTATCCGTCAGCGGTCGGATCGTGCTGGAGGAACAACAGTGAACACGCATGCATCCCCCGTCCCACATGCAGAGGTTGACACGTTGGAGAAAAGTCCGGTTCTGCCGCAGATTGAATTCTGCAGCGTCACTAAGACTTACGGGAAGATCACTGCGGTCAGAGATTTGTCATTGACAGTTAGTCGTGGAGAGTTCCTGACCATTCTCGGTCCGAGCGGTTCGGGCAAAACTACAACCCTGATGCTGCTCGCCGGCTTCGAGGCCCCGACTGCGGGTGATATCTTGATCGCTGGGCGCTCTGTCGCCGCAGTGCCCTCCTATCGGCGCGACCAAGGCATTGTGTTCCAAAGCTATGCGCTGTTTCCGCATCTTACGGTGACACGGAACCTGGAGTTCCCGCTCGAAATGCGCGGCATAAACGCTGCTGAGAGGACAACACGGGTCCGCCGCATGCTGGAGCGTGTGCACCTTAATGATCTTGGCGGCCGCATGCCGTCGCAATTGAGCGGCGGCCAGCAGCAGCGCGTGGCGCTTGCCCGCGCGCTAATCGCAGATCCGCCCTTCCTCTTGCTCGACGAACCGCTTGGCGCGCTTGATCGCAACCTCCGCGAGCAGATGCAGATCGAGATGAACAGCCTGCACAAAGAGTTCGGCATCACTACGGTCTGTGTTACGCACGATCAGGAGGAGGCGCTCACTCTATCGGACCGCATCGTCGTTATGCGCGCTGGGCGAATCGAGCAGACCGACAGCCCGGAGGCCCTCTATGACCGGCCGGCAACATCCTTCGTGGCAAAATTTATTGGCGAGGCGAATATCCTCGAAAATCCCAACTTCAAGATTGAATCCGATGCAGCTCAGCCCTCTGGCACTGTGCCTATGATCCGGCCCGAACGTATTTGCATTGTCGCTCCTGATGCGCGGAAGCGCAGCGATGCAGACCAACGCCAGTCCGTCACCGGCACCGTCGACGATATGATTTATGCCGGCCCCTTGCGGAAATACCATGTGCGCGTAGGGAGCAGCGTTTTCATCGTGCGTGAACATGTCGCCGCAGGGCAGCCAATCTTCCGACCCGGCGACGGGGTGTGCCTCGACTGGCTGCGGTCCGACATTCGCTTTGTCGCGATGTAGCACACCAGGAGCGTAGACCTGATGAAGACTTTTCAAAAATTGGGCCGAATGCCCACCTTGCTCACTGGGCCTGCTCTCGCCGTTTTGCTGGTTGTCTTCGGAATACCGATCATCCTTCTGTTCTTGACCAGCATCAATGCGCCAGCCTTTTCGGCAACCAATTATTATGAGTTTTTCGGCCAGCCCGCGAACGTCCGCGTACTCTTCCAGACCATCGAAGTGAGCGTCGTGGCCACCGTCATCTGCTTCATCGTCGGCTACCCCACGGCCTATCTGATCGTGACCGCCTCGAAGAGCGTGCGCATGATCCTCATTGTGCTCGTCATCATCCCCTATCTCACCAGTGGGTTGGCTCGTACATATGCATGGATTGTCATTCTCGGCGATCGCGGCGTGATCAACAATCTGTTGCTCCACCTCGGGGTGATCCACAGCCCACTGCAGCTCATCTACAACACCATGGCCGTCTATATCGGCATGGTACACATCATGCTGCCGGTGATGATCCTGCCTCTGGTTAGCGCCATGATGGGCATCGACAGGTCGCTGATGGCGGCGGCGCGCAGTATGGGCGCGCGGCCGCTCACAGCTTTTTGGCGGGTGTTCTTCCCGCTCAGCTTGCCAGGCGTGCGCGGTGGCTCACTGCTGGTCTTCGTGTTCTGTCTGGGGTTCTACGTAACGCCAGCTGCCCTCGGCGGGTTGCGTGATGCCATGCTGTCTAACTTTATCGCGGGGCAAGTCGCAAGCTCCTTCAACAGCTCACGAATCGCCACCTCAGCCTTCATCCTCCTTGCCATCGCCGTCGCCGTGCTTTCCGTGCTAGGGCTCGACCTCGCGGGTACCCAAGGACGCGCGGCGACACCAGCGCGGAAGTCTTGGGTTGTGCGGCTACCCATATTGGGCATGCTGAAACGCTATTTTAATGAGTCTACCAGTCCCTATCGGGCGAAGCTTTGGACGACCCAGCTCTACCAGGCAGGAGATGACAGCCGTATGTCGAACATCGTCGGCACGGTGTTCGTATTGCTCGTCATGGTCTACCTTCATGCTCCTGGTCTCATCGTCATTGTCATGTCGTTTAGTGCCGGGACTTTTCTGGAATTCCCGCCCTCGGGCCTTTCGCTGCAATGGTACCGCACCTTCTTCGGCGATCCGTCCTGGAATGGCGCCGCTTGGACCAGCATCCAGATCGGCGTAGCGGTGGCTATTCTGTCGACTATCGTCGGAACGCTCGCGGCCTATGGCCTCAACCGCACCCATCCTCAGCTACGCAGCTTCCTGACAATGACGATTCTGACTCCGGTCACCATCCCCGTCATCGTCGTCGGCATCGCGACCTATCTCGGGCTGGTCAATCTCGGACTGATAGGTTCGAAAACTGGGGTCATCTTGGCCCAAAGCCTCGGTGCCATTGGCATTGTCGTCGTGATCGTATCGGCGACGCTGGCGAATTTTGACCGAACGCTTGAGAAGGCAGCTAAAAGCATGCGTGCCGGACCCCTGCAGACCTTCATGAGGGTGACACTGCCGCTGCTTCGGCCGGGCATAGTGGGAGGTGCCGTGTTCGCGTTCCTCCATTCCTTCGACGAATTCGTCATAACATCGTTGATTAGCGGGTATTCGATCCGTACCCTCCCGCTCAAAATGTATGAGAACATACGCAACCAGATCGATCCCACGATCGCCGCGGTGTCGTCCCTACTAATGCTTGTGCCCTTGCTTTGGCTCATCGTTCTCTATCTAACCTGGTGGCGGTCCCGGCCGCGAGATCACCACTCGCTCGCCGAACTTGCGACTTGAGCTGCGGGCCTTCAGGTTGCGTCGCAGCTAGTTGCCGCGATTCGCGACAATCCGCCGGTTGCCCGTCTGCAGGAGATCTACGCCGGACTCGATTCTGTCCTACTGTTGCGCGACATCCGCGCCTGCAGGAGCGGTTGAGCGGTTCGCTGCGCTCGCCGATACTTCGCCGCCGTGGTACCCATCCGGTCTGGCTTTCGATTACCCACATCGTCGGCGGGCCTATTGCCCCGTATGAATCTGCCGTGATTCTGTCCGTGACGTCGAATCACGGACGCGTCACGGAAGCGAGACAAGACCAGCAGCAGCAGCAGCGAAGCCGCTTGGCAGGGAAGCTTTATGAATATGGCCGGACTTCAAGTAGCCTAGCGGGGAACGCACACGAGGCCTTACAAAGGATGCGGTTCCGCGTGGGCGAGGGGATCCAAGCGTTCGACATCTTGCTGACCCCCACGGTACCCACGTGGCCATTGCCCATGGTGGCATCTACAGCACTACCCACTCGACGCTGTCCGCAGAGGAATTCATAGAAGCGGATGCCGCAGTTTGTCAGTACACTGGAGTGTTCAATAACACCGGACAACCTTCGGTGTCCTTACCTTTGGCGCAAAGTACCAGCGGCCTGCCGATCGGCCTTCAGATCGTCGGTCGCTTTGGCCACGAGGCTACACTAGTTCGTATCGCACGCGATCTGGAGGAAGCCAGACCATGGAGCAAAAGGCGACCAAAGGTTCGGGCAGAAAACAGCTGCGGAAGCGCTGCGACGTTAGGCTCGACGAATTGTGCGCCGCTGCGCTGTCCTTGAGCTCCAGCTTTTGTGAAAATTCGGCAAGATTTCTGAACCTTTTCCAGCGCGACCAGCTCCGCGCAGCCTTCCCGCGCGATGACTTGCCACGAAACATCCCACCCGGTCAGCAGGTATATGCTGAGGTTCGGCTATTTGGCCTTGATGTTGGGCGGAGTGGCCGCGGCGCAAAGGTCCTCGCTCAATGCTGGTGCCATCCCTACCTCCTGATCCGAAGGCAGGGAATCACACCGAGATGTGCTCGTCCCAAAATTCCGACTCCGCGTTCAGCGGACGTGCTCTAGCAGGCTGTTGAAGAAGGATCACGTTTGGCCTTGAGGATAGCCTCGTCGCCGTTGCGATAGGCGAAGGTGATGTCGATCGAGCCGTCGTCGAGCAGTTCTGCGGAGCCGTCGCCGGTGACTTCGTCCATCTCATCGAAGCCGGCCCATGTGAAGAAGACCATTGAGGGCCCGTACCCGAGATCGAGGCCGGCTTGCAGGGCGCCAAAGGCGATCTCACCGTGGTTGTCGGCCCCAATGGTGATCGTGGCGGGTCCGCCGAGGTCGAGATAGCCGCGATCCCACAGGTCAGCTTCGATGATCCGCCAGCGGCCGATCAGTTGACAGCCGGCAGGTGCGATCATGTCGGCACCGCCAGCAGCTTCGGCAACCGCACGAGATTGTAGGCGGCGGCTGCGAAGGTGAAGGCCCATCCGACGCGGTCGCGGCCGCGCAACTTCGTCTTCGCCTGTCCGGCGACCGTCTTGATCCAGCCGAACGCCTCTTCAATGCGCTTGCGAATACGCTGACTGACAGCATAGCCGCTATGCCGCGTCGTGCGCCCGTCGATCGCCGAACTACGGCCGCTCGTGTTCTGCGCTACATGCGGCGTCACTCTCATCGAGCGCAGCTCATTGACGAAGTCTTCCGCGTCGTAGGCCTTGTCGGCGCCGAGCGTGATCGCCTGTGGCCGCTCCGCTCGCGGTTCGATCATGTGCAGGGCCGCCACCCGCTCGGCATGCCCGTCGGCAAACGTCAGGCAGGCGTCGACCAGAAGGCCATGGCGGTTCTCCATCAGCCCATGCCCCATGAAGCAGAGCTTCGCCTCCTTGCCCCGCCCTTTGCGGTAGAGCCTGGCGTCGGGGTCGGTGGTCGAGGTGTGCGTCTCGTTCGATCGCCTCTCGCCGTGGAAGTCCGCTTCCGCATTGCGTCCGCCGCCGTCTGCAGGCGGCTCGCCATGACCACCGCTTGGGCCGTCTTTCGGCTTGACGCTCTTCATCGACGCCCAGGCCTCGATCAGCGTGCCGTCGACCGAGAAGTGATCCGTCGACAGAAGCTTCTTCACCTTGGGTTGCGCCAGCACCGCCGCCAGGAACTTTGCAGCGATGTCGCCCTCCAGCAGCCGGTCACGGTTCTTGGAGAACACCGAATGATCCCAGGCCGCATCGTCGACGCCAATCCCGACGAACCAGCGGAACAGAAGGTCGTATTCCAGCCGCTCCATCAACAGCCGCTCCGAGCGGATCGAATAGAACGCCTGCAAAAGCATCGCCCGCAGCAGCTTCTCCGGCGGGATCGACGGCCGCCCAATCGGCGAGTACAACGCCGCAAACTCCCGCTCCAACGCTGCCAGCGCCTCGTTCACAATCGCCCGAATGCGGCGCAATGGATGATCGCGCCGCACCCGAGCCTCGAGGTCCACGTAGCTGAACAGTTCGCCCGTCTGTCCGTCACCACCCCGCACGATTCACTCCCACCTCTTCGTGGTCAGAGTGAATCGCGAACCTGAGACTGTCGCGAGCCCTTTTTCAACAGCCTGCTAGGCCCTTCTCTTTAAGCTCACACATGACCTGACGAGTTAGATTAGGATAGCCTCGCTAGCGGTTAGGCGACGGCTGCGAACGTCATCCGATAAAGCGTTTCGGTGTCATAAATGGGCAGTCCCGTAATACGGCGGATTGCTGGCGTGACCAGCGGGAATAATGTACATTCAAACAGCACTGCGCCAATTTCCGGATGCGCCGAGCGGAGTTCCGCGAGGCACGCAGCAACGTCTGTCTCAATGTCAGCGACGTCAGTGTGTGCCGGCGGTCGCGTGTTCTCATTCTGCACCAACTTGCTGCCGTCGATGCCGCCGATGATGATCCTCGCACGTTCGGCCGGATCATCGATCCCAAGCAGATCTTCGCTCAAATATCTTACCTGAGCGGCCACGACGGCGAGTTTGGCAGCTGGTGGAAGTTGGCGGAGCAATGTCGGCGCCAGCAGCAAGCTGGACATCGCCACGGGTACATTAACCGATGCAGCCACCGCCGCTTGATGGCGCATAGTGTAGCCGCAGTCCCCGGTTATTGCGACGGCTCCGCGATCGACTAACCGCCGGGCAGCTGCAATGTAGGCTGTGTCGAGAGCGGGATCGCCGGGGATGACCTTCTCCGCCCAAGCTCCGACCGCCGTCTCAATAATTATTGGGAAGTCGAAGGTTTTCGGATTAAAAACCGATCCCCGCTGCGCACTCCATGGCGAAATTTCACTGGGCGCCAGCCCGAGGTCCAACCCTATTATTCCGAGGGCTCTTTGTGGGTGAGTTGTCATAGAGGAACCTTTCTCAAGGTGGATTCGAGGCCTCGCTTTTCGACAGCCATCGATGCTTTAGTAAAAATTAGCCTATCCGCCGAGTCTGCCAATTATCGACTATAGATGGATTCCATCTGCGTCCGATATAGATAGTGCTGGGCCGCTGCGTCGCAATTGAAGGAAACGCGCATGCCTGAGAGCCTTCTCTGATTGGGGTCGTCGTGGTCAAGGTGCTCCTGCACTTTTTCTCGGACCGTTCCGCGGGTCACTCGCTTCTCTTCGCGGTCGGCGCTTGAGCCGCCGCATGATGGGATTAGGAGAGCGAAACGTCTCAATCTGGTTCACGACCTTGCGAACCTTGGTTCGGCAGGTTCAGGACTCTCAACGAGATCGCCTCGCCCATCGTCCCCACGGAACGATCCGGGCATCGCCCTTTCGGGCGAAAGCATTGTTCGTGTTCCTTGCTCCTTTAATCTGTCTCGCTCACGCTGCCAGTGCGGCAGACTCCTTTCCAAAGCGGAACTCGGTTGCGTCGGCCCACATGCGGTGCAGGATGACGCCCAGTTTGCGGGCCACCGCCACGCGGGCACGCGCCATGCCGCGGCGTCTGGCGATGTTCATGCCCCAGGCGCGCAAGCTCGACCATTTCTTCGAGCTCACGAGCAGCGAATGCGCCGCCTCGTAGAGGGCGGTGCGGGCGAGTTCGTCGCCGCAGCGGCTGACCTTGCCCTGGACGTCGGTCTCGCCCGACTGATAGCGCGCCGGCGTCAGCCCTAGATGCGCCCCACCGCCCGCGAAGAGCTGAACCGCTCCGGCCGGTCAACGGTGGCGCGGAAGGCGAGCGCAGTGATCGGCCCGACGCCCGGCGCGCTCATCAGCCGCCGACACACTTCCTCCTTGCGGACGATGTGGAGAACCTGCTTGGTCAAGCGGGCGAACTCCTTCAGCATGACGCTGACGATCGCAAGAAGCGGCTCGACCATTGCCATCACCTCGGCGCCAGCCAGGTCGCGCACGCGATCAGCAAAGGCGGTGCGCGACGGTGTACCGAGCTTGACGCCGGTCTCGCGTAGCATGGCGCGCACAACATTCTCGATGCTGCGCATCTCGTTCAGCACCGTGCGGCGGGCAACCAGCAGCGCGCGCCACAACCGGCATTGCCGGCTCTTGACATGCACCTGCCGGTACCAGCCGGTGCGCATGATCTGCGCCAGCGCGCGGGCATCGTTGCGATCGGTCTTGTTCGGCATCGTCTTCATGGCCGCATTGGCCTGGCGTGTCTCGATGCAGATCGCCGGCAGGCCTTCGGCGCGCAATCCGTCGTGAAGTCATGCCGTCAGCGAGCACGCTTGCAGGCCAAGGCGCTCCAGCGGAAGCCCGACTTTGCGCAGCGCTTTGATCAACGCCTCCGGCTCGCTCGCCGCACGTATTTCCTTGACGATCCGGCCGCTCTCCTCGACCACGCAGATCGCAGTCTCTTCCAAAGACACGTCCAGTCCGGCAAAATACTTCATGGCTGCTCCTTCCCGATGTTTGTGGCGAATCAACATCGACCACGTTCTCACATCTCGACAGGAGCAGCCGCCCTTATCCGGGCTCGGCAAAGACCCCAATCACCCCATCTGAATCAAAAAGAGTGTTTTGATATCAACTTCTGGCGAGCATGCGGGTTGAGCAGGCGAATGTGAGCGACGTATATCCAGGCTTCTGCGGAAGCGTGGGATTTCTCCCAGTCCTTGGCCAGCCTGCGGCATCGCCCCAGCCATGCGAATGTGCGCTCCACGACCCAGCGGCGCGGCAGGACCTCAAAGCCTTTGGCTTTATCCGTCCGCTTGACGATCTCCAAGATGAACGTGCCGATCTTTTGCATCGCGCCCCTAAGCGTCGGCGAAGACGTGTCGCAGCCACGGCCAGCGTTCGAGAATGGTCTTGAGGGCAGCCGGTGCGCCGTCCCGGTCCTGGATATCAGCGGCGTGGACGACGAGACCGACCATCAGGCCGATGGTGTCGACAACGATGTGACGCTTGCGCCCGTTGATCTTCTTTCCCGCGTCGAAGCCACGAATTCCGCCGCTTTCCATGGTCTTGACCGATTGGCTGTCGATCACGCCCGCCGTCGGGCTCGCTTCCCGACCCTCGGCCTCGCGCGCCGCCATGACGAGGCTGTTGCTGATGGTCCGCAACAAGCCCGCCTCACGCGAGCGATAGAAGTACTTCTGCACCGTTGAAAAGGGTGGGAAGTCTTTCGGCAGCAATCGCCACCCGCCCCCGACGAGGCGAGGGGCTCGCTAAGAAGAAGCGATCGGGATACATCGGTAGTCCCAGATCATTTTCATGGTCTCATTCGCCACCTTCCGTGCCTCATCAACTTCGCCGTTTCCATAGAAGCTGTCGAGCAGCCCAGCGAGCCCTGCCGCAAACACCGTCTTGCCAGCCCGGAGTCTGTTGCGGTGATGACGATGCGCTTGGTCATGCCGAGGCCAACACCTCGACGAGCGAAATGCGCAGGCGCTACGTGCACTCGGGCACGGTCGGCGGACGAGCCGCGCATGTCGAAGCCGCGCGCCTGGAGTGCCTCAGCGACCGCCATGGTGCGCCTGACGTCGCCGATTACAAATGGCTGGATCTGCGATCCGCTCGGCGTCACGCCGCAGCGTTCGGCCAATTAGCCGCCTGCTAAGCCATCGCTTGTCTCCAACGGGGGGGTATGCGCCGATGCGGCCTTTCCCGGAGCCAAGTGGAGAGTTGTTCACTCGCGGCGAAGTCGGGCTGATATGGGCGCGCATCACCGTTAAAAGAGATCCAGAGCACGCTTTAGGATTTATTGGAGTAGGTACAAACGCCATTGAGAAGGCAATGGCCCTGTGGCCGCATATCAAAGCACTCGAGGCCAAGTGGTACGAGCACCCATTCCAGCTTCGCGAACTCTACCCTCTCGAATGAACGCCGGTCCACGTCGAGGGATCACCTCGGCCTTATAGAGGCCGTTGATCGTTTTGGCGAGGGCATTATCGTAGCGGTTGCCCACCCTGCCGACGGAGGGATCGATGCACCACCTCGCCCAAACGCTTGGTATCGAATGCTGACCTATGAGAACCTCTGTCCGATGATGCGCGACGCTGGCCCGATGGGCGGCCGTCGTTTGTGTAGTGCCTGTTCCAGCGCGTCGAGCACGAAGCTGGCATGCGCCTCCGGCTCATCCGCCACCCGACGACCCGGCGGCATAGGGTCGGGCATCTTTGCGGGCAACCTAGTTTGTGCAGTACGCGGTCCCTTTGCCGGCGAGCCAAATGCAACATCCCTAGGAGAAAGAAAGTTTACTACCTCTTATGCCGTCATCTCGTCGCCAGAAGACCCCAATCTGCAAACTGAATTGGACGCCCGCGGCCGCCTGCTGTCTACTGCGATCACTTAACTAGAGCGACGCAGGCAACCTAAAGGCTGGCCGGTCGACCAGCTGGCTTTCGCCGGATCTCGGCGTAACGTCGCGATAATCTTTCTAAAGTTACAACATACCAACGCGAACGGAGTCCTGAATGGCACCGCAACCCCAGCGCTCTCTAGGAATTCTCAATCTGGAACGCGGGGAGGCGGCGGACGCCATGCCGTCGGCGCCGCCACGCGGCTGCTTGATGAGTTCGGCCACCTACGATTTTCCCGTCATTTCGGAAACCGTTGTGGGTGCATGGGTTGACCTCGTCGTTCCTGGCGCGCCTGAGCTGGAGTCAGCCTGCGTGGCAGCAGCGAAGCGCCTAGTAGAGCGCGGCGCGGTGGCAATAAGCGCCAACTGTGGCTACTTTATCCGACACCAAGCTGCCGTGGCGGCGGCCGTGAATGTCCCCGTGGTGTCTTCGAGCCTGCTGCTTCTGCCGGCGCTACTCGGCCAATTGCCGGCCGCCGCTAAGCTCGCCGTTCTGGTCGCCCAGCCCAAGCACTTGGGCGAAGATATGCTCGGGATCACCGATCCGTTTGCACGGGACAGGGTGGTCATCGGAGGGATTGAAGATAGCGTACTCGTGCGAAATGAGAATATGCGACCACCGCCGCCGACAGATATGGCGGATATAGAAAAAGATGTCTTGGCGTGCGCCGAGCGACTCCGCGGTTCACATCCAGATATTAAGGCCTTTCTATTCGAGTGCACGGCAATGCCGTTGACGGCGCCGGCGGTTCGGCGAATGACAGGCCTGCCTGTCTACGACATTACGACCCTCTGCCGAATGACCTTGGCGTCCGTGGCCTGAGGGAGGTGAGCGCGTCAAAATACTCGGTCGAGCCTAGCGCCTAGCCTGCGGTGAAACTCACATTGGGAGAACGATCATGTTCACAATATCACGCCGAAATCTTCTAAAGAGTGCAGCTTCGGTTGGGGCTGCTGGTGTTGGTCTCTCGCTGGCGCGGATAGCCGGGGCCCGTGCTGCCGAGACGATCACTGTGGTTGAATGGGGCGGAGACTACTTCGAAGCAATGAAGACAGTTGTCGCCAAACAGTCGGACATTAATGTCAATTGGATCCTGCATACAGGCGGCTCTGCCGCTATTCTGCCGAAGATCAAAGCCATGTGGCCAAACCCCGGCATAGATCTTCTCACGGGATGGGATGTATCGTGGCAAACAGTCGCCCGTGAGGGCTGGGCGGAGCCGGTTACTCTGGAAAAGGTTCCGAATCTCGCCGATGTTCCAGAAAAGTTGCTCGTCAAGGATGGCGCCGGAAACATCATAAATATCCCACGTACGGTTACCGGCCTTTCGTGGTTCTATCGGGAAGATACCACTCCCTTCGAAATTACTAAGATCGACGACCTTTTAGACCCGCGCCTGAAGGGCAAGATCTGCTTTCCGATTCCTACACTAAATCAGAATGTCCAAATGATCTCGTTGGCGCTTTCCAAGGGAGGGGACGAGAAGAACATGGAGCCGGCATGGGACTTTATGAAAGAGTTGGCTCGAAGCGGCAACATTGGTCGAGTCGCAAACGCAGATATTGACGTCACAAACTCCCTTAGCTCGGGAGAAACCAGTATAAGCTTCAATGCAAACTCAACCTATACGGCGTTGAATCGTAACTTCAAAATGCGATTGCTGAACAGGATGGATCCAAGAACCACAGGGTTCCGAACGTTCTACCTGCAGGAAGGCTGGTGTGTGCTGAAAGGTGGGAATACTAAATCCGCGTTCAAGTTGGTGAACTTTCTCATCAGCCCGGATATCACCGCCGAATACAATCGGCTTGTGGGAGGTCTGCCTGCCAGTGTCAAGGCGGCGATCCCTGACGAGGCCAAACCGTTCGTATTCAACAACGAGGAAATGAATAAATATGCCTACGTTCCGGACTGGTCATATGTCTCCGAACAATCGGATTCTTGGATGAAGCGCTGGGAGCAAGAAATCCAACCTCTACTATAGCGGCAAGTCGAAAGAATCTCTGCTCAAACGCGCCGGCCCAGGGGTCCAAATGAGACAGTCTAAATCCCAGTTACTCCTGCTGCTTCCGGCGGCAGCAGTATTTCTCCTTTCCCTTGTGCTGCCGCTATTGACAGTCATTGAGAAGAGCTTTCGCACATTCACGCCGGGCCGCATCGGGGCCGTGGCGGGAGCTCCGCTTACCATTAAGAATTATACGGAATTCTTCGATCCGGTCTATGCGAGGTACTTTGGCCAAACCTATGCGTTGGCGTTCTTCGCGTCGGTAATCGCTATCATCATAGCGTTTCCGGTCGCCTATTATATTGCGAAGAATGCATCTGCGCGTGTGCGGAAGATCTGGATCTCGGCTCTCATCGGGCTAATGTTCTTGAGCGCATTGGTTCGGATCTATGCGATCGAATTGACGTTTGGTTCTGTCGGGATACTCTCCCCGTTCATGTTGCTTTTTGGCGTCAACATGAACGGCAGTGCATATATTAACATCATCATCATCGTCGGATTGCTCCACTATGCGATACCGATATCGATCCTGATCATGATAGGCGCGATACTGAATCTCAATCCTCGCTTGACTGAGGCGGCGCAGTCTCTTGGCGCATCGGCAATAGAGTCACATCTTTCGGTAACGATCCCGTTGTGCATCAAGGGAATCGTCTCTGCATTTTTGGTTTCAATGACGTTTGGCGTAAGCGCTTTCGCCATCCCTTGGATCCTGGGGCGAGGAAGGGTGCAGTTTATTTCAAACATTGTATACAGTCGCTTCAGTGAAGTATCGAATTATCCCAGCGGGGCCGCAATATCGATTGTCATGATGATCCTATCGCTTCTAATGATTTTTATTATCTCTAGAATTGCAACGTTGCTTGATAGGACATAAGAATGGTCAGCAAGCGAAACGCAGATGCCGGTCTTGGGGTACTCCTAAAGGCAGTAATCGCGGTGACGGCAGTCTTTTTGCTGCTCCCAGTGGTGATGACCGTGATCATGTCATTTGACTCGCGTGACTATCTTGGTCAATTTCCTCCCCCGAATCTGTCGACGAAGTGGTTCACCAAGTTCGCCCATAATGGCTATCTCTGGTCCGGACTCCACACGAGCCTCTTGCTGGCGACCGCGGCGACCGCCGCCGCGACCACGATTGGAGCCTTGGCCGCGCTGGCTATCAGTCGAATGTCTGCGCAATGGCGGGATTCTGTCACGACGGCCTTCCTATCGCCTCTAGTGCTGCCAGGAGTTATCATTGGGTTTGCATTGTTGATGGCATTTTCGGCAGTGAACGTGCTGCCGACATTCCTTAAAATGCTCGCTGGGCACCTTATCATCACAATTCCCTTTACGATCAGAATGACTCTGATTGGGCTGACTGGTATAAGTGCCACACTGCGTGAAGCTGCATTGAGCCTTGGCGCCCATGAACGCCAAGCTTTCTTCACGGTAACGTTGCCGCTCGCTAAAAATAGTATCGCCGCTGGTGCGATCTTTGCCTTCGCATTCTCCATGGACGATTTAACAATCAGCCTCTTTTTGAGCGACTTCAATACGTATCCGCTTCCCGTCGCTCTCGTAGGTCTTATGAGGTCGAACTTCGATCTCACTCTCGCTGCGGCCGCCGTCTTTCTGATGGGGCTAACTGTCGTTATTTTGATTGTGCTCGATCGCATGTTTGGTCTTGAGCGGGTTATCGGCCATGGCATCTACAAGGCTTGATTCAATGAATGTTCTTGAGTTGAAAGACGTCACTAAAAAATACGGTGAATTTGTCGCTGTTCATGGCGTCAGCTTGGAAATAGAGCGAGGAAAGATTCTTTCTCTTTTGGGGCCGAGTGGTTGCGGGAAATCGACCACGCTACGCATGATAGCTGGGTTTACGGCGCCGAACAGCGGCACTGTGGCAATCGCAGGCGAAAACGTTGACCATCTGAAGCCCTACGAACGCAATGTTGGGCTCCTGTTCCAGGATTACGCGCTTTTCCCACACATGACGGTGGAGCAGAATGTCGCCTACGGACTGCGTTACCGCGGAACACCGAAGCCGATGATACCTACTCGAGTCCAGCAGATGCTATCACTTGTACGCATGGTCGGTATGGAGGCCAGATATCCTAGCCAGCTAAGCGGTGGACAACAGCAGCGCGTGGCGCTTGCCCGGGCGCTGGCAACTGACCCCCAAATCGTCCTCCTGGACGAGCCTCTATCCGCACTTGATACCAAGCTTCGCCTGGAGTTGCGTATCGAGCTTAAGGAAATCCTCAGATCAGTAGGAGCGACCACCATTGTCGTCACGCACGACCAGGAGGAGGCTCTTAGCCTCGGCGATGAAGTCGTTGTCATGCATGCGGGGAAGGTGATTCAACGCGGTTGTCCGATAGAAATCTACAAAACGCCGGCAGATAAATTTGTAGCTGAATTCGTTGGCAGATCGAATTGGTTTTACGCAGCCAGAAGTGGTCGATTAAGTGGCGGCCTCAGCTCCTATATTGCTTCCAATGGAATGGAGATTTGGACGAGATCAGCGCCGACAGACCGGCGTGGAAGTGCTGATCTATGCATAAGACCAGAACATATTGAACTCATGGACGTCACACAGGGTGTTGTGAGTGATAAACTAGACCAGAATCTCTTAGAGGGTGTCGTAGTCGACGTGGCGGCTTTGGGGGCCGATGTGCATGTGGTCGTCGACCTACCGGGTGAGACCCGGTTGCAGGTAATCCGAAAGAATGTCGGGAGGATTCCCACCGTCGTGCCGGGACAACCCGTGCGGCTATGCTTTGCAGCATCCGATGTTCTCGTGTTCCCCAGTTGAACATTGGCGAAGCCTAGATGCCGTAATGGGCCGGCCTTCGCGAGCATAGCCAGGTTGGGTGGCTGTCCCTCAGAATGATGGTGTTGAACGGAGTCCGAGCGATCGGCTCCAAGCATCATGAGAGGAACAGCCATGGAACACTATGTGGGAATCGATGTCTCTCTGGAAGAGAGCAGCGTGTGCATTGTGGACGCAACCGGAAGGATCATCCGCGAGGTCAAGATCGCCAGCGCGCCGGAGGCACTGGTGCGCTATTTCGACGAACTCGAATTGTCTGTCATCCGCATTGGGCTCGAGGCTGGGCCATTATCGCAGTGGCTGCATGCCAGGCTTGTGGCCGCCGGACGCGATGCGATTTTGCTCGAGACACGGCACGTGAAGGCGGCGCTCTCGGCTATGACGGTGAAGACCGACCGGAAAGATGCACGCGGGATCGCCCAACTGCTGCGGATGGGATGGTACCGCCCGGTTCATGCCAAATCGGTGACTTGCAAGGATAGCCGAGCCCTTCTTGTTGGACGCAAGCTTCTGCAAGGCAAGCTTCTCGACGTCGAACTGAGCATCCGCGGGATCCTGCGCGGTTACGGGCTGAAGGTTGGAGACGTCAGTCGTGGAAGGTTTGAGGCGCGTATCCGGGAACTGACAGCAGGGCACGTCGCTCTGGAGACAGTGATTGGTGCGATGCTGGCGGCGCGGACGGCGTTGTGGAGCGAGTTCACCAAGCTCCATCGCGAGATGCTGAAGATCGCGCGCGCTGACAAGGTCTGCCGCAGATTGATGAGCACACCCGGCGTCGGCGCCTTGGTTGCGCTCACCTATCGCTCGGCGGTAATGACCCGACACGGTTTGGAAAATCCAGTACGGTCGGAGCCTACTTCGGGCTTACGCCCAAAAAATATCAATCCGGTGAGACCGATCGGGACGGTGGTGTCAGCAAGGTCGGCGACGCCATGGTGCGAACCGCGCTCTTTGAAGCGGCGCACATCATGCTGACGCGGGCAACCCGCTTCTCGGGCCTGAAGCACTGGGCGCTCGACGTGGCGAAACGCCGGGGCATGAAGCGCGCCAAGGTGGCCCTTGCCCGCAAGTTGGGCGTCGTGCTCCATCGCATGTGGGTGGATGCGACCGATTTCCGCTGGAGTAAGGCCGCAGCGATGGCATAGGAGATAGAGCGTTCGGAGCGAGCCGAAACGGCAGCGCTCTCCTGAGGTCCCGTCGCCGGGACGAGGGCTTGGCAAGGTCGTGTGTAGTGCTGTGAGTGCTTCGGCAAATCACGCTTCCTAGATTGACCTGTCAGCTCTGGATCTGATGGCATAGTGTGGCGGCCTTCGCGCTGACCACGGACAGAAGCATGATCCTGGCGATGAGATATCATTCAGAGGGGACTTGACGAACGAGGGCCCATTACAGAAGCACTACTTTGGCAGATTTTTAGCGGAGAGGGTTCTGCGGCAGTGGGGACAACGGATTGGGGGCGGCTGCGCGAGCGCGGTGAGGATGGCTTGCCTGATGGCGGCTAGGCTTGGTTGGGGCGGCGGGCCGAGGATTCTTTTTTCCCGCTCCCGCTTGTTTGAGGCGGCGAGATTGCAGGAAGGCGTAGGCGATCATCGTCATCAGCGCGTGCCGGTGCAGGCCCGTCCATGAGCGCCCCTC
>NZ_JAMYSC010000077.1:0-23201 GCF_040321755.1 Mesorhizobium sp. M0276 | reverse complement strand
CGAGCTGCTGTCGGTGTCGCTCAACTGAGTATCGACGATGTTGACGGTCACCGTCGGATTGACGCGGTCGATCGCGACCGTGTCGTCGTCGCCGATGCCGGTGTTGCCGACCGCATCCTGCCAGGCGGTTCCGACCGTCACCGTGCCGGTGCCGTCGAAGGCGTCATTGGCGGTGACCGTGGCGGTCCACAGCAGCGGATTGCCGGCGTCCTGAGCGAGCGAGCCCGCCACCAGGGTGAGACCGGCGGAAACCGAGATGTCGGCTTCGCTGAAATTGGTCGGCGCCTCGCTGAAGGTGAAGGTGACCTGCGAGCTGCTGTCGGTGTCGCTCAACTGAGTATCGACGATGTTGACGGTCACCGTCGGATTGACGCGGTCGATCGCGACC
The DNA here is from genome assembly GCF_040321755.1 of Mesorhizobium sp. M0276. Taxonomy (NCBI): domain Bacteria; kingdom Pseudomonadati; phylum Pseudomonadota; class Alphaproteobacteria; order Hyphomicrobiales; family Phyllobacteriaceae; genus Mesorhizobium; species Mesorhizobium sp. M0276. The sequence goes on along the minus strand of NZ_JAMYSC010000077.1, from coordinate 22,813 downwards.
GTGTCGCTGCCGGCAGCGCCTAGGTTGCCCGCCACGTCGGTGTAACCGCCGGCCGTTACCGAAACTGAGCCAAGACCACCAAACGCGTCTGCGGCCGTGAACTTCGCCGTATAATGCGAAGCGTCAATCATCACAAAATCAGTCAGCGTGCCGTGGGTTGCCGTAACGTCGGCTAAAGTGAAGCCTATCACCGGGCCAACGAAAGTGAATGTTACGACCGAGTTGTTGTCGTTATCATTTAAGGAAGAATCGACAATATTGACAAATACAGGAACACGTCCGTCGCCATCGAGAACGGTAATCTGCTCGATCGCGGAAACCTTGAGGTTGATTGTGGTGAACGTAAATTCTGCCTGACCTGCTTGGCCAGTATTCGTGTTCGAATTTGCGGCAATGAAGGCACGAAACTGAGCAATTTCACTGTTAAACGCCGTCATAAATGAGGCATTGGCTAGTTGATCATTGCTTAGATAGATAGCCAGCGTATCGATCTCCGCAGTGCCTTTCGCAGCATTGCCGTTGCCGCCGTCATAGGCGTCGTAGCCGGAAAAGGTTGTTTGTCCGGCGGTTGTCCCTGTGCCGTAGACTTGGCCACCAAACTTGTACTGATTTTCCCAAGCTCGATAGATGAGCGTGTCCGCTCCCGATCCGCCCAGGACCGTATCGAAACCACTGCCTCCATCGAGCGTGTCGGCGCCAGACCCACCATTAATATAGTCATTGCCGCCACCGGCGACGATGACGTCGGTCCCGCTCCCCCCGATAAGCTTGTCATCCCCATCAGTCACCACGCCGACGTAGCTGCTGCCACTCGCACCCATACTAACCTCCCACGATCATGAATTGAGATGCGGAAGCGATGGCGACCGTGTCCTTGACGCAATTGAAAACGCCAGCCTTCGCCTGCGGCGTGTTTGAGAACGATGTCGTGGTGCCGCCGGCACCGGTGACCTGAGTAGCCATTGTTACCCCCCTTGTTGTTCTACGACAGGCGCCCCAACGCCTGCTTCGCCCGAAAGACCGGTTGCTCCGGTCTGAGCAATCGTCGACGAATGTTAGAAGAATCTTATGTTAGGAAGTTATTAACTTTACCAAAGTGTGAGCGTCAACGGCTAAACTGGTGAAACAGTTAATAACTCAAAGTTGAAATATCCGCACAGTCCTGGCAGCCGGCTGAAGTTCAGCGCCATACGAGGAAGGCGGATGTCCAATTTGCAGACGCCGCCAGCATTGCGGCTACCGATTTGCCGCCTCACGCGGCGGCACTCGTCCAGAGCAAGGATTGGCCTGAACTGTACGTGATGTGAATGCAATTCTCGCTTTCAAAAGCCAAATTGCGATCCGGCTCGGTGAAATCGCGAACTGCAAGCTTGAGGGAGACGAAAGTCTCCAAACCAGCCTACATACTGATCTGTGATGTTCCGGCCAAACGGAAAATCGCCTAAAATCAATTGGCTGGGGAACCTGGACAGTAATCCAGTTTTAATCAAGGTGATGAAATCAAATAAATAACTGCTTTCATTGACATATTTCCACAGAAACTGTAACACATGGCTGTAACACACAGACCTACCAAGTGGGGCAGTTATGGCACGTTTGAGCTACCTCTTACGGCGTGGGGCATCATACTATGCTCGCGCTCGCGTTCCCCTGGATCTTATCGATGTGATGGGCAAACGCGAGCTTGTGAAGGCGCTCGGCACCAAGGATGAGAACGAAGCCAAGCGGCTCTTGTGGCCTGTAGTCGAGGCATGGAACCGGCAGTTCGACGACATGCGCTCGCGCCGTATGCTCACGGCCGACGACAAGGCCGATGCGGTTTGGCAGCACTACGCCGGCACCCTTCAGCGTGATGAGCAGGTCCGGCAATCGATGCCGATCACCGTCGACATTGAAGCGGCGACCGCAAGGGCCATCGAACGTGTGCAGCGCGAAGGTATCGACATTAGCGACCCACGGGCAGCGCTCGACGCCAGCCTTGACGTGATGGTGCTGAAGCATCGGCGCGAGTTCGACGCACAGGGCCGGCGCGCGAAGCTCGACGCTATGCGCAAGCATCTTGTCGAAGGTGAAGCCGCGCTGATCGCCGATGAAGTTGACGACTATATCGACCGCAACAAGCTTCTGATCGACCCGCTTTCGCCGGATCGTGGCGACCTCGCCCGGAAGATGATGCGCGCCGAAATCGAAGGCCTGGAGCGCACCATAGAGCGCGACAAGGGCGACTACAGCGGCACCCCGAAAGACCCGATCGTAAAGCCGGCCAGCGGCACGTCGCGCGAACAGGCAGCACCGGGCGAGGGGATCATGGAACTGTTCGAACAGTATGCCGCCGAAAACCCAAAGGGCATTGCCACCGACACCATTGCACAGGCTCGGCGCGACGTTGGCAGCTTTGTCGATTATGTGGGCAGCACTTGCCCGATTCACCGGATGGACAAGAAGGCCGTCCGCGAGTGGAAGGCGCTCTTGATGAAGTATCCGGTGAAGGCCACCGAAAGCAGCGTCTTTGCCGGCATGAAGCTTGCGCAGATCGTTCGACACAATGAGAAGGTCGGAAAGCCGGTGATCACCGTTCGCACGGTCAACCGCTACCTCGCGGGCTTTAGCGCCTTCTGTAGCTGGCTGGTTAATCACGGCTATCTCGACCAGAACCCCGCCGATGGCATGTTCTTGAAGAAGCCGAAGGACAAGACAACGGTTCCCTTCACGACCGACCAGATGAACACCCTATTCACGTCGCCGCTATTCACCGGGTGCCGTAGCGCCGACAAATGGCGGAATGTCGCCAATCCCGGCAACGTCCGCATTCGTGATCACCGCTATTGGGTTCCGCTGATCATGCTCTACAGCGGAGCGCGACCAGCGGAGATCGCACAGCTTACCGTCGCGGACGTGCGGCAAGAGCATGGGCATTGGATTCTGCATGTCACCACGGAAGGCGACGGCACCAAGAGCGTGAAGACCGAAGGTTCTATGCGCGTCGTGCCCGTCCATGATGAGCTCATTCGGCTCGGCTTCATTAAGTATCGCGATGGCATGGAAGCGGCTGGACATGCCCGCCTGTTCCCTGAAGCGAAGCGTAACGATCGCGGGCAAATGATTGCGGAGTTCTCACGCGAGTTCGGCCGCTACCTTATCCGGCTTGAAATGAAGGTCGGACGCGGCCTGTCGCTCTACAGTTTCCGGCATGGTGCAGCCGATGCCCTTCGCCGGGCTGGTCATTTGGACGAACAGTTTGGGTTCATTCTTGGACACACTAGCGCAACCATGACCGGCCGCTACGGCATCATGCCTCAAGGAATGCTTCAGCAGCGCGTCGAGCTTGTGAATTCCATCGCCTATCCCGGCCTGGACCTGAAGCACCTATGCCCATAAATGATAGATCATAAATCGCCTTAAAAGTAAACCCGCTCTAAGAGAAATATAGGACTTTGTTCCTATCAATGAACGTGAGACAATAATCTCGAAACCAAATTCGAGGTTGTGTTGTTCAAGCGTCCCGTTGAGTTGTTCAAGAATTTGTTCGGTGGCGATATCGAAAAGAAATCGATGTCGCTTACTGACCCTCTGGCGCTCGACTTGTTCGGTGCATTTCCGACAGTAGCCGGACCTTCGATCAATGCCGCGACTGCGCTTCGCGTCCCGGCCGTCTATTCAGCTATCGTGCTTATCTCGGGCACGATTGGTTCGCTTCCCGCCAAAATCTTTGCAAGGGCTGATGGTGGGAAGCGAACCGCTAACGATCATCCCGCCTACCGCTTGGTGCATGACGAAGCCAATGAATGGACTTCAGCCGGGCAGCTTCGCGCCACACTCACGGCCGATGCGCTGTTGCATGATCACGGCTACGCTCTTGCCATTCGCGTCGGCGCCGGCAAGCCCCAAGAATTCATCCGGCTCGATCCGCGAACAGTCACCATTAAAACGAATGAACTGACTGGCGAGCCTGTCTATGTCCGCCGCGTTGGCACTCGCGAGTGGACTTATGATTTCCGCGACGTTCTGAATGTGTCGTCGCCCCTTGGCCTCGCGCCGATCAAGGCCGGCCGTGAGGCGATCGCGCTCGCTTCCATCCTAGAGACGCATGCTGCCCGGTTGTTCGCTGGCGGCGCAAAGCCGTCCGCCCTCATCTGGAATGAAGAGAAGTCCGGCACGGCCGGCGAAGCAGGCGCAAAAGCGGTTTCGAACATGCGCGCCGCGTGGCGTCGGACGTTCGGCAGCGGTGACAACACCGACCCGATGTTTCTTGATGGCGGCTGGAAATACCAGCAGCTTTCCCTGACCAGCGTTGACGCTCAATTCGCACAGATGCGCGTCGAACAGGTCAATGAGATCGCTCGCGTCTTCCGTGTTCCGCCTCATCTGCTTTTCGAGCTCTCCCGCGCCACCTGGTCGAACGCCGAAGAGATGTTTCAATCCTTCCTGACGCTCACGCTGCGCTCGTGGCTGGACGAATGGGAGGCGGCTTACGCCCGCGTCCTGCTCACGCCTGAAGAGCGCAAAACCCATTATGTCGAGTTCGTCATTGACGACCTCATGACTGCCAACTCGGCGACCCGCGCGGAGACCTATCAGAAGTATCGCGCAATGGGCGCGATCACCGCCAATGAAGTCCGCGCCGGCTTGAACCGTGAGCCACTTCACGGCGGCGACGTTCTGGCAAATCCGAACATCACGCCCGGCGCACCGACTGAGCAAAACCGACACAGTGTCGTATCTGCCGCCAAGGTGGCAGCATGACCAGTCATGTCGCATTCTTCGGCGACGGCGAGCGCACCTTTGCGCTCACGCCCGACCTCATCATCGAACTTGAACGCAAGACCGGCGCGGGCATCGGCTCGCTCTGTCTTCGCTTCCCCGAAGGCAACTTTCGTCACACCGAGCTTGTCGAGATTATCCGGCTTGCACTCATCGGCGGCGGCACCACGCCAAAGGAAGCGGCCGCTCTCGCCGACGCCTACGCGGCCAAGCGTCCACTCGCTGAATCATTCCCGATCGCCGTAGCGGTCTTGCAAGCGGTCTGGAACGGCACGCCGGCACGCGCAACGGAAGGCCAGGCACCCGCCAATGGATAAGCTCGTTTTAGAAACGAAATTCACGACCGATGAAACCGGCGACATCGAGGGCTTGGCATGGCCTTTTGGCTCCCCCGATCGCGTCGGCGACATCATCGAGAAGGGCGCTTTTGCTGGCGTCAAACTCCCGCTCACCATGCTCTTCGGCCATGATCAGAACGAACCTATCGGCGTCTGGACGGAAGCGACCGAAGCACCTGACGGCTTGCGCCTGAAGGGCCGGCTTCTGGTCGATGACGTTGTGCGCGCCCGTGAGGTTCGCGCCCTTGTCCAGTCTGGCGCGGTGCGCGGGATTAGCATCGGCTTTGTCACCCGCAAGGCCATGCCCCGCATCGGTGGCGGCCGGACAATCTCAAAACTGGAATTGCTGGAGGCGAGCCTTGTTTCTCTCCCCATGCACCCCGGCGCTCGCGTCACCAGCGCGAAGTCGGCAATCAAGGCTCTCGGCATCGCCGATGCGCTCAACCGCGCCACGGCGCTCTTACGAAAAGGCCATTGAAATGAAGACTGCTAACAAGCAGGCGCTCACCGGCGCCCTTGAACTGAAGGAAGCCGACGACGCTGAAAACGTCGTCACGAAGGCGCTCGCCGACCTCACCAAGACTGTCGATGACCGGCTGAAGGCTGTCGAAGCCAAGTCCGGCGATAGCGTCAAGCTTACCGAACGCTTCGACAAGCTCGAAGCCAAGATGAACCGCCCGGCGGCTGCCAACTCGAATGTTCCCGTCGCCGACAACGACAACCCGACGCCTGAAGCCAAGGCGTTCGGCACGTATCTTCGTCGCGGTGATCGTGGCCTTCAGGACATCGACATGAAGGCGCTGACGGTCGCGACCGACGCGACCGCCGGCTTCCTCGCGCCGACCGAATTCAGTTCGGAAATCTTGAAGGCTTTGCGCCTTTTCAGCCCGCTTCGCCAATACGCGAAAGTCGTGACCATCGCCGGTTCCGAGATCAAGTTTCCTCGCCGCATCGGTTCGACCGCTGCGACGTGGGTTAGCGAAATCGCCGACCGCACCGAAAGCGGTCCCTCCTATGAGCAGGTCACGTTGACGCCATGGGAGATGGCAACCTTTGTCGAGATCAGCCGGCAGCTTTTGGAAGATGCCGCCTATAACGTCGAGGGCGAAGTTTCCAGCGACCTCGCCGAGTCGTTCGCCATCGCCGAAGGCAAGGCGTTCGTTGACGGCACCGGCACCGATCGCCCGAAGGGCATCCTCGTCGCTACCGGCATCGCCGAAGTCAAGACCGGCGTTGCCGCCGACTTCCCGGCCGCAAATCCCGGCGACAAGCTCATTGACGTGATGAGCGCGATTCCGACCGCACATGCACAGAACGGCGCATGGGCAATGAACCGCAACACCCTCGGCATCGTGCGCAAGTGGAAGGACAGCCAGGGCAACTACCTGTGGCAGCCCGGTCTACAGGCTGGTCAGCCGTCTTCGCTGCTTGGCCGTCCGGTTATCGAGATGGTCGACTTCCCCGACGTGGCGGCCGGCAAGTTCCCGATCGTCTTCGGTGACTGGTCCGGCTACCGCATTGTCGATCGCACCGACTTCAGCATCCTTTCCGACCCCTATACGCGGGCGAAGAATGGCATCGTTGTTCTGCACAGCCGCAAGCGCGTGGGTGGCGACGTCACCAACCCCGACCGCTTCGCCAAGCTGAAGATCGCGGCGTAACAATCATGCGGCTCGCACCTGACATCGTAATTGCTCACGGCGGAAACGTCGTGCGCTTGCGCCCGTCGCTGCGGGCCGCTGTTTTGCTTCAGAACAAGCATGGCCTTGGCCAGGTAGTTCGTGGGATCAACGAAGGCGACTTTAACGTCGTTCTCGACATCATCACGGCGGCAACAGACAACCCGGCCGCCTATCGTATCTTGGTCAGCAAGATTGATGAACGCGGCTATAGCTATCTCTTTGAGCTTGCCGATGAACTAACCCGGCTGGTCGCGACTTCGTTCGGCATCGATGACGAAGCCGAACCAGAAAAGCCCCGCGAAAAGGCGGGCAAAGAATTCTCAATCGAAGCCGGCCTTGAACAGTTTTTCGAGATCGGCACCGGCTGGCTTGGCTGGTCGCCGGCCGACACTTGGGCGGCAACGCCCGCCGAGATCATCGTCGCGCAACGTGGCCTTGTCGCCAAGCTGAAGGCCATTCACGGCTCGGCTGAAGGCAACGACAAGCCCGAATACGACCCGCGTGAGCCTGTCAGCCCGCAAGAGGTTAGGGAAGGCATCGCCACGCTTCGCGCTCTCTCCCGGCAGGCACAGTGATGGCAACCCGACCGCCCCACCTTTGCACATGCGGTAAGATCGTTGCCGCTGACCAGCGTTGCGCTTGTCAGATAGTGCGCGACCGCAACCGTAAGGCACGCTTCGACAAGACCCGGCCTAGCGCTCGCGAGCGCGGCTATGATTCCAAGTGGGAGAAGGAAAGCAAAGCCTTCCTCGCCTTGCCGCAACATCGCCATTGCGCGTGCGGCTGTGGCCGTCTCGCCGACATGGTCGACCACATCAAACCGCACCGTGGCGACAAGCGTCTCTTTTGGGACCGTGTCAACTGGCAACCCATGGCCGCATCACCGTGTCATTCGAGCCGCAAGCAGCGGCAGGAACGCCAGCTATGAGCCCTGATCCACAGCGCGAGCTTTGGGTGCGCGTCATCCTGCAAGCTACCCTAGACGCTACGACGATTGTTGCCTCTCCCAGCGACGTGCCAGCTGGAACCACCCGCACCAACCGCCTGGTGGCAATCACAGCGCGCAATCAAGCCCGCGCGTGGTTTCGGCCCACAAACAAGGACTTTATTCACGTCTGCAACCTTGCCGGCATGAACCCTCATTCGGTGGCGGAACGTGCCACCGCTGCCATCGTTCTCTGTGACGAAGCCGCTACCCGTGGTGAGAAGTTCACCATCACGCCGGCCGACAGCACACCGCAAGTCAAGCGCACGACCCCAGTCTATGAACACGACGGCAAGACCCTGACTATCGCCCAATGGGCAGAGATCACCGGCATATCGCACGCGACCCTTAGCTCGCGTATCAGGGCCGGCCATCCGATGGCTCGCGTTCTCAGCATTGCCCCCTTGCCGAAGGGCCGCAGGTCCAATGGTTTGCCGAGCTTCAATCGTCAACGCGCTTCCGCCAAGCGCTACACGTATGGTGGCGTTAGTGGGTCTCTGAATTATTGGGCCGACCACGCTGGCATCAAATACAGAACGTTGGCCCGTCGCCTGAAGCAAGGCATGACGATCGAACTCGCGCTGACAGCCAATCATAGAGAACGTGTCCAGGCTCTTCATGCCATCAATGGCGTGTCGAAAACGCTCGCCGAATGGGCTGACTATGCCGGCATCAAATACAACACGCTGATTGCTCGCATCGTTGCCGGTCGCTCACTCGCCGAAGCGGTCGCCATGAGCCGGGGGGTGCCTTCCGACTTGCCAGCGTCCGTAGGGACCGGCGGGGGGAGCACCGTGCAAGAGAGCACGAATATAGGAATTTCAGAATGAGCGTGTCTCTCGACCTTCTCAAATCACAGATGAACCTCACGGGCAACGATGACGACGCCCTGCTAACGCACAAGATCGCAGCGGCCGAACAGTGGATTTCCGACCAGATTGGAAAGGATCTAGCCGACATCGATCCGTTGCCGGCGACCCTCACCGAAGCCGTGCTTCAGCTTGCCGCTGCTTGGTATGAGCAGCGCGAGGCTGTCTTGATCGGCATCGGCGCGAACGAAGTGCCGTTCGGCGTCCGCGACCTCATTCGACCCTACCGTGAATGGGAGCTTTGATGGCCTATTCCAAGCAGCTACAGGCGTTCGACAAGGTGATGCGGGAGCTTCCCGAAGCCGTGGCCAAGGGCATTGGGCCGAAACTTGTCATCGAAGCGAACAAGATCGCCGGTCGTATCCAGCGTGCAGCGCCGGAAGATAGCGGCGACCTGAAGGATTCCGTCGCCGTCACAACGCCCGGTCAATCGACGCCTGCCTATTCTCAGCCAGGCGGTTCGCGCATCGCCGCGAACAACGAAGCAATCATTACCGTCGGAAATCACGTCGTTCGCTATCCGCATCTCATCGAATACGGCACGTCCAAGATGGCGGCGCAACCCTACTTCTGGCCGACAGTCCGCGCCTACGGGCCGCGCGGGCAACGTGCGATCAAGCTTGCGCTCGGCAAGCTGGTCAAAGCCGCGTGGCAGCGGTCATGATTGAACCATCGCTTGCACTTCAGACGGCTATCAACACCCGCCTGACAACGTCCCCGGACGTTGTTGCGCTCGTCGCGGCCGATCAAATCCGCACCGGCAGCATGCGCCGTGAGCAGCTGCCATCCGTCATCATGCAGGGCGCGCAAACGGAATATCTCGGCTACGCTTCCGGCAACCAGTATCTTGCCCGCGTGTTTCTAGACCTTCACATTTGGACGCTTGATGCCGGCGGCGACATGGCGAAGGCCATCGGGTTTGCGCTGCACGGCGCGTTGCTCGCTCCTCTCGACATGGTGGACTGTGCAATCGATTTCTTTGAAGCCAAGAACGTTCGCTGGCTTCGAGACCCAGACCCCGATTTTGCGCATGGTGTGCTCAACGTCGAGGCCGTCATTCGGTGGAGGCTTTAATGCGCGCTGGCAGCTTGTCGAGATCGATCACGCTACAGAGATGTAGCCTCGAGACGAAAGGGCCGACCGGCGCGGTGACTCCCGTCTGGTCGAATTTTGCTACCGGAGTCCGTGCCGAAAGGATCGACGAGAGGGCCGACGAAGCCACGCGCACCTTTGGGGAAGCCGAGAAGATCACCATCACGTTCCGCGTCCGCTATATCGGCAATCTCACGACGGCTGATCGCGTCATCTATGAGGGCGCCGTGTTCGATCTTGTCGGCATAACTGAAATCGGCCGGCGACGTGGCCTCGAATTGCGGTGCGAGCGCGCCCGCACATGAAAGCTGATAGAGTTCGATTCGCGTCGGTGGCGAAACAGGACAGAGCACCGTGCGAGGCGCAGGCCCGTTGGACGGAAACCAGCGTTGAGCCGGACGATTGCGGGTTCGAATCCCGTCCGGCGCACCAACAATTCCAGTGAAACATCTTCGTGGCGTTAAGCCAGCCCTTTCGCATGACCGCGACCCACTCACAAAGGCACCGCCAGCGCCTCGCTACTTCAGCGCGTTCGCCAAGGCGGAATGGCAGCGTGTCATGCCCCGGCTCATTGACGATCGTATCATCACCAAGGCCGATCTTGGCGGCGTGGAAGATTTCTGTCTGGCGCGCGGTCTGGTGCGCGAGATCGACGCCGTGATGCGTGACGATAGTGGCGTGATCGACCTGAAGCTTGTTCGGGCACAAGACAAGGCGATGCAGACCGCCCGGCAGCTTGCCGCTGAGTATGGCCTGTCGCCAACGTCGCGGACGCGCGTCGGTGGTCGCGACGATGACGACGACGACACAAACCCGCTGGATATCAGATGAACGCCAGCACCTATCCTGAATGGATCTTCGACGGTTCGCCGATTGCCGACCCGCTTGGCTGCGGTGATCGCGCCGTGCGCTTCCTGCGAAGCCTGAAGCACCCGAACAGCACCGCGCCCGGTGGCGCATTTCAGCTGCATGATTGGCAGGAACGCATCGTTCGGCGCATCTACGGCCCGCGCCATGCGGACGGCCGGCGCATTGTCGAGACGGTTTTCTGGATGATTCCTAGGGGGAATCGGAAGACCAGCCTCGCCGCGGCTCTGGCCCTGCTTCATACGATCGGCCCTGAGAAAGTGCCGGCAGGGCAAGTAATCTTCGCCGCTTCCGATCGCGAGCAAGCCGGGCTCGGCTTCAAAGAGGCCGCGAACATCATCCGAATGGACCGCCGGTTGATTGCGGCGACCAAGGTCTATGATGCCCACAACAGCGTCAAAAAGATCGTATACAAAAAGCAGGACGTGTCGCTTCAGGCCATTTCGAGTGACGGCGCATCGCAGCACGGCAAGACGCCTGCCTTCATCCTGGTCGACGAAATCCACGTTTGGAAGGGCCGCGACCTATGGGAAGCCCTGAAGTCCGGCCTGGTGAAGACACCCGGCACGCTCATGGTAATCGCTACGACGGCCGGCCGTGGTTCTGAGAACATCGGTTTCGAGCAATACGATTACGCCCGCAAGATCGCGCTCGGCACGATCGACAATCCCGCTTTCCTGCCGATCATTTTTGAGGCCGCCAATGATAACGATTGGAACGTCGAAGCGCTCTGGCACCGCGTCAACCCCGGCCTGAGACACGGCTTCCCGAATCTGGACGGGTTGCGCTCGCTAGCGAAGGAAGCCGAACACCGGCCGGCCGAACGCCACGCGTTCAAACAATTCAACCTCAATATCTGGCAGGCTCACAGCCGGACGCCGCTTTTCGACATGGCCGTCTATGACGAAGGGAAGTTCAAATTCGAGCTTTCCGACCTTGAAGAGTTGCCGTGTTTTATCGGCGTCGATTTGTCCGTGAATGGCGACCTCACGGCGGTTGTTGCTGCATGGCGGCACGATGATGGCCGGATCACGATCTATCCCTGGTTCTTCCTTCCGGACGACGACCTTGCCGGCCGCGCCGAGCGTGATGGCGTCCCCTACGTCCAGTGGAAAGCCGACGGTCATCTTCGGACCAGTGCCGGGCCGATCGTTGAGCCGGAAGACATCGAAGCTCACATTCGCGAGTTATGCGCGACTAACAACGTGGTCGAAGTTGCCTTCGACCCGCATCTTGCGCGGATAGTGATGCAACGGCTTCACAACGAAGGCATCCCGGTTTTTGAGATGCGTCAATCCCCGCTTACGATGGCGCCAGCCATCGGCGACTTAGAGCGCGTGGTGAATGGCCGAAAGATTCGCCATAGCGACCATCCTGTTCTTCGCCATCACTTCGATAGCGTGGTGGCCTCTACCAACGACACCGGCCTCACGCGCATGCACAAGGCCACGAACCGTGACCGCATCGACGGCGCTATTGCGACCGCGATGGCTGTCAGCCGGGCCGCCGCGAACGACAACGCCCGCTCGATTTATGATTCCGACGATCTTGACGAACTTTTTGCATAGGAGCCGACCATGGCAGACGACCAAATCTTAGCTGTCGACCTCATTGCCCGCGACAGCGATTTCCGGCGAAGCTTCGAACGCGCCCGCATTTCCGCCGTGTCGGACTTCGACAAGATCGAAGTGCGCGCCAAGACCATGACATCGCGCCTGGACGCGACGTTTGCGAACATCGGCGGCGGGCTGAAGGGCGGCTTGGCCGGCATGTTTCTGGGCGCTGGCGCTGCCGCCACGGCTGCACTGGCACCGCTGGCGCTCTTCAACAAGGCGCTCGATACCATCGACATCGCTTCACATTTGGTCGACACCGCCGACCGCATCGGCTTGTCCACAACCGCCTTGCAGGAACTGGGCTTCGGTTTTGCGCAAGCGGGAGTAGAGCAGTCGGAATTTGAAACCGGCATGGAGCAGTTTTCGAAGCGCATCGGCGAAGCGGCGACCAAGGGCGGCCGGCTTGCTGAAATCCTGAAGGCGAATGGCATCGCCATTCGCGACAGCAACGGGCAGATACGAACGTCGGAGCAGCTGCTAGCCAGCTACGCCGAATTGATCCGCAATGCGTCTTCAGAGCAAGAAAAGATGTTGCTCGTTACCGAGGCGTTCGGGCGTGGCGGCGGCGCGATGCTCGTCGGGTTGAACGACGGCGCGAAGGGCATCCTCAACATGAAGAAAGCCGCCGAAGATGCCGGTGGCGTCATCGATGAGCAGCTATTGCGCCGCGCTGAAGAGATGGGCGACCGCTGGGACGCTGCCTGGCACCGCTTCGCCGTAAGCTCACAGTCTGCCATCCTTACCGCGCTGGAAGGCATGGACGACCTCAACGGCAAGATGCAGCAGTTTCTTGTCCAACGACAAGCGGCTGAAATGGGCGACTTGGCCGGCTCGCTTGTCGGCAAGCCCGGCGACGTGCTGACCGGGCCGGGCAAGGGCGACAAACCAGACGCGATCGATGTTCGCATTGCACAGGCATTCGGCGGCGAGATCGCCAAGGCCGACGACAAAATTGTCGAGCACCTGAAGGCCCGATACGGCAATGCTGCGAACCGGGCGACCATCATTCCCGGCGACACCAGCGACAAAGCCGGCGGCGCGAAGGCCAAGGCTACAGCGCCAGACGGTTTCGAGCGCGAGCTTGCGCAGACGCAACGGCGCATTGCGCTGCTGCGGGCTGAGACCACTGCACAAGCTGGCCTTAATCCCCTGGTCGATGATTACGGCGATGCGCTCGCCTTCGCTCGCACTAAGCAAGACCTTCTCAGCGCCGCAGAGCAGGCCGGTAAGGCGATCACGCCGGAACTGGCGGCGACGATCGACGGAATAGCCCGGTCCTACGCCAGCGCCTCCACAGAGGCGCAGAAGCTTGCTGAGAGTCAGGATCAGACCCGCGCGACAGCGCAAGAAATGTCCGGCCTCGGCCGCGACGTTCTAGGCGGCTTCATTTCGGATTTACGCGCCGGCGCGTCCGCATCTGACATGCTCGTCAACGCCCTTGGCAAGATCGAGGATAAGCTTCTCGACATTGCATTGAACGCGATTTTCAGCACGACCGGCGGCGGCGGCATAATGGGTATCGTCGGCTCGCTGTTCGGATTCAGCGGCGGCGGGCTTGTGAAGAGCGACCCTTGGGCCGGCATGCGCCTCGCAGGTGGCGGCCATGTTCGCGGTCCCGGCACGTCAACGTCTGACAGCATCCCGGCTAGGCTCAGTGATGGCGAGTTCGTCGTGAACGCTCGTGCCACCGCTCGCAACCGGGCGCTGCTTGAAGCCGTGAACGACAACCGCCTACCGGGCTTCTCCGACGGCGGGCTTGTCGGTGGCGCGCCCGTGTTCGCCGGTAATGACAATCGGGCCGCGCCTCAGATCGTTGTCAGTGCGCCAGTGACAGTCAATGGATCTGCCGGCACCGGTCCGCAGAACGAAGACCTTGCCAGAAAGACGGCGGCGGCGATGGAAGGCAGCCTTAGAGGCCTGATTTCAGATGAGCTAAGACGGGCGCAACGTCCCGGAAACCTCGCGAACAACAGGGGGCGGTAAGTGTCCACCATTTCCTCCAATCGCAGCGGCAAGATTGCTATTTGAAGTCGGACCGGGGAATGTCCACCATTTCCTCTAAATCGGACCGGACCTTTTCGGTGGTTGGCGCGCCTCCAAGACCGCCACACTTGGAAGAAACCCGGCCCGGACTCTGTTTGAGTCATACAGGCACCGCCAGAGACTGCCAGTGATTTTTAGGCACTTCGTGGCATCCGACAGCACCAAGAGACTCAGCTGGCCCCATACGGCTGTTTATGGCGACTGTTAGAGTGAACCGGAACTGTTAGCGTCGAAGCGGCGGGGTTCTTTCGGACCGGAAGGGTTGAAAGCTACATCTTCCGGTCCGAACAGAAAGTTAGGCCGCGCGAAGCGCGGGCAAGGCCGAAGGCCGCGCAGGGAGGGCGCGAAGCGCCCGAGTAGACGCGCTTACCCGCTTCGTATTTGTCTACCATTTTCCAGCGAAGCTTTTAACTTACTTTCTTTCTTCCTTATCTTACTACCTTACTTAAGGAGGAAATGGTATTCACGTCCTTGCCGCCGACGCGATAGAGGAAATGGTATTCACGTCCTTACCCCGGCTGAAGGCTCGTAGGAATATTTTCCACCTTTCTCGCCGTCGCCGCTGAAATTCTGCTATACTGTAATCGTGATCGAATGATTGCGGGTTCTTTGCGGAACAGGGCGGCACCTAGTTGGTGTCGCCCCATTCGCCCCGTAGTTCCATCGCCGGCTCCGCAAAGCCGTAACCCAATCATCGAAGGTCACACCACTCCTATGCCACCTGATTTAGAGACCGAACTACCGGCGAGCCTCACAGCGGCATCCATGTCGCCGTTGAAAAAGACCATCCGCAATTGGATGGTCACGTCCAGAGCGTCCATCGTCGACATTCAAAGACAATATGACAAGCAAGGCGAGGCCAACCGGGCAGTCTGGAGGGCGATTGCTCACGCCGACTATCACGCCAAGGCAGCGGCCGAAGGGCGCACGGTTCGGGCTTACACCCGCCTGGACGCCCTAACCGATGTAGAGCGCGCCGACCATGAACGGGCTAAGAGGCGGAAAAAGCAGCAGGATTACCGCGCCAAGAAGAAAGCTGACGACGCCGGCACTATGGCAGCGCTGCCCCTGTATGGGCGATTCTAGGGGCCTACCTCAGTCGCTAAGTCATCGCTTACTTATTGATTTAATTGAATAATTTCTCTTGCGCGCCGTCGCGTTGTGACTCATACCTTGCGGGCAAACCAGCTAATGGAGATCCGCATGGACACCTACATCCCAAACGACACATTCGACCGGCTAACCGTCGCACTCGCCGCGATCGAGCCGTGCGCCATTACCGGCAAGCGCGAGCCCGACCACATGGTCCAGGCGCTCGTGGCGGCCGGGATATGGCCGGCGAGCGTAAAACCCAAGAAACGCTAAGTCGTTGATCTAATTCAAGTTCATAAATAACCGCTTTAATTCTCTTGTAAGCCATCATCGCATGTGAATTATGCGAAATCCCCGCAGCAATGACGACCGCGCACCGGAGCAACCGCCCGGCGACCGTCTTATATTTATTTGGAGAACCAAGCAGCATGACCGACCTACAGCTTATCGACCGTCTCGCCATCGATGAACTCGAACTCGGCGCGCCCGAAGCGCTCGACACTATCGCAGTTCCTGACACTAAGCCGGCTCTTGTCCCGGCAGTCATCCAACCGGCGCTTCACGGCGAGGTGATAGTGCCGGCGACCGCTGCCGAACTGGCCGGTGCCGCCGACCGTATCCATAAACTATTTGCCGGTATCGATGGCAGCATGTTTGAGATCGGCGAGGAGCTAGTCGCGATCAAAGCCAAGCTCGATCACGGCGAGTTCGGCAAATGGGTTAAAGCCTCGCTCAACGGCATGACTGAGAGGACAGCACAGCGCTACATGAGCGTGGTGGAGAAGTTTTCCGGCAAATACGACACCGTGTCGGTTTTGCCGACAAGCGTTATTCAGAAGCTCGCTGCCCCGAGCGTGCCGGACGTGCTTCGCGACGAGGTGATCGCTGAGATCGACGCGGGCAACGCGCCGGAGCCGAAGAACATCTTGTTCCGAATCGCCGACACCAAGCGCAAGCAAGCCGAAGCGAAAGTCGAGGCGGAAAAGATCGCGCGGAAAATCGAAGGCAAGACACCAGAACAGGCGGCTAAGATCAAGGCGAAGCTAAAAGACGACAAGGCTAACAAGATCGCTGCCGAGACGGCCAAGACGGCGAAGTATGAGTATGAACAGGAGAAGAGCGATCGGGCCGCTAGTGGAGCCGTTACACTCTTGCAGCAGTGCCTTGGCGCCGATTTTGCTAAGTTCCGTAAACTGGTCGACGCGGCGGGCTATAAGTTTAATCGGGCAATGAATAAGGTGGCGTTGTCATGACTGCGATCGATCCACAGACCATGCCGGAGGGGTGGCTTACAGGCGCCCCAACCGCTGTGATCGAAGCTTTCACAGACTGGCGCGAAGGCCGGCTTACGTGGGTTGAACTCAGGGAGCATATCGACAGGCTCGGCGACACTGATCCGGCTATCAAGACCTATCGCGCCGCGAAGCTATCACCGCTTGACAGAAGCAATGGATGACACATGCGAAGGGCGCGGATCACCCGCGCTCTTTCCCTTTGAATGAGCTACGGTTCACACTCTCAACAGGGAGAGGGGTGAATCAAATGCAATTGGGTGACATTGGGCTAGATGATATTGCGAAGGCGGGCGCCGTGTGTGTTGGTGCGACGGCGGCGGCATTTGTAGTAAAAGCTACAGGATATTTTTACGTCGTCGGTCCAGAATTTATAGGACTCTACCTAGATTCAAATATGATAGTCGGCATTTTCTATGCTGCACCTTATGTATTTTCGATAATATCGATTTCAGTCTACGCCTACTACTTGATATACAAAGCTGTTGGATATTTTTTCAATGATGAAACAGAAATAATAAACTTGCTTCTGTTTTATGATAAAATTCTTGCTGTCCCCGTAGTTGTTGCAATTATATTCGCTAAGGGCGAATGGATAATGGTAGAGTCCGCCATTTTCCTTATCGCATCTTTTGTCATTGGCGGGATAATTTTTTTTCAGTATTTCCATTTTGGAAACTATAATTCGTTCAATATAGTTATATTTATATTTTCGATGTATAATACCGTATACATTGGCGGGAAAGCGGAGGCCGTATTTGATATGTCAAAGAAAGGGCCATTGTTCGATATTTATACCGAGGAAACTAATTTCATAAATGCAGTAATATTAAAAACGGCCTCAAATGGTATTCTGGTTAGGTGGGGTGATCAGGTAATATTCTATAAGGCTAGCGATATTAAAAAGATAAGTCGGCATATCGACCCATAGAAGTGTCAGGCGCTGCCGGCTGTCTCGTGCGCCGCCTGGTTAAGATACAGGTTCGGAAAAGCCCCGTATGGCGCGATGATTAGAACAGCGAGCCCTGCGCTGGCGGTGGCGGTGCCTGCGTTGGAAACTTGATCTGCGTCGCCGGTTTCTCGACAATCACCAGGGCGTCGTCGGGCGCGGCGCGCTGCATGTCCCGGGCTTCCGACCAGTAAGCCACGTCTCGACTTCGTCCCGCGTGGTCAGGATCACCGGCATTGCCTTCTCATGGATAGGCGCGATGAGCGCGTTCGGCTTGGTTGTTATGAAACCATAGAGTTCGAAGTCGCCGGGACCATCCTTGACCCGACGAACGCCCTGCCATGGCGTCCAAAGGCCGGCGAAGAAGAAGAGCGATCTGTCGGGACGGGCAAACCAATAGTTCCGTTGAATGCCTGTCTCTAGATCCTTGTCGCCGGGCGTCGGCGAAGGTTCGGCGAAGCTGGTCACCGGCACAACGCGACGGTTCAAGGTTGCCTAGTATGTCCCGCAATGTGCGAGCCCATTGGCGGATAGCCTCTTGGCTGGTGGTGATATTGTAGAGGTTGCACATTCACACCAATCTGCCCCATGTTCGATGCAAGCCAATCCGAATCGATTGGATGGGGGATCAGATGGTTCGAGAGGTATTAAGCAAATCTAGTGAAATTCCGCTGAGATCGGTCTCTTTGTCCGCCGATGACCTGCTTACTATTATCGAGTCAAAGCATTTTGAGAAAGTGACCGCGAGAAATGATGGTATGGTATTCGATAGTTTTGAGGATATGAAGAAGAATAAAGCTCTACTAGCGGGGCAGCCCAACGTAGATTGTGGGGATATAAGTATTTCATTCGATAGCTATTTGCGAAGAGTATGGATTTACAAATTTACAAACGAGAGCTTCGGATTGGCGAAGTCCATAGCCGCCGAGATAACTCAAAGGAAGACGATATTCGACAGAGCAAAGGACAAGCAGAAGTATTTTATGATTCCATTATTTTTAATAATGGTGTCATCGAGCCTTGGTCCCCTAGCTGTTAAGACTGACGATCAGAATTATTTGAAATATCTTAAGAATATTTCTGACTATTCAATAATACCGACAGTTCTATTTATCACACTATACACTATATTTTATTATATGCATTATATTAGAAAAACGGTTTACTATCGGCCAACGGAAGGATTCCTTAGAAGAAACTTAGAGAAGATCATTGTTGCCGTGGTGTGCACTGCGCTAGGGATAGGGATCAAAGCCCTTTTCGATCGCCTCTGAGATTCTGTAGCCTGGTCGACCGGGAGCATCAGGCTTAAGCCTGACTCCTGGCAGACGGCAGGCCTTTCATTTAGATTACTAGGCCAAGCGGTTCGCGGGCTTCCGCTACAGTGAACCAGCGATTCCGAGTTGCCGCCAGCCGGTGAATTGCCCGATGGCAGCATGCACACAGCAAAGCCATATCGTTAATCTTGATTGTCCGCTCTCCCGCTGCCAAAGGCGCTGTGTTGTGGTGCGCTTCGAATATCGCCCTACGAACAGGCTCGTCGAACTCACTTCCCGTTCTCCCACATAAATCACATGACAATCCCGAGGCTTCGCGCTGCTTCAACAGGCGCTTTCTTACGCCTAGCGCCCGCTCTCGAATTAGATGAGTTCGGAACCTCCGCCCGCCTTCAATAAGTTCCAAATCATCTTCGGTTGGCGGTAAGATCGTGCCGTTAGCAAAATCCCACTGCATGACACGGTTAGCGCCCCATCCTTTCTGTGAAGGCGCGAATCCGAGACGAACCACGATCTCCTCACGCGCTTTCGCGTTAAGGTAGTTATAGAGGACGTTCGCGGGTGAAAAGAAGTTGCCGCTGCCTCTGCCACCACGACCCCAGCGGAGAACCATCTCAGCCCAGACATCCGGCAATTCCTGCTCTACCAACCCTTGAAAAGTTTGGGTGGTGAACGGCGCTGGCAGCATCTCTCGGATAGCGTCCCACCGAATATCGATCATCGGGAAGACTTCTGGCTTTGCCATTTCCGTTACCCTGTTGTCATTCCACAGGCAGAATGCCACGTGGATCATCCGCCTGAGTGTAACACTTAGCATTCTGTCATATTCGCTAAGCAGTTGAAAAATAAGGAAAAAAGAAGGCTGGCTGGGGAACCTGGATTCGAACCAGGACTAACGGAGTCAGAGTCCGTGGGTCTACCGTTAACCTATTCCCCAGCAGGCGCGGTCATGAACCGTGCGGGCCGAGCGGCTGAGCCGCTTGAGCGCTGCCTTGTAGCTGCCAGCGGAAAATAGTCAAGCCTGCTGAGCGCTTCAAAAGGCAGGTTTCGTCAGCCAGTTCGGATGCCGCGTTTCAAACGTCGCGCCGGCTCCGCATTCAATCTCGTGCTCAGCTTTCTGTCCGGCTGAACTGCGAGCGTTCGAAGAACAGCACGATGCCCAGGCCGAGGAACAACGGGATGATCAGGTAGAACAGCCGGAACACCAGCAGCGCCGCCAGCACGCCAACCCGGTCCATATCGGAGAGGCCGGCGAGGAAGACGACCTCGAACACGCCGAGGCCGCCCGGCGCATGCGAGATCTGCGCGATCGAGAACGAGACGAGGAAGACGCCGAGCACGACGAAATAGCCGGGATTGTGGGTCTCGGGCAGGGCGAAGAAGATGATCGCGGCGGCCGCCAGAAGTTCGATCGGGCCGATCAGCAATTGCCGCGCGACGATCGGCAACGCCGGATAGTGCAGTTGAAAGCTGGCGATCTTCAGCGGGCGCAGGTGCAGCCAGCTGCCGAATATGTAGGCGGCGACCAGCAGTAGCATCGCTATTCCCGCGGCCTCCGACAGGCCATGATGGGCAAGGCCGGAAAACCTGTCGAGTATCTCAGGCTCGAAGACCAATACCAGGCCGGAGATGAAAATCATCGACAGCACGAAGGTGATCCAGCAGACCGCCACCAGCACGCCGACATCCTGCCCGCTCAGGCCCCTGGTGCCATAGGCGCGGTAGCGGATGACAGCGCCCGAGAACACCGAACCGCCTATGTTGTGCGACAGCGCATAGGTCGTGAACGAGCAGAGCGTGACGAACAGCCACGACACACGCTTGCCGATATGCAGGAGCGCGATGTGGTCGTAGCCGGCGAGTGAGGCATAGGCGATGACCGCACTCACGGCTGCAAGAATCCAGCCGCGTGCCGAAATGGCCGATATCCCGTCCCAGACATCGTCGAGCGAAATGCCACGCAGTTCGTGCCAGAGCAGCAGCAGCGAGAAGATCACCGCCGCGATGCCGACGACCGGCCAGAAATAGCGCCTCCAGTTCATTGCCTGCCAATTCATTGCCGGATTGCCATGCGTTGCGGGTCCGCTTCCTCTTCTGCTGGTGGTGCGAGGAGGCCGGCCGCGCCGGATCCTTCCGCCCATTTCAGAAATGCCTCATTGAAGCCGGCTATTCAACCGCGAACGTTTTGCGCGGCGACAACCGGGCCGATTTGTCCATCTTGCAAGCGGCTGAAGAAGGCGCCTACAGGCATTGGGCGTACCAGTCCAGGCCTGCAGATACATTGCGCGGCGTGACCGGAACGGTGGTTTGCGGACCCAGCCGGCAAAATTCAGCATGCGGCTCTTGGTGATCGGGCGCGGCGCTGTTAGTCTGGCGGCAACTTAAAACACTGAAGCGCCTGCAGCGTCCGTCATCGGTTCGCGCGGTGCCGGAAGGAACGACAGTGGAAGACCGCGACACTGGCGCCAGCGCGCCGGAGGTGGGCGCGTCCAGCGCTTCCCCAGGGCCAATTCCCGGGACCGCAAGCTGGCAGCAACGCCGCCCGACGGAGTCCCGTTCCGCGGATGGGCAGGCGGGCGACGCGCCCCAGAAGGGCAAGCCCAAGAAGCGACGCAAGCGAAGGCGCGGGCGCAAGGTTTTTGCGCGCGATGACGCGCGTCCCACGCAGAATCGATCGCCGGCGCCAGGCAAAACCGGGACCCCGGCGGCAGAGGCGCACAGACCAGCGGAATCGGCGGCCTCGCCCGTGGCTGCGCCGGCGCGCTTCGAACAAGGCGCCGGCCGGCCGCCAATGCATGAACTTCCCGTTTTTGCGGCGCTTGACCTCGGCACCAACAATTGCCGGCTGCTGGTCGCCGTGCCGACGCGGCATGGCCAGTTCCGCGTCATCGATGCCTTTTCGCGCATCGTCCGGCTGGGCGAGGGGCTCACCGCCAACGGTCGGCTCGGCCAGCCGGCGATGGACCGCGCGGTCGAGGCGCTGAAGATCTGCGGCGACAAATTGCGCAATCGCAAGATCCGGAAAGCCCGGCTGATCGCCACCGAAGCCTGTCGCACCGCCGATAACGGCCTCGAGTTCCTCGACCGCGTCGAACGCGAAGCCGGCCTGAAGCTCGAGATCATCGATCGCCAGACCGAAGCGCGGCTCGCGGTTTCCGGCTGCGGCTCGCTGGTCGAGCGCGACACGCAAGGCGTCGTGCTGTTCGATATTGGCGGCGGCTCCTCCGAAATCGCGCTGATCGATCTCGCCGGCCGCCGCTCGCCAAGGCTCGCCAACCATATCGTCTCGTGGACGTCGCTGCCGGTCGGCGTCGTATCGCTGGCCGAACGTTTCGGCGGCCGCACGGTGACGCGTGAGGTTTTCGCCGCCATGGTCGACGACGTCGCCGGTCGGCTGGCCAGCTTCGATGGGCGCGACCGGCTGAGCCATCTCAAGGCCAGCCCGAATTTCCATCTGCTCGGCACGTCCGGAACGGTGACGACGCTGGCCGGCGTTCACCTCGACCTCGAACGCTACGACCGCCGCCGCGTCGACGGGCTGTGGATGGATCGCGACAGCGTCGACCGCATGGTCGAACGACTGGTCGGTTGGGATTTCCAGCAGCGCTGCGCCAACCCTTGCATCGGTGCGGATCGCGCCGATCTGGTGCTGGCCGGCTGTGCTATCCTCGAAGCGATCCGCGCCGTATGGCCGTCGGAACGATTGCGCGTCGCCGACCGTGGCCTGCGCGAAGGCATATTGAGCGAACTGATGGCCGATGATGGCGTCTGGCGCAACGATGGGCGCGGCAGAGCATGATCCCGGAAGCGTTGCTTTGGTGAACAGTCGACCCCCACTACGGGGAGGGTCGGGGGGCAGCGCTACGCCGCAGGGCGGGGGTGGGGAGGGGGGGGCGCGTTGGAAGGGGGGGGGCCGTGCGCTGAGGCGCGGGGGGGGGGGGGTGGGGGCG
>NZ_JAMYSC010000076.1:0-23345 GCF_040321755.1 Mesorhizobium sp. M0276 | reverse complement strand
ATGCAGCCGAGCGAGCCCTGCGCGGCATCGCTCTCGGCAGAAAGTCCTGGCTGTTCTGCGGTTCCGATCGCGGCGGACAGCGCGCTGCCGTTCTCTACAGCCTGATCGTCAGCGCCAAGATGAACGATATCGACCCGCAGGCCTGGCTCGCCGATATCCTGGCGCGCATCGCAGCCCACCCAGCTCATCGGATCGATGATTTGCTGCCGTGGAATTGGAGATCCGCACAATTGCGGACCCAACCAGCGGCGGCCTGATCATGCAGCGCAATAAGGTGCATCACGTCTACACCGTCGAACGTGTCGCCAGGGACCTCGGCGTCAGCGATGCGCTCATCCAGGACCTGACCCTCGGTCTCGAGCCCGAGGACGGCGTCATCTGGGTCTACGGCGCCAACGATGACGACGGGATCTTGGCCTTCGCCGATGAAGGCATCGAGGAGGTCAAACTCCTTCTCGAAGAATATCATCGCGTCTCCCCATCGAAAGCTTGACCCCAGCACCGCGGTGCTCAAGGCCGCCGGATACGCACGTCTGCGGTCTTCACCGGATGCGTACGGTCCAACGCTTCCTCCGCAAGGCGCTGACGCGCCATGGCCGGCCGGAGCGCATCGTCATCGACGGCAGCCAGACCAATTACGAAGCGATCCTTTCCTGCGACTCTGAAAGCCGGCTGCGGCAGCGATCGCGGCGACCGCTGAAGCCGATACGCATCCGCAATAGCCGGTATCTCAACAATCGGATCGAACAGGATCACCGGCGTATCAAGCGCCGCGTTCGAGCCATGCTCGGCTTCAAGTCGCAGGCGAGCGCCGTGGTTATCCTCTCCGGCATCGAGATGATCCACATGATGGGCAAGCGACAGGCGAGGTATGCCTACAAGTCTGTCGATCGCTGTTTCGATATCCTCGCTGCCTGACGGACAGGCCGAAATGGCCGTTCACACCCCCATTTCCAGGTTTGCGACAGAGCCTTTTGTCGGCGTTGCCGGCTTCGAAGGGCCGGTGCGCGCCGAGCGCATCAAGATCACCCCCGGCCAGCTTGCTGCGGCCATTCGCCGAGTACGAAGCGGTGGTCGGAGGGAGCTGGTGATGACGACGCTAGATCATGACCTGCTGATCGCAATCCTGGATCGGCTGAAGTTGGGCAAGGCCACCCACGCCTGCTCCGAGGCCCTCCAGGGCAATGGTCTGAGACCTGGGCTCAAGCCCTTCGGCGAGGAGGATGAGACGCCGCTAGAGCTCGGGTGCAAGCGCTGCCACGCCCGCTCCGAGGCCCCACAAGGCCGAAGCGCAGTCGTCGGGGTCACGAGGCCCCTCTGCCACGACGACGAGACGCTGCTGGAGCCCGGTTGCAAGGGCTCCACAGATGGCCTGAACCTGGATCCGCCTTTCTTGAGGCGTTGCGACTATCATCGCGGCGACACGCAGCTCTTGATTTGTGTGCGACATCCTCAGCAGATCCATCGGGCTGAGCCGCTCAGCAATATCAACGAGAATGTCCAGCGGCAGATCAAGGATACTCAGAGGAGGAAACGCTTGATCTTGAGGCTCAGAGCGCGTCTGCTCCACTGGGCGCCTTGCCACGCTCCTCAATGCCCCTCATGATTCACCGCCTATAGCTACCAACTGAATGAATCATCGTGATTGTCGCGCAGCGGAATCCTCAAGGATCGGGCAGTTCGTAGGGGGCGCCGGTTTGACCAGGTTGAGCCCGCGAATTGCTCGATCGGACAAGATCCTAATTCTCGACCATGCGGTGAGGCTCGAAGGAGATCCTCGGGACGCACTCCAAGTTGTCGATCATGTTCGGCACACAAGGAAAGGGCGGCATTGCTGCCGCCCTTTCCGCTGTAGGTTGATAGGGGCTGGATTAGAAATCCATGCCGCCCATGCCGCCCATGCCGCCCATGCCGCCGCCGCCCATGCCGCCAGGCATGCCGCCGCCAGCCGACTCCTTCTTCGGAGCCTCCGCGATCATGGCTTCGGTGGTGACGAGCAGGCCGGCGACCGAGGCCGCGTCCTGGAGGGCCGTGCGCACGACCTTGACCGGATCGACGATACCCATGGCGATCATGTCGCCATAGTCGCCGGTCTGGGCGTTGTAGCCGAAGGTCAAGCCCTTGTTCTCAAGGATCTTGCCGGCAACGATCGATGCTTCCGCACCGGCGTTGGCCGCGATCTGGCGGGCCGGAGCCTGCAGCGCACGACGAACGATGTTGATGCCGGCAGCCTGGTCGGCGTTGACGCCGGTGACCTTGATGTCGGCCGAAGCGCGCAGGAGAGCGACGCCGCCGCCTGCAACGATGCCTTCTTCGACGGCCGCGCGGGTCGCGTTGAGGGCGTCATCGACGCGGTCCTTCTTTTCCTTGACTTCGACTTCCGTCGCACCGCCGACGCGGATCACCGCAACGCCGCCCGCGAGCTTCGCCAGACGTTCCTGCAGCTTCTCCTTGTCGTAGTCCGACGTGGTCTCTTCGATCTGCTGCTTGATCTGGGCGACGCGGCCCTGGATCTCGGCCTTCTTGCCGGCGCCGTCGACGATGGTGGTGTTCTCCTTGGAGATCGACACCTTCTTGGCGCGGCCGAGCATGTTGAGGCCGACGTTCTCGAGCTTGATGCCGAGGTCTTCCGAGATGACCTGGCCACCGGTGAGGATGGCGATGTCTTCCAGCATGGCCTTGCGGCGATCACCGAAGCCCGGCGCCTTGACGGCGGCGATCTTAAGGCCGCCACGCAGCTTGTTGACGACCAGCGTGGCGAGCGCCTCGCCTTCGACGTCTTCCGAGATGATGAGCAGCGGCTTCGAGGTCTGCACGACGGCTTCGAGGACCGGCAGCATCGCCTGCAGGTTGGAGAGTTTCTTCTCGTGCAGGAGGATGTAGACGTCCTCGAGCTCGGCAACCATCTTGTCGGCGTTGGTGACGAAGTACGGCGAGAGATAGCCGCGGTCGAACTGCATGCCTTCGACGACCTCGAGTTCAGTCTCGGCGGTCTTGGCTTCCTCAACCGTGATGACGCCTTCGTTGCCGACCTTCTGCATCGCTTCGGCGATCATCTTGCCGACCGACTCGTCGCCATTGCCGGCGATCGTGCCGACCTGGGCGACTTCCTCGGAGGTCTTGATCTTCTTGGCAGCCTTGCCGAGCGCCGCGACGACTTCGGTCACGGCCAGATCGATGCCGCGCTTCAGGTCCATCGGGTTCATGCCGGCGGCAACGGCCTTGTTGCCTTCCTGGACGATCGATTGCGCCAGAACGGTCGCGGTTGTGGTGCCGTCACCGGCGATGTCGTTGGTCTTCGAAGCAACTTCGCGGATCATCTGCGCGCCCATGTTTTCGAACTTGTCGGAAAGTTCGATTTCCTTGGCGACGGTGACCCCGTCCTTGGTGATGCGCGGTGCGCCGAACGACTTGTCGATGACGACGTTGCGGCCCTTGGGACCGAGGGTCACCTTCACCGCGTCGGCGAGGATGTTGATGCCGTGAAGCATGCGCTCACGGGCATCGCGGGAGAATTTTACGTCTTTGGCAGCCATTTTTTTACTCCTGGGCATCTCGCCCGAAATTCAGATTTGATGGTGCGAAGGAAAGGCGGCAGCGTGTCAGCCGATGATGCCCATGATGTCGGATTCCTTCATGATCAGAAGGTCTTCGCCATTGAGCTTGACTTCGGTACCCGACCACTTGCCGAACAGGATGCGGTCGCCGGCCTTGACGTCCAGCGGGACCAGCTTGCCAGCTTCGTCACGAGCGCCGGAGCCGACGGCGATGATCTCGCCTTCCTGCGGCTTTTCCTTCGCCGTATCCGGGATGATGATCCCGCCGGCGGTCTTGGATTCGGATTCGACCCGGCGAACGACCACGCGGTCATGCAGCGGCCGGAAATTCGACTTTGCCATTTTTGGATTTCCTTGGTGCGGATGTTGAACGGTTCTCCGTTGCCGGAGCGTGCTTAGCACTCAGCCGAAGCGAGTGCTAACGCGGCAATGAGATAAGCCGCATGCTCCTGCTAGTCAAGACGGAAGAGCAAAGAGCAAAGAGAAAAGAGCAGACAGCAAAGAGAAGAGAGCAAAGAGCGTGTAAGCATCGAGCCTTTTATGTGAACAATGTCGGGTATCAGACATATATGGGGCGGCTCACCCTTTGTATTTGAGCTTTATTCAGATGGCACGAATGATGCAACGGGTGATGCATTTGATCTCATCCAGAGGCTCGCACGCGTCGTGCTGCGTCAGCTCGGTCATGTCGAGCTTCAGAAGGCCATTTTGGCATTGGTTCTGTTGCCCTATCGCCATTCATGACCAGTCCTGCGCGCGTGAGCCGGCCGGCTAGATTCCAACCACGAGAGCGCCGCCGCTGACACCCGCACCCGCCGCCGACAGAAGGATTTTCTCTCCAGGCTGGAATGGCTCCGTCTGGTTGGCGAGCGAGAGCGACAGCGGGATCGTCGCGGCCGAAGAGTTGCCGTATTCGGCAATCGTCTTGACAATTGCTTGGTCCGCGATGCCGAGGTTCCTCCCGACCGCGTCGAAAATCCGAGCATTGGCCTGATGCGGCACGAACCGGCCGAGATCGTGTGGCCGCACTCCGGCAGCGGCTAGAGCGCTTGTCGAGCAATCGGTCATCATCTCCACGGCCATTGCGAACACTTCGCGGCCGTCCGTCATCCTCATTCGGGTTTGCGCGAGATCGAGGTCACCGTGGAACGGCTTGTTGCTTCCTCCTGCGGGAATCTGGATCAGCCCGTATCGCGAGCCGTCCGAATCCACCGAGGCACCGAGAATGCCCCGATCAGCATCATAGCACTGACCGATCACCAGGGCGCCGGCGGCATCGGCAAACAGGACCGAGCTTGCGCGCTCGGCTGGATTGATGCGGCGGCTGAGGATGTTGGCGGCGATAACAAGGCTCGCTTTGCCGTGCAGGCGGGTAAATCCGTCCGCGAACATGAGCGCGTAGATGAAGCCGGCGCAGGCGCCGGTCAGATCCACCGCGCCTGCGCGGCCAAGGCCAAGCTTGTGTGCGACCAGCGGCGCGCTGGGCGGCAGAAGATGGTCGGGCGTCGAGGTGGCAAGCAGCAGCAGACCGATGTCGTGGCGCGCAATGCCGGCGTTCGCCAGCGCCATGTCGCCGGCCTGCGCAGCAAGACCAGACAGCGTGTCTTCGTCGGTTGCCCAGAAGCGCGACCGTATCCCGGTACGCCTTTCGATCCAGCCTGGATCAAGACCGAGATTGCTCTCGATTTCGGCATTCGCCACTTTGCGACCGGGCGCATGATGGCCAAACCCGAGAATACGCGACGACCTGCTCATGGCCTGGACCCGAAGCGTTCGCCCGCCTCCTCAATGGCGTCATAGAGTCGCTCGAGTTCGTCGCCGGTGATGCAATAGGGTGGCAGAAAGTAGAGGACATTGCCGAGCGGGCGCACAAGTAGCCCTCGCTCGAGGAAGAAAGCGCGCAGTTTCGGTCCGATCTCGGCGAGATAACCTGCGGAACCGGTTCGCAGGTCGAGCGCCGCGATCGTGCCGGTCGCCCGGCAGTCGGTGAAGAAGCTGTTGTCGCGAAAGCGTCGAAGCCCGGTGCCCTGCATTGCGCTCAAGGCCGCAATGCGCTCGGCCACCGGCTCGTCCCGCCAGATCTCGACATTGGCAAGTGCTGCCGCGCAGGCAATCGGGTTGGCAGTGTAGGAGCTCGAATGGAAAAACGTCTTCTTCCGGTCCTCGGAATAATGAGCCTGGAAGATGGCATCGGTGGCAAGCGTTACGGCCAGCGGGATGGCGCCGCCGGTCAGGCCTTTCGAGGTGCACAGGATATCTGGAGAAATCGATGCCTGCTCGCAGGCGAACATGGTTCCGGTCCGCCCCCAGCCGGTCATCACTTCGTCGGCGATCAGCAGCGTGCCGGAGGCCTCAGTGATCTTCTTCAATTCGGCCAGAACTGAAGCCGGATACATCAGCATGCCGCCGGCGCCCAGCACCAGCGGCTCGACGATTAAGGCTGCGACTCGTCGATCGCGGGTCACAGCCTCTAAACGATCCAGCGTCTCCTGCTCGCGCCCCGCTGCCGGAAAGGGGATGGTGTCGACCTCGAACAGCAAGGGTTCGTAGGCGGCGTTGAACACGCCACGCGCACCGACGCTCATCGTGCCGATCGTGTCGCCATGATAGCTGTGATCCATGACGACGATGCGCGAGCGTGGGGCGCCGATGTTGCGGAAATAACTGAGTGCCATCTTCAGCGCTACTTCGACCGAGGTCGAGCCACTGTCGGAATAGAACACCCAGTCGAGTCCAGCGGGAGCGAGGCCGACAAGCGCCTTGGCCAAGCGCTCTGCCGGCTCGTGCGTGAAGCCCGCAAAGATAATCTGGTCGAGGCTCGACGCGGTTGTCTCGATTGCCTTCATGATGCGGGGATGGCGGTGGCCATGTGTGACGACCCACCAGGAGGAGATGGCGTCCAGGATGCGGGCGCCGTCGGCCCTGCGGAGATAGGCGCCTTCAGTCCGGACGATTTCTGGGATCGCAGGCTCGAGCGCGTGCTGGGTGAAGGGATGCCAGACATGGGACTGCGACATCAGTCACCTCCAGTAATCGAGGCGAAGGCGAAGCCGGCAATCATTGCGTCCCTCAGTGTTTTGCCCGTCAGCACATCGAGGTGCGGCAGCCTGCCGAGCTGCGGCGCACCGCTGAATTCCACGATAGTCCGTTGCGTATCGGCCATCTCGTCGCCGATGAAAGCGATGCCCGCCAACGGGATGGAGCGGGCGCGGAGCGCCTCGACCGAGAGCAAGGCGTGGTTGATGGTGCCGAGCGTGGTGCGGGCGCACAGAATAACGGGCAGCCGCCATTCAGCGAAGATGTCGATGAACCTTGTGCGCCGGTTGAGCGGCACCATCAGGCCGCCGGAGCCTTCGATGACGAGCGGCGTCGGTAGGACGGGAAAGTTAAGATCGTCAGCCTTGATCGCGACGCTGTCGATCTCGGCCGAACGATGCGGCGACAGCGGGCTCCGCAAGCGGTAGGCTTCCGGCAGCACGCGCTCTGAGGGCAAGCCGGCAAGCCGCGCGACCACCTCGCTGTCGGTCTCGCCGTCGAGGCCCGATTGCACCGGTTTCCAGTAAAAGCCGTCGAGCAAACCGGCGAGCCCAGCCGCAAACACGGTCTTGCCAACTCCCGTGTCGGTTCCGGTGATGACGATGCGTTGGGTCATATCGCCTCCGGCAATCTTTGGGCCAACACCTCGACCAGCGCCTCGACCATGGCGGAAATGTCGGCTTCGCCGATATTGAGCGTCAGTGAGATGCGCAGCCGCGACGTGCCCTCGGGCACGGTCGGAGGACGAATACCGCGTATGTCGAAGCCGCGGGCCTGCAGGCGCGCCGCCACTGCCATGGTGCGCCTGACATCGCCGATTACCAGGGGCTGGATCTGCGAGCCGCTGGGTATCACGCCGCAGCGCTCGGCCAGCTGGCGGCCGGCGAAAGCAACGCGTTCTTGCAGCTGAACACGCCGCATAGGCTCGTCGGCGAGCATTGCGAGCGCTTCGCGCACTGCCACTGCCATCAGCGGCGATGGCGCGGTGGCGTATATGAATGGCCGGCAACGGTTGATCAGATACTCGCACAGTGCCCTCGGCCCGGTCACGAGCCCACCAGATGCGCCGAGCGCCTTGCCGCAGGTGTGGAGCGCGACGATGTTGTCGCGGCCCTCGAAAGCGTCGGCAAGCCCCCGGCCGTCCGGTCCCCAGACGCCGGTCGAATGCGCCTCGTCAATGACGATGAATGCCTCGTGCCGATCGGCAAGCGCGACCAGGCTCTCCAAAGGCGCGCAGTCGCCATCCATGCTGTAAAGGCTCTCCACCGCGATCCAGACGCATCCTATGCCGCCTTCGGCGCGCCAACGCGTGATCGCATCCTCGACAGCATTGGCGTCGTTGTGCGCGGCCAGCACGAACTGTGCGCGCCCGGCCTGCGCACCCTCATGCATGCTGGCATGGGCGAGCTCATCGAGGACCAAAAGGTCGCCCTTCTGCGGCAGGGCACTCAGCAGAGCGAAGTTGGCGATGTAGCCGCTGCCGAAGAACAGCGCGCGGTCGGCTCCAAAGAATGCCGCCGCGTCTGCCTCGAGCTGCTCGTGTTCCGGTGCATTGCCGCGCAAGAGCCGCGACCCGGTGGCGCCAACCGGCGTGCCACGCGCAATCGCCGCCGCAACCGCTTCGCCAAGTCTTTTGGAGGCGGCAAGCCCGAGATAGTCGTTCGACGAGAAGTCGCGCCCGGCGCGCGGCTTCAGCGTCCGCAGCCGGTCCTTGCGCGCCAGTCCCTGCAAGGTCGCCTCATAGCGGGCAAGCGGTGCCCCGTTCATTGCGCTTCGAGTTCCATCGGCTCGATGCCAAGGCGCCGGAACAGCAGGGTATCCTTGTCCTCACCGGGATTGTCCGCCGTCAGCAGCGTGTCGCCGACGAAAATCGAGTTGGCGCCGGCAAAAAAGCACAGCGCCTGCATCTCGTCGGTCATGGCCATACGGCCGGCGGAGAGACGGATATGCGATTTCGGCATCATGATGCGCGCCAGCGCGATCACGCGCACGAATTCGATCGGCTCAATGGGCTTGGCATCGGCAAGCGGCGTGCCGGCGATCGGAATCAGCATGTTGATCGGAACGCTTTGCGGATGTTCCGGCAGATTGGCCAGCGTCACCAGCATGTCGATCCGGTCCACCGGCTCCTCGCCCATGCCGATAATGCCGCCGCAGCAGACCTTGATGCCAGATTGGCGAACGTGCTCGAGTGTCTCGAGCCGCTCCGCGAAACTCCGCGTGCTGATGACCTCGCTGTAGTAGCGTTCCGACGTATCGATATTGTGGTTGTAATAATCGAGACCCGCCTGCTTCAGACGAGCGGCTTGCTCAAGATCGAGCATGCCCAGCGTCATGCAGGTCTCCATGCCCAGCGCCTTGACGCCCTCGACCATCGCCACCATCGCATCCATGTCGCGCGCTTTGGGGTTCCGCCAGGCGGCTCCCATGCAATAACGCGTGGCGCCGGCGTCACGCGCTTTCTTCGCCTCGGCGACGACGCGCCTGACCTCCATCAGCTTCGACGCCTTCAGGCCGGTCTCGTGATGCGCCGACTGGCTGCAATAGCCGCAATCCTCCGGGCATCCGCCCGTCTTGATGCTGAGCAGCCGGCTGAGCTGGACCTTGTTTGGATCGAAATTCTGGCGGTGTACGGTCTGCGCCAGGAAGAGGAGATTGTTGAAGGGGGCATGGTAAAGTGCCTGAGCCTTTTCCAGGGTCCACGCTCCAGTGTCAGGGGATTGAGCCTGTGGCGATGTCTGCGTTGAACTTGCCGTTTGCATGTCCATGCTGTTCCTCCGGTCTGTCTTGCGGGGTCTTTGCTATCTGACTGTCGACGATCGGAGAGGACAGTTGACCAAATCCTGTTCGTTACTCAGACAATCATGAGCCCCGATGGTCGAGGCCGATATCCAGGATCGGCGCGCTGTGGATGAGTCGGCCGACCGAAATCAGATCAACGCCGGTCGCGGCAACCGCTCGCGCTGTATGGGACGTGATCCCGCCAGAAGCCTCGGTGATAGCGCGGCCACCGACGATTGCGACGGCGCGGCGAAGATCGGGGAGGGACATGTTGTCGAGCAGAACCGCATCGGGAGCGAAGCCAAGTACCTCCTCCAACTGGGCCAGAGTATCGACCTCGACTTCGATCTTGACGAGATGACCGGCCGCTCTTCGTGCTCGCTCGAGCGCTGGGCGGACGCCGCCTGCGATGGCGATGTGGTTGTCCTTGATCAAAATTGCATCGTCCAGGCCGAAGCGGTGATTGGACCCGCCACCTGCGCGCACAGCATATTTTTCGACTGCCCGCAATCCAGGCGTCGTCTTGCGTGTGCAGACGATCTTCGCGCCATATCCACGAACCGCAGCGACGATCGATGCCGTTGCTGTGGCGATGCCGCTCAGATGGCACAAAAAATTGAGTGCCGTCCTTTCGGCTGTGAGAATGGCCCGGGCCGGGCCAACCACTGATGCAATGATCTCTCCATCCACGACATTGCAGCCGTCTGCCCGCTCCACCGAGATTTCGACATCAGGATCAATCAGGTGGAAAGCGAGCATCGCCAGATCGAGGCCGGCGACAACTCCGGACTGTCGCGCCACCAACACGGTTCCCGCTTGGTATTCCTTCGGGACGATGGCATCCGTGGTCAAGTCGCCGGCTCTGCCAAGGTCTTCAAGAAGCGATGCCCGTACAAGCGGCTCAAGCATGACCGTGGGAAGCGGTGAGAGCCTCATCACTTTGCCCCTTCCAAGTTTGGCGAGTGTCCGAGTTCGCGCGCAGCGGCCAAGGCGGCTTCGAGCGTGATTTCGGACCGTCGGGCGGCAGTCGCATGATGAGGAAAATCTGTCCGGTAATGAGCGCCGCGGCTTTCTTCGCGCAACAAGGCGGCAACCGCGATCATTAGCCCCACAGCCGCCGGATCCGAGACCGCATCCTTGCTTTCGGCGAGCGGCAATAAGGCACGCGCGGCTGCTTTCAACCCTTCACCGTCCCGGACGATGCCGAGTGCGCGCGACAGGAAAACACGCACGGGTATCGGAGCGGGCGGTGGGTAAACGTTCGCAAACGCAGGTCTTGTTCTGCGAGCAGGCGTTCCGGCGACACTTTCAGCGACCCAGCGGGCGCACACGATTGCCTCGGTCAAGGAATTGCTGGCGAGCCTGTTGGCGCCATGCAGTCCTGTCGAAGCGACTTCGCCGCAGGCCCACAGCCCCTCGACGGAGGTCCTGCCAAAGCTGTCCACGGCAACGCCACCCATGTGGTAGTGTTGGGCCGGACGAATGGGGATGAGATCGCGCGCGGGATTGATGCCCGCTCCACGACAGGCTGATGCGATTGTCGGGAAATGTCGAGCGAATGCCGGGCCAGGCCGTTGTCGGGCGTCGAGAAAAACACGGTGGCCGTTCGCAAGATGGTTCCACACGGCGCGGGCCAAGACATCGCGAGGCGCAAGTTCCGCCCCTGGCACGCTTTGAAGAAAAGCCTGGCCGGTTTCATCGATCAGGGCAGCACCTTCGCCTCGGACAGCCTCGCTGACCAGGGCCATAGGGCGGTCTGGGCCGTCAAGCGCGGTCGGGTGGAACTGGATGAATTCGAGGTCGGCTAGGACAGCTCCAGCGCGGGCCGCAAGTGCAAGGCCTTGTCCGCAACTGCCCCAAGGGTTCGTGGTGTCGAGAAACAGTCCCCCGATGCCACCGGTGGCGAGGACGACCCGCCGTGAGCCGAAGAAGAAAGGTCCGATCGAACAGCTCGCCCAGACGCCTCGGATCGCATTCTCTCGCACGGCCAGCCGGCGTGCTTCCACGCCCTCCACGACAACTATCGACGGAGTGGAACGCACAGCCGCGATCAGGGCACGCATGATCTCACGCCCGGTGCCGTCCCCATGCGCATGAACGATCCGACGTCGGCTGTGTGCGGCCTCCAATCCGAGGCACAGTGATCCTTTCGGCGTGCGGTCAAAGGGAACCCCAAAGCCCGCAAGCCCCTCTATCGCCTTGGGCGCGGCTTGGAGGATGCGGCTCGCCACGTCTCTGTCGCAGAGACCATCCCCGGCGGCAAGCGTATCGGCCAGGTGCATTGCCGGATCGTCGTCTTCGCCGAAACTTGCAGCCAGACCCCCCTGTGCCCAGGTGCTCGAATTGTCAGCTCCCAGCAGCGACCTTGACAGAAGAAGCACCGGCTCCGGCGACAGTTGAAGCGCGGTCATCAGTCCGGCGATGCCGGCGCCGATGATGATCGGCCGCCCGAAGAAGCTGCGGAGGTCGGCGCTCAAACTGCCAGCATCCGTTCGACCGCAAGCCGCGCGCGCCCGGCGATCCCGGGTTCGATGGTTACGACATGTTGGTTCTGCTCGAGCGCCGTGCGGATGTTGGCAAGCGTGATCCGCTTCATGTGCGGGCACAAATTGCAGGGCCGGATGAACTCGACCTCTGGGTGCGCTAACGCGACGTTGTCGCTCATCGAGCATTCCGTCATCAGCACGACACGTGGCGGCCTTTGCCTTTCGACATAGTCGGACATGGCAGCCGTCGAGCCGGAAAAATCTGCTTCAGCCACGACGTCGGGCGGGCATTCGGGATGGGCGAGCACGACCACGCCGGGATGGCTTTCGCGCAGCTCGCGGATGTCGGCCGGTGTAAAGCGCTCATGCACCTCGCAATGCCCTTTCCAGGCGATGATCTGCACATCGGTCTGGGCGGCGATATTCTGGGCCAGATATTCGTCCGGCAGCATGATCACCCGGAGAACCCCAAGGGATTCGACGACCGCCTTGGCGTTGCCGGATGTACAGCAGATATCCGACTCGGCTTTCACCTCGGCCGACGTGTTTACATAAGTGATGATCGGAACGCCGGGATAACGCTGGCGCATCAAGCGCACGTCTTCTGCCGTGATTGATTCCGCCAACGAGCAACCGGCGCTGAGATCCGGAATGAGCACGGTCTTGTCCGGATTAAGGAGCTTGGCCGTTTCGGCCATGAAATGGACGCCGGCCAGCACGATGACTTGCGCCTCGATCGTCGCAGCCGTGCGGGCTAGTGCCAAGCTGTCGCCGACGATGTCGGCCACGCAATGGAAGATCTCGGGCGTCTGATAGTTGTGCGCCAGGATGATGGCGTTGCGCTCGCGCTTCAGAGCAAGGATCGCCTCGATATCCTCGGCGAAAGCCGGCCATTCGATCGGCGGGATCACTCGTCGGACGTGCTCGTAGAGCAACGCGGCCGTAGGCAGCATGGCGCTCATCGACCCCCTCCCGCTTATACTCTAATTGAAAATAACCAGCATATACTTGCTGTGAGTATAAGGGATGTCAACCCCGCGCCAGCGGCAATTTTGTCCCGGCGATGAGCCTATCGTCGAGAACGGCGTGGCGGAAACGGAAAAGCTTCGCTGGCCGGCCGCCGGTCTCAGTGGTGGCCTCTCCGGTCTCCTCGACCAGCTCCTGCTGTTCGATCAGTCGGCGAAAGTTCGGCTTGTGGATGAGCCTGCCGGCGAGCGCCTCCACGGTTCGCTGCAGCTGCAAAAGCGTGAAGACCGGCGGCATCAGCTCAAAGACGACCGGCCGGTATTTGATCTTGGAGCGCAGCCGCGCAATGCCGGTCGCCACGATGCGGCGATGATCGGCGACCATGGACTTGCTGGGCACCAGCGGAGGGGGCGCCGCGTCCCGCCCTCTTACGGCCTCTTGGACCAGGCCTGCTTCGTAGACTAGCTCATAGCGTTGAAGCGTGAGTTCCTCGTTCCAAAGGCGGTCGTCGAAGCCGAAGGCTATCGTCGCCCGCTGCCAGCGTTCACGTCGCGTGGCCGCATCGCGGACGCCGTTTGCCCATTCAATCAAGCGTGGTCGCAGAACGTCCAGCACGACCGGAGGCGTGCCGGAGCGGTGGTCCTCCCATGGAAAATATTCATACCAATTCTGCCATCCGCACTTGGGCGAGCCCGCTGCCTGTTCCTTGCGGGTCAATGCAAGATAGCTGATGGAGATGACGCGCTGCTGGCGCTCGGCGCCGATGCGATCCCGATCAGCGAACGTGTAAAGTTGCTCAATGTACCCCAGCCGATGGCCGGTCTGCTGCTCGACCCACCCCCTCAAGCCGGATTGCAGCGATCGGTGCTCAAGCGCAAAGGGACCGGAGGGCAAGGTGTCTGCCTGGCCGATGGTGAGGACACAGGGTTCACTGTCGTTTACGGCGACGACAAGGGCGATCAGGTCCACTTTGACGTCGTCGGCCTTGAAGGCGGCTCTGTCTTTCCTGAGTCGTATTGCCTGATCGTCCATGTTCGCGAATTACTTGGCCAGCTCGGGGGACCTTAATCGATTTAGTGTAAGCGCGCCTGTCGGCACGTCAACACCCCACAGCTGCACGGGCATTTTTAGCTCTTCGCACCTGCACAAAAATGTGCCAAAGGCGACACCCGCGGTTGGTAACGTAGGGGAAGGAGGATCCATTGAGCGCGTTTGGTGACACCAAGGCGATCACACCGCCGGATATTCGTTCGCGCAAAGGTGGGACGCCGCTCGTCTGCCTTACCGCCTACACCACCCCAGTCGCCCGGCTTGTCGATCCCCATTGTGATGTGGTGCTCGTCGGCGACAGCGTCGGCATGGTTCTCCACGGCCTGCCCTCGACGCTCGGTGTCACGCTGGAGATGATGATCACTCACGGCCAGGCGGTGCGCCGTGGCATCAAGCAGGCGCTGATGGTGGTCGACCTGCCGTTCGGTTCCTACGAGGAAAGCCCAGAGCAGGCTTTCCGAAATGCTGCGCGCGTCATGTCGGAGACCGGCTGCACTGCCGTCAAGCTCGAAGGCGGCGAAACGATGGCAGAGACGATCGGCTTCCTCGCCGCACGCGGCGTGCCCGTCATGGCTCATGTCGGCTTGACGCCGCAGGCCATCAACGCCATCGGTGGCTACCGCGTGCAGGGCAGGGGCGGGGATGCCGAGCGCATCAGGCGCGACGCAATTGCGGTGAGCGAAGCGGGCGCCTTTGCGGTCGTCCTGGAAAAGGTTCCTGAAGCGCTCGCCCGCCGGATCACCGGGGAGGTGGCGGCCCCGACCATTGGCATCGGTGCCTCGGCAGCCTGTGACGGCCAGATTCTCGTCGTCGACGACATGCTCGGCCTCTTCGGCGACTTCCGACCCAAGTTCGTCAAGCGCTATGCTGAACTGGGGGAGGCGGCTGCGGCTGCGATCGCTTCCTATGCGCGCGAGGTGAAGGAGCGCCAGTTTCCGGCCGCCAAGCACGTGTTTGCCGATGCGCCCAAGCCCGCCGACACGGACGCCACCAAGAGCGGAGAAGCAGCGTGAGCGTGCCGATCGTCAGGAGCGTTGACCAGCTTCGCGAAATCGTCGCCGCATGGCGCCGCGAGGGCGTGAGGATTGCCGTGGTGCCAACGATGGGCGTCCTGCATGAGGGCCATCTCAGCCTGGTGCGCGCTGCACTCGAGAAAGCAGACCGTGTGATCGTGACGCTCTTCGTCAACCCGAAGCAATTCAATAGCCAGGCCGATCTTGCCGCGTATCCGCGCACCGAGGACGAGGATGCCGCCAAGCTGGCACCGGTGGGCGCGCACCTGCTTTATGCGCCAGATGCAGAGGAGATGTATCCGGCGGGCTTCGCCACCACCGTTTCGGTGTCCGGTGTCAGCGAGGGCCTGTGCGGTGCCTTCCGGCCGGGACATTTCGATGGCGTGGCGACCGTCGTCGCCAAGCTCTTCCTGCAGACCAGCGCTGACTTCGGCTTCTTTGGCGAAAAGGACTTTCAGCAAATTCACCTGGTCAGGCGCATGGCCCGGGATCTGGATATTCCAATCACCATTGTTGCCTGTCCGACAGTCCGTGAAGCCGACGGTCTTGCGCTATCATCGCGTAATGTGCGGCTCTCGCCAGCGCAACGCGCTGTTGCTCCCAAGCTATCATCGGTCCTGCTCAAGACGGCTGAGCGGCTTGGGCGCGGCTCACCCGTCCTGCCAACGCTTGCAGAATCTCGCGCAGCAATTCTGGCTGCAGGCTATCGCGAGGTCGAATACCTGGAACTTCGCGAAGAGGCAGATCTGCACCCGATGACAAGCCTTGATCGACCGGCACGGTTGCTTGCCGCGGCCTGGCTCGGCGGCACACGTCTCATAGACAACGTCAGACTATTTCGGATTGGTTCAACAGATTAGCCACGTTCTCGGCACGCGCTGTATCCGTCCGGGATCGTTTAAAACGAGGTCTCTGCCTGGCATTGAGCGAACGGAGGTTACGCACAGGGCAAATGCATCGCGTGTTTGAGAACTTCGTCGAGCAACTGTCTGCAAGTGTTGATGCTGCCGATCTCTGTGAGGCGATGGCCTCCGCTGCAGCCGGCTTCGACTTCCCGCTATTCGCCTATTTCACTTACCCGTCGGCCTCCGGCGACGCCCCCCAATTGATTTCAAACTATCCTTCATCCTGGACATCACGTTATCTGCAACAGCGGTACCACAGTCTTGATCCGGTCATCCTGCGCGGGCTGCAAGGCTGGGATACATTCGATTGGGGCGTGGATCGCGCTCGACACTGTCTGCCGAATTCGCAGCAACAAATTCTGGAGAGTGCGGCTGAGTTTGGCATCTGCGGCGGCCTGACGATGTCCATGCATGATCATCTCGGCCGGTTTGCTGCCCTGACCTTTGCTTCCGACGAGTCCCGTCCGCCTCTTTTACGGTCACTGGCACGTTACGAAAAAGCATTGCAGCTGGTGGCCATCAACTTTCATATCCACGTCCGGCGCAGGCTCGCCGATGATCGCGTGGTGGATGGTGTAACGCTCACCCCGCGGGAGTTCGAGTGCCTGAGATGGGCGGCGCGCGGCAAGTCGGCTTGGGATACCAGCCAGCTTCTCGGCGTCTCAAAGCGCACCGTGACCTTTCATCTGGAAAACGCCAAGGCAAAGTTTGGCGTTCGAACGATCAACCAAGCCGTTGCACGAATGGCTGCCTCCGGCCAGACGAGATCCTGATTCTTCAGCCACGATACCTGTAAACCTCTACAGGCTGCATCGCTGTCAGCTTTGCCCTTCGATGGCGGGAACACATCCCACATGGAGGCGACCATGATGCAACTGATAACACCAGACTTTTACAACGAGTTTGCGGGCGAACTCAAAGACATGCACGGGCTCAGGTTTCGGGTATTCAAGGAAAGGCTCGATTGGGAAGTTGATACCGAAGACCAGATGGAATCCGATCCGTTTGATGCTCTCAAGCCTGTCTATCTGCTCCTCAAAGGATCCGACTGGCGAATTCGCGGTTGCGTGCGTCTTCCGCCCAGCACCGGACCCACAATGTTGCGCGACACGTTCCCGGTGCTGCTGGGTGCTGACGTCGTGCCCTCGACCACCGACATATGGGAGAGCAGTCGTTTCGCGCTCGATCTTCCTCCGTCGGCGCCCAAGGCCGCGGGCGGGCTGGCCCAGGCGACCTACGAGCTCTTCGCGGGCATGATCGAGTTCGGCTTGGCCAAAAATCTGACCCGGATAGTAACGGTGACGGATACGCGCATGGAGCGGATCCTCCGCCTGGCTACGTGGCCATTGTCGCGCATCGGAGAACCCAAGTGCGTCGGCAAAACGGAGGCGGTGGCTGGGTTTCTCGAGATTTCCCACGCGAGCCTTTTGCGCATCCGCAGCAGGGGACGTCTGATTGGACCGGTACTGTGGCAACCGGTTCTAGGCCCGTCGGCATAGCGCCATTGTGGACACCTGAGCCATGAAGGATGCTGGTCTGCCCAAGGAAGCGACGGTCGGCCTTGAATGCTGGCCGGACTGGCGTCGCCACGACGCTTACCACTATGCCAGACGATTGCCACGCACTGGCTGGGCCTGGGAGTTTCTTCGGCGCAATCCACAATTCCAGCGCGACCACGCCAAAATGGCACCGTCCGCCTGCATTGTCGGACCCCAAGGCGACATGCAGATAATCGAGTTGACGACAGGATCAGCTCTCCCAAGACAATGGAGCCTTCTTTTTCGCCGACGCGCCACTTTCGGACGCTACATCGGCAAGGGTCTTTTGGGATCCGCGCGATTGCGCCTGTATTCTACGAGCGGCCGCGGAGCCGCTTGGGCTCGACCACGATTTTGAACCGCTTCACCTTTCTTCGCTCTCATGCTGCAAGGACATCCTGCTGACAGCTGCGGGCGTGCAGCACGTGCTGCTGAGGGAGAACTGCCGGAGTCTGCAGATCGCCGTTTCCGGTGCGTCCGTCCTCGGCCCGTTGCGGCTATATGTCGACGCAATTGTTCAGCCGCAGCACCTCAAGTTCCATGTCGCTGCCCTTCAGTTCCTGAACCACGTCAATGGTTGCGGCCGCCTGTCAGCTGCTTGCTTTCCGCCGGAACACCGCGGAGCGCGTCTGCGTATCGTACTCCAGGCTTTGGATGGCTCGCTTGCAGGAGCATCTCATCAGGAGGTCGCCATTGCCTTGTTCGGGAGACGCCGTGTCGAAGAAGATTGGCGTCATCCAGGTGGCCATCTTCGCGATCAGGTACGTCGCGCCATCCAACGTGGCCGCTACCTGATGGGCGGCGGCTACAGACAGTTCCTGAGGTAATTCGGGTGGTTGTGCTTGTCTGTCTTATTAGAACGCGCAACCTCCATTTCTCACTGCAATTGTGCGTTGCACAAAACGTGGCGAGCGCCTAGTTCTTCCGCGGCGAATCGGGTTTCGGCGAAGCACTGGGACCAACCTTCGTCGATAAGTGCATTCATGCCTTGAGGATCCCGATGACCGTTATGAACCCCGACAAAGCCGGCGCTGCAAGCCTTGAGACAATCGCCCGAAACGGCAGCATGCTGGGTCGCATAGCCGTACGCATTCCGACCTACCTGTCGGATATTCGCGAGAACCCGGCGTGGCTGCCCATGTTCATATTTTGGCGCGCACCATGCCGGCACGGAGAATGCACTGGCGTGGTGCAAAGCCGGTCCGAAGGTCGCAAAGAGCCCAGGACACGATGTTTGCCGGTGTCAATTGCCAGGACGTTGTCGACGCGCTGCGGATGGATGGGCTTTTTCCCGGCCTCGTCCTGCCAACAATGGTGCCTGAAGATGTAGCCGCATTCGCCAGGTGCACACCTTGTTTCGGCAATTTCGATCGCCGAC
This sequence comes from Mesorhizobium sp. M0276, assembly GCF_040321755.1. Lineage (NCBI taxonomy): Bacteria > Pseudomonadati > Pseudomonadota > Alphaproteobacteria > Hyphomicrobiales > Phyllobacteriaceae > Mesorhizobium > Mesorhizobium sp. M0276. The sequence continues at coordinate 4,635 of NZ_JAMYSC010000076.1, read as the reverse complement.
TCGAATTCATGCCGGCGGAGCATGCGGAGGCTGAGGCGCGATTTGGCCGTCCGTTGCTCAGCGGCCATTATTTCGAGCGCATTCTGGGCTGTAACTCGGCCGTTGCCATCCAAAACGATCCGCTGCTCATGGATATTGCCGCGCCCTATCTCGGCGGCCAGGCGACGCTGATCACAACGCGCGTCTGGTGGAGCTTCCCGACCGGCCAGGCCTCCGACGCCGACAAGAACCTGGCTTCGCTCGGCAAATACCACTTCGACCTGGACGACTGGCGGATGCTGAAGTTCTTTTTCTATCTGGTGCCCGTCGACGAGGGGACCGGCCCGCATGTCTATGTCCGCGGCAGCCATGATCGCCGCGCCCTCAAGCACCAACTTACGCGTGTCGCCGGCCATCCCGCGCAAGAGATTCTGGACGTGTACGGCAAGCAGAGCCCGGTCACGCTGACCGGCGAGGCCGGTTTCGGTTTCGTCGAGGATCCGTTCGGGTTCCATATGGGCACCGTGCCGGCGCACAGGCCACGGCTGATGATGGAAGTTGGCTTCGGCGTTTCTCCTCCATCGCGCCGCCGCTTCCATGGCGAGCCTGTGATCCGCTGATTCGAAAAGTCCCGAAACGGCCTTCCCGGACCGCAAGTCTTGTGAGGCAAGATAAGGCTATGCCGCCAATCGATCTGTTCGGCGCCCAAAGCGGTTGTCTGCACATGAATTGGGCTGGTGCAATGAGTCTCGTCATTACTTCAGCCAGCGCATGAGTGCCTGTTTGAATCGAGGTTAGATGGCTTATCCCCCCTGCGTAATGCGGCTTGGATGAGTTGCACATTTCGCGAGACCCATGGGCGGATCGATGGACGCAAGCAGACGCGCCAGCTCCGAGTTTGATGTACGCTGAGATGCGCACTTTGCGACACCGATAATCCTGTCCCCCGCATCTGCTGAGTACGCTAAATCGAAGATTGAGTGCCGAGCGGAAAATGCCAGGGCCGGCTTTTGCTGGCGCGATGTCCTACATGGCCGCCGCGCGGGCTGCCGCCTCGGAGTTGCGCGTGACGATTCCGCTCGTGTCTGCAAACGCGCGCGCTCGCGGTCAAGAATGGCAATGATGCGGAAGGCCTTCTCCTGTCCGAATAGCGTCCCGAGGCGAGCCCGGTTCCAGTCGCCTTCGCCCTCACCAGACGTTGTAGTGCAACGCGGTCGTTGGCGTTGGGCCCCACGATACAGTTTCGCCATGCGCCCTTGACGAGGCGAAGCGAGACCGCCGAAGGGCCGAGGATGTCACCTTGTGGGATGACGCCTTGCTTAACATCGGCTGCCAAATCGGCGGGGCGCGGCGTCGTACGTCCGCTGTCCAAGGCCTGCTGGCCTCTCTGAGGCTTCACCGCTCACCGCGTGATCCTGCCGCGTATGTGAGTTTGCGATCGTCATAAGAGCGTCAGGCACGAATAGAAGTTAGGTCAGGGCCCACAGACGCGGCCTTATCCATGGGGTGGATGGTAGTTATCACTACAATCAATTTTACCAATATTACCGCGTACTACTACAAGGTCCGTCATAAAGCGGCCGGTGGGTATCCGTCTCGCCTCTGAAGCTGCCCGAAAGAATGCGGAGACGAACATGTGCGGGATTGTTGGCATCGTTGGGCAACAGCCGGTGTCGGATAGGTTGGTCGGCGCGTTGAAGGGTTTGGAATATCGCGGCTATGATTCCGCCGGCGTTGCGACGATCATCGAGGGCGCCTTGCATCGCCGGCGCGCCGAGGGCAAGCTCGTCAATCTCGAGAGGAGACTGAAGGAAGAGCCGCTGAGCGGCAATATCGGCATCGGCCACACGCGTTGGGCAACCCACGGGGCCTCGACGGAACGCAATGCGCACCCGCACTTTACCGACGGTGTCGCCGTCGTCCATAACGGCATCATCGAGAATTTCACCGAGCTGAAGGACGAATTGGCGGCGGTGGGCGCCGAGTTCCAGACCGACACCGACACGGAGGTCGTCGCGCATCTCTTGGCAAGATACCGACGGGAGGGCATGAGGCCGCAAGAAGCGACGCGTGCCATGCTGAAACGCGTCAGGGGCGCTTATGCGCTTGCCGTGCTCTTCGAAGATGAACCGTCGACCATCACGGCGGCGCGCAACGGACCACCGCTGGCGATCGGTCACGGCGACGGTGAGATGTTCCTGGGCTCCGACGCGATCGCGCTTGCTCCCTTCACCAACGAAATTACCTATCTCATAGACGGCGACTGGGCCGTTGTCGGCAATTCGGGCGCCCATATCTTCGATATCGACGGCCATCCCGTCGAGCGTCCGCGCCATATCTCCACGGCCGCGGCCGATCTGGCCAACAAGGGCAGCCATCGCCACTTCATGGAGAAGGAGATTTACGAGCAGCCCGAGGTTATCGCCCATACTCTCCGTCATTACACCAACATCATAGAGAATCGCGACATGGTTCCTGGCATCGATTTCGCCAAGGTTCCGAGCTTGGCGATCTCTGCCTGCGGGACCGCCTATCTCGCCGGACTGATCGGAAAATACTGGTTCGAGCGCTATGCGCGCCTGACGGTTGAAATCGACGTTGCGTCCGAATTCCGTTACCGCGACATCCCTTTGCCGCCGCAGTCGGCGGCTCTTTTCATTTCGCAGTCCGGCGAAACCGCCGATACGCTTGCGTCGTTGAGGTACTGCAAGGAGCGTGGGCTGAAAATTGGCGCTATCGTCAATGCCTGCGAATCGACCATCGCTCGGGAGGCCGATACGGTCTTCCCGATCCTTGCCGGACCTGAGATAGGCGTCGCCTCTACCAAGGCTTTTACCTGCCAGCTTGCCGTACTAGCCGCACTCGCCATCGGCGCCGCCAGAGCCCGCGGGACCGTCCCCGAAGACGAGCTGCAGGCGCTCGTAAGGAGCCTCGCCGAATTGCCGCGCGTCATGGGCCAGGTACTCAACAGGATCCAGCCGGAGATCGAGTTCTTGTCGCGCGAACTGTCAAAGTGTCATGACGTCCTGTATCTCGGCCGTGGCACCAGTTTCCCGCTAGCGATGGAAGGTGCGCTGAAGCTCAAGGAGATTTCCTACATCCATGCCGAGGGCTATGCAGCGGGTGAATTGAAGCACGGGCCGATCGCATTGATAGACGAGAACATGCCGGTGATCGTCATCGCGCCCCATGACCGCTTTTTCGACAAGACCGTCTCCAACATGCAGGAAGTGGCTGCCCGTGGAGGGCGGATTATCCTCATCACCGATGAAAATGGGGCAGCCGCATCGAAACTCGACACCATGCACACGCTCGTGCTGCCGGTTGTCGACGAGATTATCGCGCCAATGATCTTCTCGCTGCCGATACAGCTTCTTGCCTACCACACGGCGCTCTTCATGGGGACAGATGTAGACCAGCCGCGCAATCTCGCAAAATCGGTCACGGTCGAATGATTGTGAACTGTACAGGTGGCGATGCTCGTCGATGGAAAGCGCTACCCCTTGTCTGGATTCCAAGCCCGGATGAAAACCAGATGACCAGCGTTTGCTGCAATGTGGGAAACTCGGTAGCAGCATCATGATAATCGCCATCCCTTTTTCGGCCGGTTGATCGGGGCACAGGGCGATCGAGCTTGCTAGAGCCGACGTCAGCACAAAGCCGGCGGCTTCACGAGCGGGTCTTTCGCTGCTTCGCCGGTGGAGATTGGCCGAAGGAACCAGTGTCCGTCCCGGGAGTTCGAGTTGGTGTTCAAGAAAGCCATCGGCGAGAATTATTCGCGAAGGAATCGCAGGTCGGATGCGCTACAGCTGATCAGGCCATCTCAGGAGGGGGCCCTGGAACTTGATCAGAAGGGGGTGAGCCGCCATATTCCGACCCGGCTCCCAATTCAGGCGGCCCATTCCATGGATGAGGCCGGTCCGGCCGAATGGACGTCCTTTTTGATTTGCTGGGTGTGGGCCGCGGGGAGGTATCTCCCGAGGGAGCTCCCATGTTCTTGGAGATGTTTATGAACGATTCGCGCATTCCCGAACCAGTCTTGACGGCTATGTCGCAGGGGACCCACATCGTCCGCGCTTATCGTGAGCACCTTGGGTATTCGATCGAGGACCTGGCGGTCGCGAGCGGGCTTGCCGCTGAGGAAATCCAAAACATCGAGCGAGGTCTGAGGTACAACAAGGGATATCGGGATCGGATAGCGAGATCGCTTTCCATACCTGTGGGAATCCTTGAGGCAGAGTCGCACATTTCGGACGCCGCCTGATCAGTCGGATAATCTGCAATGGGTGGACTACCGCTCTTGTGGTGTGAAGCTTGCGGCTGATTGTCGACGCTTGATTCGGTTGGAATGCCTCTGGCGCAGTACCGCCAAGAGAATCTCGTCAACTTTCCGATGCAGGAACTTCACATGGGCTCGCCGAACAGCAAGGCGATAAAGCCGCCCGGACTGCTACGAAACGTGCACGACGGCATCGGCTCGCGACGAAGGGTTGTAACGCGAACTCTTCCTAGTCGGCAAGGCGATGCTGGCTTGAGCACAGGGCGGAATCATTAATCGTTAACGCTCTGGCAACCAAGCGGGATTCTGTTGGCCGGGAAGGAGACCGGCGATGGACGCAAGCTTTCTCGATCATATTGACGACATTGAAGACCCTC
>NZ_JAMYSC010000075.1:0-23595 GCF_040321755.1 Mesorhizobium sp. M0276 | reverse complement strand
CCCCCACGGGGTGGTCCGGATTTTCCGTTGCCTTGAGTGCACGGGCGGTTGGGCGCGGCGGGGGTCCGGGGGGAACCCCCGGTGTCGCGCGCAGCGCGACTTGCTACGGTATACAGGTGGCGCCCAGGTAATGGCCCATGACCATGGGCAGGATGAAGAGCAGGACGCCACCGGCGGCAATGCCAAGGGCGCCCTCGCTGCGAAACCAGCTCACAGCCCAGATGATGAGCCCGAGCGAGGTGATGAGCACGCCGAGTTCGCCGGCGAACTGTACCAGCGGCCCTGGTCGCCATGCACATGAGAAACGGCTTCTTGTGGAACCAGGGCAGGGCGTATTGGTCGACGACGAACAGCACGAACAGCGGCACCAAAATCAGTGCGGCAAGATTGCCGAGAAGTCGCGAGGGCGAAGCCCAGGAGCCCGACGGAGGGCGTTCGAGTGGAGAGCGTGGCATCGGGTGACGTTACCAGAACACAGGAGAGGGGGAAGAGGGAAGATTGACAGAGGTAATAGCGCACTTATACATTGCTTCGCAACATAGGTGCTCCGGCGGCCACAGAGTCGTGGCTTCTAGCCGGAAAGGAATGCCGTTCCGGCATGAGAAAACAGGTGTGATGCGCGGGCAACCCGCGCAGTTTGGACAGGGCGGAACGTGGCCATCTATCACTTCTCGGGCCAGGTGCTCGGCCGCAACTCCGGCACCAATCAGGACGGCAGCTGGCGCCCCGGCTCGAAAGCCGTGGCCGCTGCAGCCTACCGTTCCGGCCAACGCCTGCAGGACCACCATCACGGGCAGACGCACGACTACAGCCGCCGGCGCGGCGTCGTACACGCCGAGGTCCTGGTGCCGGCCGGCGCAGCACCCTGGCTAGCCGATCGCGCGCTGTTGTGGAACACCGTCGAAGGGATGGAGACGCGCAAGGACGCCCAGCTTGCGCGCGAATTCAACATGGCGCTTCCGCATGAGTTGAGCCGCGAAGATCGCATCGATCTGGTTCGCGATTTCGCGGACATGCATTTCGTGCGGCGTGGCATGGTTGCAGATATTGCCCTGCACGATCCGATTGCGGAGGAGGGCCAGAGCCCCAAAAATTTTCACGCCCATGTCATGCTGACGATGCGCCGCGCCACAGCGCGCGGGCTTGACCCGGTGAAGACCCGCGAATGGAACAGCCGGGAGCTGCTGAAGGTCTGGCGCATCGAATGGGAGCTCGCTTGCAACCGCGCGCTGGAACGCGCCGGCAAGCGCCAGCGAGTGGACCACCGCACCCTCAAGGCGCAGCGGGAAGAGGCCATCGCAGCCCACGACCGCGCGCGGGCCGCCGATTTGTCGCGCCGTCCGGAGATCCACGTCGGCCCCCAAGCCAAGCAGGCGACCAGGTCTGACAACCAGCCCAAGAGCCGGGTGCGCCAGGTGGGTGCCTACAAGCAGCGCGAGGCGGCCACGCCGCAACGGCGCCGGCGTGACTATCCCGGACGGGACGAGGGCAGCCGCCTCAATTTCCTGGAGAAGATCCTGACGGCCAACAACGCCGACAGCTACCGGCGCCTAAAGGCGTTGAATCACCGCATGGACCGAGTTCGGCGCAAGGTTGACTATTGGGAACGGCGGGCGGCGTTCCATCTGGAAGGGATCGCTGTCAGCCGTCAATTCCGGTTCAATCGGTGGAAGGCTGGCAAGGAGGCCAAGGCGTCGACACTCGCGGAAAGGGAGCGCAAGGCCGCCCATGCCCGCCGCAGGCTTGGCCAGATCGACGCGCTGATGAAGGCCCTGGACGGCATTCTGCGCGTCACCACACGCCGGCGCGAAACGGGACTGGTGCGGATGCGCGAGGTTGAGCGTTGGATCCGCCGTGTCCGGAGCGGTGGGCGGTCAGGTTCGCGGGGTCGTCGACGCTAACGCAGAAGCCCCATCCCGGCCGCGCCTCAAGGCACGCTACGCTCTTCGGCCTTGACCCGCAGCCAGGCTGGGGCAGGGGGCTTGGGACCAGAAAGCCCCGATGTGGGCTTTCTGCCCCATCACTCAGAGGGCGCCAGGCTGTGGGGCGGATCTATTCTGGTCGGTTGGCAGCAAAGGAGCTTCGACGATGACACGGCTGCTCTGGGCGACAGACGGACCAGGCCCATGCGCCGGCGGCCGGGTAAACCCATGTGGTCGCGAGCCAGTCCAGCGGTCCCACTTGCCTTTCCAGCGCCAGACTTTGCGGTAATCGAGACGCCGGCCGAACAGCGGGTAGGGGACGTGGCGCATCTTGGCGATAATGCGCGTAAGCGGCAGGCGCTGCACTTCGGCGGAATCGAGCAGCGGGTAACCACTTTCGGAAAGACCGTCCTGGCGGTTTTCGCGTGACCATTGGCCGGTACCCTGGCTGGTGCCGGTGGAACTGGACATCGACGTCCCAGGCCCAAGCATGCGTGCAACATAGTCGCCGGTGTCGTTGTCGTTTACGCCGAAGAACAGCCGCGCTGACGCGTTGCTGAGGAAGGCAGCGGCGCCGTCCTGGTAGACTTTCTGGACCTGCGGCAGATTCTGCCAGATGAGCACGGGCGTGCAGTAGGCACGCAACAGGCCTGCCTGACGCTCGAGGGGCTCGAGCCGACCGAGAACCGCGACTTCGTCGAGCAGCAGCACGACCTTGCGCTTGGGAGGCGCCGACTTGGCGCGCGTCAGCGTTTTCAGCACGCAGCCGACCATGACACGCAGCCAGGGTCCGTAGACCTCGAGCACGTCCTCGTCGACACAGAGATAGAGGGTGGCGACCTGGGTGGTGAGATCGTTGAGGGTGAACGTCGACGAGCTGGACAGGACGCCGGCGGGAGCGCCGGCCGACCATTGCTCGGTGCCTTTCTGCAGGTTGGACAGGATCGATGAAAATTCCTCCGAGAACTTCCCATCGGCGTCGACCGCGCTGGTCAGCGCACCCGACGCGATCTCCTGGGCGGCGAGGGAAGGGGACTGTTCGGCAATCTCCTGCATGGTGGCAATGAAGGTCTCTTTGGAGCCCACCGACAGGCGGCGCACGGTCGCGAGATTACGGCTCGCTTCCGGTTCATGCAGTGTATGCAGGATAAGCGCTTTCATCAGCGACACCGCCTTGCGGTCCCAATGCTTTTCGCGGCCGTCGGCTTCCGATGCGACCATGAGGCTCGCCAGGGCCTCCGCGTCGTCGCTTTCGTTTGGCGTGCCCTGGCGCACGATGTCGAGCGGGTTAAAACGCTCGGAGTGCACGGGATCGGTGGGGTTGAGCATCCACACCGGTCCGAGAGTGCCCCGGCGCCGGCACGTAATGGCGTAGTTTTCGCCCTTGGGATCGGTCACCACCATTGAGCCGCGATAGCTGAGAAGGTTCGGTATTACGACACCAAGGCCCTTGCCGGCGCCCATGGTGGCGAACACCATGATCATGCCGTCTTGCGAGAACCTCAGCAGGCGTCCGAAGGCGCCCCGGCCGAGGATGACACCCTGGCCACGGACCGCGCCCGTGCCATACCTGATGGATCCGCCCGGCCCATTTGGCGGAACCATGAGAGCCGCCCTTACGGCGTCGGTAACGGCGGTATTTTCCAGGAGCGCGCGCCAGCCACAGCAGGCCCTGAAACACCACGAGCAGCAGCTTAATCGGTCCGACGATTGTCCAATAGAGAACGTCCATGCGTCTAGCCTCTCACGGCCGCGAGGCCACAGCAAACCGGTTGCCCGCACACGCGTCACTAATGGGCACGATAGTTTTCCACCGACACCAAGGGCGCTTCGCTTCTTGCCAGCCACAGAGCTCCGTCCGGCGCCGGCATGTCGCGCGGTATGACCGGCGCAAACAGTTCATCGTCGACGGGCGCCAACAGCAATTCGACCGGGACCGGCGCGGCTTCCGATACCGCAATGAGCTTGCGGGGAACGCCCTTCATCTTTTCTGGCTGATGGCCGAGGCGTGCGATCCAGACCGCGCCATCGGCCGGTAATATGTGCCGCTCCGCTGCATCAAATCCACCGTCATTGAGCGGTTCTGCAAGGCGCAGGGTGGGAGCGGCGAGGGGAGCTGACCGATCGGGTTTGGGCGGCACAGAGAAGGGCTGTCCGTTCCTGTGGGCCGCGACGTAGAGTAAATAATCCAGCCGTTCCAGCAGCTCGGTCGATCGGGGATGCGGAATCATCAGGTGGCTGCCCGTGGTCGCATAAATGATGTGGTCGGGACGGCCGAGAATGGCTGCCGGTGACCGCGCCGACGTGGCAGCGGAGGAGGGTGCCGCCGCGGGCATGGAAGTTGCGGGCATCGCCGCGGCCGCGGGCGGCATAGTGTTCTGAATTACCTGAACCGGTGACCCGCCTTCGCGTTGCATGATTTGGTTGGGCACCGGCGCCGGCGACGGTTGCACGTCGCGGGCCGGCTGTGATTTGTTAGGCGCAGTCTTATAGAACCTCGACAGGATGAAGGTCACGAGTTTCCAGCCGAGCCACCAACTCTTCCGAAAAATCCAGCCGTAGAGCCTCAGAACATCCAATGCCCGCTCCCATCTTCGATCAGTACGCCGCGAAGATCTGCCGCCATGCCGGTCTTGCCGCAGGCAGCTACGGTGGCCAAGACTTGAACGACGTCGTTATGGCGCTGCCCCTTGGTGAAGGCCACGCTGTGCTTGCCGGCACCGAACTTGAGGAACTGCCGAGGCTCGGCGAAACCGTCTCGGTCAACAGCCACATGCAGGCCAACTTCTTCGATGTCATCGGAATGGATGCCAAGGAGCTGCATGAGTTTACCGCGCCGATACTGGTCCGGCGCGGCTATATCGAGCGCCTGGAAGGCTGGCGTGAGTGGCGCACATTGTCGGTCTGGCTTCTGCAGGAGTATCTCGAACCGGTGGTGGTGTTTCGGAACACGCCGGTTCCGGTGAAGACCGCAGCGTATGAGCAGACGGAGTATTATGTCGCCGATGTGCGCGTGATTTTCAACCGCGAACAGGCATTTGTCTGGGAAGGGTAGTTTGTGCCACATAGCTCTCGGGCGTAGTGATTTGGGGGCGGTATGTTCGGCAATACAGAAAAGATTCGGGCGGAATTCAAGGAGTTTATAGCCACACGAGAGTTTCAGACAGCCATCGCGGACGGTATAGCTGGAAATCTCGGTACGACCGACATCAATCCTATGGTTGCCAAAAAAATCGACGAAATTTTTTCGTCCATGGCGGTCATCCACAAAATCATGTCAACGATCGAGGCCGAGCTCAATACAAAAGGGCTGGAGGCCATACAGCGGCTACTTCCTGATTTCTTTAACCGGACGGAAATCGCCCGGGAAATCGTAGCCACCACCGCAATGCGCTTCAAAGCTGCTTTAGAGCAGATGTCTGGAACCCAGATCTCCACTCACCTGGCGAGCCATTCGGTGCAGATGGCGTTGAATCAGGGTGTTGTTGCGGAGGTCGCCCAGATCTTATCGCGAGCCGAAACCCAGGCCATTATCGCTCGCAACACCGAGGACCTTATCGCCGAGAACGCCGGCGAACTCATGGACCAGGCCCTGCGAAACCGGATCGAATCCGACGACATCCAGGAGGAGATCAACGACAAAATCTCGCAGCTGGTCGATAAGGAGATCGCCGAGAAATTCCCTCATGTCGTGAAGTACGAGCGCAAGGACGGCACGGTCACGCCTATCATCAAGGCTCACAAGATATTCAGGCAGGTGAGAACCGTCTGCCAGACCAAGGGTGCGAATGCGCTCCTGGTTGGCCCAGCCGGATCGGGCAAGACCCAGATTGCGATGGATGTGGCACGGACGCTTGGGGTTCCGTTCTACTACAACGGACCCATCCAGAGCGAATACAAGCTTCTCGGCTTTCGCGACGCTGCCGGCAACTACACACCGACACCCTTCTATAACGCCTATACCAAGGGCGGTGTTTACCTGTTCGACGAACTCGACGCTTCCTCACCGCAAGCGCTGGTCGCCCTAAACACCGCGATCGCTAACGGGTACTGCGATTTTCCATCGTCGGGCGAGCCGGTCCCCGCTTCCCCGGACTTCATTTGCATCGCAGCCGCCAATACTTACGGACGCGGCGCCAACCATAGCTATGTCGGCCGTAACCAGCTGGATGCGGCGACCCTGGACCGGTTTGTGGTGATTTACGTCGACTACGACGAGGACATGGAGCGGCGCTTGGCCGGCAACAACGACTGGGTCGACAAGGTCCAGCGGTGGCGGGCGCGCACTGAAGAACTCTCCATACGGCACGTCATTTCGATGCGTGCTTCGATCATGGGAGCAAAGCTGCTGAGACACAAAAGCATGACTGAAGACGATGTCGAGGAGATGGTGGTATGGCGCGGTCTGGATCGGAATACGGTTTCCAAGATCCGCGAAACCTGATCCCTGGCGACTGGAAGTATCGGCCGACCATCCATCACCGTTTTACCGACGCTGAGGACGTGATAGCCCTCGCGGCGCGGGAAACCAGCCAATGGAAGCAGCGCGCCAGCCGGTCAGTCGACCTTGAGCTGGGGACCAGAACATGGGACGAGGCCGTGGCGCTGGCACGCTACGGGTGGCCGGCCGGCCGGCATCAGCTGGTTCGCGACCTGAACATCCACGCCACGTTGACGAAGACCGATTTGGCGCCGCGCTGGTCATTTGACTATGCCGGCGCCTATCCAGACGTTCCGCGCTTCCTTGGCGGCGAAATGGACTGCATGGTCGACACTCGGCCGGATCAACGCGCGGTGCGCCCGATCGTGCGTATAGCCGTGAGCCCGATCACTTTCAGCCACGTGAAATTTGAAGCGGTGTCGCATTGGGGCGCCGCGTTGGTCAGTTGGATCGACGAGCTTGAATATGCCGGCCAGCGCGTCGAAGTGACCTGGATCTCCTGCTCGAAGCCTGACACGGCCACTTTACAGGAGATTGCGATTTTCACGGCACATCCCCGGTTCACCGTCAGCTTCTGCCTGAAAAAGGCCGATCAGCCGCTTGAGATTGACCGGCTCGCCTTCTGGATCATGCACCTGGCGGCCCAGCGCCGTATTCAGTTTGCGGTAAAAGAGCAGTTTCCCGCTATCGAATATGCGTTCCAGCTTTATGGGCAGCCAGAGCAAAATCCCAGCATACTGGCGCCCCTGTGCAGTCCGGACACGCTCATCCTGATGGTGGGAGAAGGAGCCGCTTCGGTAGCGGAGGGCCTCGAATGGCTCCGCAAAACAGCCGCTACACACTTTGAAAACACATACGCGGCCACCTAAGGTGACCGCGTATGTCGCTACTCAAGGCAGGCGACCCTTGGGGCCGATTACCTCGTATTTCAGGGCAGAGCCAGTCTGCAGCATCATCAAGCGCCAAGCGGCATATGCATGGCGTGCCAATGCACCTTCGATATTGTGAAAGCGCGGCAGTTCGTCAGCTTCGACGATTCCACCATGACGGTCGGCTGCGTTGTGGATCAGGAACATGGACTCGTGAGCCCGGAATTTCTCGTGGGTATTCATTTTTTGAATACAAACATCGGTCTCATCGCAGGTGCGGTGAGCAAAGACCGTAAAAACGGGTACCGGTAAGCCTTTCGCAGGGGCTTATGGTTCGGCGCGAGAGTGTACTGAGCAGTCACCTGACAGGGCAGCGGTGCTGATAGGCGTCATCACCAGGCAACGTAAGGGGCGCTGCCCCTCGCACGCTCAAGAGGGCCGAGCCTCGGCTTCGCCTGCGGCCGCACCCAACCCCTCTTGCCCGTGCTATCCCCGGACCTCGCCGGTCAGGCAGGGGTGCGGGGCACCCTGAATTCCGAACAACAATCAATTCCGTTGGCGGAGGAATATGTTCCTGTTATGTTCCTGCCATGCATAGCGATCATTCCCTCGTCGCCTACCTAGGCCAGCCTTCCGAGTGGCCGATTGTGCTGCCCGTAATGGGCACGCGGATCTGCGCGGGGTTTCCGAGTCCGGCCGATGATTTTCTCGACGGCGAGCTGGATCTCACCCGTATCCTGGTCAAAAACAAGCCGGCGACGTTCCTGTGGCGTGTGGCGGGGGCAGTTCGATGCGCGACGTGGGCATCTTCGACGGCGACGTCGTCGTGGTGGACCGCAGTGTCAAACCCAAAGACGGCGTTGTCGTTGTGGCCGTGATCAACGGCGAAACCAGCCTGAAACTCTTCCGGCGCAGCAATCCGCCAAGCCTGACCTTTGCCAACAAGGACATGCCAGCGTTTCCGATGGATGACGTCTCCCAGGTCGAAATCTGGGGGGTGGTAACGTGGACGCTGCACAAACCCCGCGCGTAGAGCGGGTTTTCGCGCTGATTGACGGCAACAGCTTCTATTGCAGTTGTGAGCGCGCCTTCGCGCCGGCGCTGAATGGTCGGCCGGTGATTGTGCTGTCCAACAATGACGGCTGTGCGGTGGCTAGGACACCCGAGGCGAAGGCCCTGGGCATTGCTATGGGCGCGCCATTCTTCAAGATCCGCGACCTGTGCCGGAAGAACCATGTGGCGGTGTTCAGCAGCAACTACACTCTCTATGGCGACATGAGCAGGCGGATGAACGAGATCTACCACCAGTTTTCGCCGGTGGTGGAGGTTTACTCTATCGACGAGAGCTTCCTCGACATCACCGGTCTAGGCAGCGGCAACTACGTCGCCTACGGGCAGCAGTTGAGGCAAACTGTCCGGGCCTGGACCGGCATCCCCACGTGTGTCGGCATCGGACCGACCAAGACGCTGGCCAAGTTGGCCAACCGCACCGCAAAGAACCATGCCGAGCTCAATGGCGTCTGTGATTTCAGCGACCTGGCGACACGGGAAAAGTTTCTGCCGGCGACGCTGGTGGGCGAATTGTGGGGCGTGGGCGCTGCTTCGGCCGCCAAGCTGAAGGCGATCGGCGTGGAAACCGTCGGGCAGCTGCGCGCCTTGGACCCGAAGCGCGGCCGTCAGTTGCTCACCGTAGTCGGCGAGCGCATGATTCACGAATTGAACGGCATTGCCTGCCTGGCGCTGGAAACCCTGCCTGCAGGACGAAAGGGTATTGCCGTGACGCGGAGTTTCGGCCGGCCGGTGACGTCGCTGGAGGAGATGCAGCAAGCGGTAGCGGCCTATGCGACCCGCGCGGCCGAGAAACTTCGCCGGCACGGGCTCTGTGCCGTCCAGGGATTTGTGTTCATGCACACCAATGCATTTAATGGCGACAAATGGAGCCATACCGGCAAGCCGGTCGAGTTTCTCGAGCCGACCGACGACACCCAGGAGCTCGTCGCAGCCGCGACCAAAGCGGCAGCGGCTGCCTGGGGGCAGGGTTACCGCTACGCGAAGGCCGGCATCATGTTGACCGAGCTCGTGCCGATCACGATGGTGCAGACGTCGATGCTGGCGACGATCGACCGGGCGCAGCGTGCCCGCCTCAACCAGGCTTTGGATGCGATCAATTTAAGGTTCGGCCGCCATACCCTTGTTCCAGCTGCTGCCGGCCTCAAACCGTCCTGGTCGACGAAGTTCGACCGGAAATCTCCGTGTTTCACTACGCGTTGGGAGGAATTGCCAGAAGTTGCGGCTGCATAGCTCAAGAGCATACTGAGTGGATGTTTCGCTGGGAGGGCTGCAGCGAGGCGACTCTTTTCAAGAGTCCGGTTGCATTTGCTTACGCATATTGATGAAACTTGATTCGGTCATACCAGATGAGTCGTGATGCCGAAATTCCTATCTTTGAGCACCTTAAAATGGGCCGCCGAGCAGCTTGAGGACAGCGCTGACAACCTCATAGTGGACTTCTTGATTCTTAAGCATGAGGGCCTCAACCTCGGTCATACAATCACAATTAATACAAAATCTACTGAGCCGGCCGCGCGCGACTTAATGGGTATCGTCGGCGCCGACGGTAGGCCGATCGATCAGGCGCACCCTTACCTGAACCCCTTCGACAGGGGTTGGAAGCGAGAAGGGTATCCCCGGTCAGGGATTTATTCGACGCTTGGGCGGAACAAGATGTTTCCACGCCTAATGCGTATCGAGACAGACAATGGAATGCATCTTACCCTCTTGGACGACTATATCGAGCAGGCACAAGCCGGGTTGCGTCGATCCAAGACCAAACCACTTCAGGTTCCGATAGAGGCAATTGCTGCGTGGGCACTGCGTTACAGGGAATTTGAGGACGCCGCTTCCGTTGATGACGTCGTGGCCACCTTCAAAAGCGATTACAATATTACCCAAGACGAGGAAGACGCCTTCTTCGTCAAAAGCGACAACGTCCCGACGGACTTTTTCGCGAATGAGCCTCTAAACAAACAGCAATTTGCGGAGTTTCTCCTAGAGATTGCACCAACCACCGGGAGGAATGAGGTCACCGCTACGTCGGAACCCGAAAGCGTGATCGAGGATCTTCCAGACGATCTGATTGAGTTTATCCGAGAGGATTTGCTCCTGCCAGAGTCTCTGCTCAGGCAACTCGTAACCCTGCTGCGCGCCGGAAAGCATCTAATCCTGACTGGTCCGCCTGGGACCGGGAAGTCCACTTTGGCAAAGCGTCTCGCGATGGTAAGCGAGAAGTTCGCAGTGGCATTCTCGTTTCCGGCTTCGGCGGGCCGGGTCTTCACAACGGCGACGGCCGACTGGACGACGTTTGATACTCTGGGTGGGTACATGCCGTCGCCCAAAGACTCCGCGCTGGTGTTTCAGGAAGGGCTGTTCCTACAGGCCTTGCGCGAGAACAAATGGCTGGTGATCGACGAACTGAACCGTGCCGACGTTGACAAGGCCTTCGGTCAGCTTTTCACGGTGCTTTCAGGGCATGATGTGGTCATGCCGTTCAAACAGGGCGCCAACAATGTCTCCCTTGGATTTGACCGCAACTCCACCGTGTCGTCCTATGTGGAATCGACGGGCCAATACACGGTCGGAGCAGACTGGCGGATCATCGCCACCATGAATTCCTTCGACCGAAACCTTCTCTTTCAGCTTTCCACCGCCTTTGTGCGGCGATTCGCCGTCGTACACGTTGGCATCCCCGAGAAGGCCGAATTGATTGAGTGGATCGAGAATAAGGGCCTCGACGCTGACGAGCAGGCACTAGTCAGCAGCCTGATCTCTATCCTCGAGGAAGCTCGGCCGCTAGGTCCAGCGATATGGGGCGACCTGGTCGATTATATGAGCATGCGGACGAAGCATTCGTTCGGAATGGCCGGTGTCGAAGCGTCAGTGGAGGCGGCATTCATAGACGCCGTTACGGCCTATGTTCTCCCTCAGTTGGACGGCCTCGATCAAGAGGCCCTCGGATCGATACAGGGTCAGCTCCTGGAGTTGCTCCAGACCGACACGGAGAAGCAGCGGCTCCAGCGAACGTTCAGAGAAGTTTTCTAGTTGGACTGGTCGACAGACGAATATGAGCGCGTTCTACAAGGGGTCTCCCGCCTCGGCTGGATCGTGCTCAAACGGTTCTCAGCTTCCTACAAACCATCGGATATTCTATCAGCCTTCGCCTGCCTGCCGCGCGGGGAGTTTGAACTGCTTCGTCGCCTGCATTTCGCACTGAGCCATGAAGTTGCCGTGTTCCTGGACGTCCACGCCGCCGAGTTTCTTCGTGCCACCCCGTCGACGACAGAGCATGTCCTTGAGGATAGGCGGGGGACGCCGCGCGGGCGAATTGACTGGTCAAGGACGTTCGCCAGGCGCACCCAATCAGGGAGCGACCCGACCCGTTTCGTGACTCGACCGATCGAGCGCACCTCAGACAGTGCGCCCGCCCGCCTCTTCACGTATATGCTTGATCGTGTTGTCAAAAACGCCGAGTGGCTTTTGAAACGCAAGGTGCCTGAGATCGAAAGAAGACTCGTCGACGCATCCCTCAGAAGTGCACGATTGCGGCTCGCGTCACTTCGTGGCCGAGGCGTTAGCCAGCCCGCGCGGCTTACCGGTCGAGACGTCGCGCCGCTTCGTGCCAGCCGACGTTCCGATGTTGTCGGCGCCATCCGACTGTTCGATCTCTATGTCAACTTGGTCGAACTTGCCAACGAGAACCTGTTACGCGCACTGCTCCAAGACCGGCAAATGGCGCCCGACAACCTCGACGACCTTTTCGAAATATGGGTGCTCCTAAACTTAGTCGGATCACATCTCAGGGAAGGTTGGACGCTCAAGAGCGCCTTCCTTATAGGTGGCGAGTCCGCTCCAAAAAAGCCTCGGTTCACGCTGGAAAAAGAGGGGCGTGTGGCCGAGCTATATTTCCAAACCGTCCCGCTGGAGATGAGCAAATCCAGCAGTTACAAAGCCATTTTCGAAGACTACGACCTCGATGCTTCTCTCCGTCGCCCGGATATAACTTGTAAGGTTTCGTCGCCGTTGGAAGGCGAGCAGCGCCTTATCATCGAGGTTAAACGGACGCAGGACTCGGGCTACATCTTGGATAGCGTCTACAAAACACTGGGTTATCTGGCGGATTTCAAAGACACCGTCGGGCCGAATGCGCCTCAGGCCCTTCTCGTGGTCTGGAGCGGCTTGTCGCGAAAGCCCGGCGCCGCTACCCATCAGCCCATCCGGATCACGACGGCGTCCGAATTCGAGCAGATGCCGCTGCTATATTAGCTGGTTCTCGGTCGACGCTTCGTTGTGGCCTTCGGCTTTGCCAGGGGATCGGCGGCCGTGATTTTTTTATTGGCAAGTTCAACATATTCCGGCGACACGTCGAACCCGATGAACTCACGCTTGAGTTTCACGGCCGCGACGCCGCTCGTCCCCGAGCCAGCAAAGGGATCAAGCACCCGCCCCGCTTCAGCCGTGGACAGCGCTATGCACCGGCCTGGTAAGGCCAGCGGAAACTGAGCACCATGGCCACCACCGCCAGACGAGGTCGGCAGGTGCCAAACATCGGTAATTTGATCCTGCTCGAGGAGCGTGTTTCGCCCGCCCAGCAGTGCAGGAAGTTGTCTATACGCTTCCTTGTCGAAGTACGGGCTGCGCACCTTGGAAAGGTGAATGATGTGCTCCATGGATCGCGTGACCCGCGACTTTGTCGGCTCCGGCATGGAGCCATCTTTTTTCCAGGTAATTACCGACTTTACCAAATAGCCGATCCGGCTAGCGCGTTCCGCGATGCGCTGAGGGATGAGCGCCTGCTCACCATCCTTAAGGTAGGCATGGCCTGCGCTATAGCGCCGGCAATTCTGTTCAGTCCACTTGCGTTGATCCAAACCCTTCATGGCGCGCAGGGTTTCCGCCGCATTACCGCGAATTTGGGTGCGGGTATTGTACGTGTCCCCAATGTTCCACCAGATCGAGCCCAGGTCTGAAAGCTTGGACTTGAGCAGGAAGAGCATTTCGACAGTGTGGCGGATGAAGCCCTCAGGTGTTTGTTCGTGGCCATACGGACAGATTTCGCCATCGGCCCATTCCACCGTTTTCGGCAGGCCGTAAATTCGAACCGCCCAGTAAGGCGTTGACGTGACGACACAGTCAACGCTTTGGTCCTCCAAAGTGGAAATCAGCTTATGGGCGTCGCCGCACACGACCTGGTTGAGGGTAATTGCGTGTGGCTTTAGGTGCTGTACCTTCTTGAGAGAAGCCAATCTCCTAAAATACGACACGGTGCGGCTGCGAGGTATGAAGGTTTCGCACGCATCGTCTAGCAGGACGAGTTTCTCGATCTCCTTTAGGCCGATCGGCTTGTTCCCAACCACTTTCCGGACGAACCCCGGCTGCAATCCGACAACCGGAGCGACGTCCTCAATCGAGAAATGATCAAGCACTCCTTCTGCACGGGTCCATCCAAGAACGGAGCTCGCAGGATGGATATCGGGCCACCCACTGACCTGAGTACGATCCTTCATTTAGCGACAGCCCTATTGCAACGGAAAGCCAAGAGAATCATGTTTCGCGCTCTGATGCCAGTGGCAGTCAGGAGAATGCCTCCTCCCTTGGAGGAGGCACCGATCACACCGTTCAGCGCTTCCGCAGATCCAGTGAAACAGTCGCCTGCGATACGCCGATGAGATCGGCGATTGCAGTTTGACGATGGCCATCCTTACGCAGCTTTTTCACGACTTTCCGCCGAGCAGCCGGCGATAGTCCGGATGAATTGAAATCCGTCTGCTGGTGGAAGCGCCCGTTGAGCATTGTCGTCGAAGACTGAACGCGGCCATCGACCCGTTTAACGTTGGTTTCGGCCACTCCGTTGTGAATTCTCAGTTTCACGTTGTCCCCACGACGGATGTCCATATCCTCGAGAAGCATCGCTACCGCAGCGTAGTTGAGCTTGAGCATCAGTGGATTCGATTTGATCAGGTTAGGCATCCACGCCATCTCCGTTGATAGGATTAATAAGAAAGCCATTAAGCAAAATTGCCTCGTGGCGTCAATATCACTCAAAGTCCTACCGCGCTGCCGCTATCTATGATAATGTCCTTTATCAACGATAGAACGGAGAGCTGGTAATGTCCTATGAACTTGGCGTCGCCGCCGGAAAAAAGGCGGTGCTCGAAACCGAGGAAGCGACAATTAAGATGGATGTCGACGCCCTTACGCCAGAAGGGAAACGTCAATGGCTGGACGGGGTCATTGATGCCGTCGAGGCGGCCGGCCGACAGGTTAAAGGCGTGCGAGTTGAAACCCCGACCTTCCAGGCGCTCGGGATCAAACGCGAGTCCCAGAACAGCGGACGCTACCGGAACGTCATTATAGTAGAGGCTATGTTGGCCGCCATCGGCTCCCCGGTCGAGGTCGTAATAGAAAAAGCGTAGTCGATGAACCAGATCGCCATTCTTCGCGGGACAACCCTGCTCGCCATTATCGGCACCGCAGACCCGCAGCTTCAGGTCCGGTTCCTAGAGTTCTTCACCGCCAACATCCGCAATCCAAACACCCGAAAAGCCTATGCCCGAGCCGCGATGGATTTTTTAGCCTGGTGCGGCGATCGGGGCGTCACCGCCCTCCCCGCCATCCAGCCTATGCATGTCGCAGCATGGATCGAGGAGCTCGGCCGGAGTCACTCCGTCCCGACGGTAAAGCAGCGCCTGGCGGCCATCCGCCACCTGTTTGACTGGATGGTGGTTGGCCAGGCAATGCCCAGCAACCCAGCTCACACGGTCCGTGCGCCCAAGTATTCTGCCCGGACCGGAAAAACGCCGGTGCTGGCGCCCCAGGAGGCACGTCAGCTGATCGACAGCATTCCGGTGGACACCATCATCGGATTGCGTGACCGGGCGCTCATCGCCCTTATGACCTACTCCTTTGCCCGTATTGGTGCCGCGATCGGCATGGAGGTGCGCGACCTATTCGTGCAGAATCGGCGCCTGTGGGTGCGTTTGCACGAGAAAGGCGGCAAGCGGCATGAGATGCCTTGCCATCACAGCCTAGAGCAGTATCTGGACGCCTACCTGGACGCCGGCGCCTTGAGAGACCACCCGCGCTCGCCGCTGTTCCGCACCATCGGACGCGGCACTCATCAGTTGTCGGAGACCCCCCTCACCCAGGGAGACGCCTTTGCCATGATCCGCCGGCGGGCAGCCGCCGCCGGCATCGACACGCTGATCGGCAACCACACTTTCCGCGCCACCGGCATCACCGCATACCTGAAGAATGGCGGGACGCTTGAGAAGGCAGCACACATGGCCAACCACGCGTCGACCAGGACAACGCAGCTCTATGATCGACGGCATGACGAGGTTAGCCTCGACGAGGTCGAACGCATCCTGATCTAAGCGCTCGGCATGATAACCGGTAAACCGGGCTCATAATCGTAAAATCGTATTTACGCTTCGGGAGTAAGGCCCTGAAGGCCCCCTTGCGAGGGCCTTCAGGCAATGTTCTAGAACAGGTGCTCGGCTTCCAGTGCTTCGCGCACAGAGTCGGGAAGGCGCCATTGCCATGCCGATGCCGTATGGTCCCATTGGTAATCGAAGAAATCGGCCTCATCGTCATAAGCCGAAGTTCCGGCCATACGACGGCCGAAGGCACCCATGAGGCCGGAGAACTGCTTCATGCTGTAATTGCTCGCCTCGTAGAGTTCTGCGCTTGAAGCCCAATCAGGATGGGCCTCGTAGAGCTTCTTGAGCACTGCCAGCATGCCGGTGGAGAGCGGGATGCGCGTCAGCACACGCCGCGCAAAATCAACCGTCACGAACTTTGAGCCATCGCCAGCCGCACCCGGAGGCAGCGGCTGCTTGGGAGCATTCGTGACCGGAATAGCCATGACCTGCTCACCAGGCTGCATCTTCTGGACGACCTGACTGATCTCCTCAGGCGTTCCTTCAAACATAAACATCTTCATAAGAGGTTCCTCTGGGCCTGCTCCAAGCGAGCCGACAGCCTGTATCTAGCGATGGGCAACGGTGATTGCAAGGGCTGGAGCACACTTTTAGCAAATCGCCGTCGTCATAATCCCTGCCCTCGGCCTGCCCTGGCTTTGCTCCATCCCTGCTCCGTGGCGAAAACGCGGCGTATTTGAGCAAGGGGGCTGCCTTCAATACAGCCCCGGTCCGTGGCGAGGAATGGCGCGCCGTCCTGCCGGGACAATCTCAGGGGGTAGCTTCGGGGCCTCCTCGTCGAAGTGAGAGCCCCTCCCCCCATCCAGGCGGCAACCGCAAAGGCGCTTCAACCCTTGAGCTGGGAAGCGTTGGCGTTTTGTATGGATCTCCGTCGGTAGGCTGCGCAGCGCGGCCGGCATCGGTCGGGGAGATGCGCCGGCGCCTGGCCTGGTCAATTGGCTGCCCGCTCTTTCGCTACGCTCCCGTGTGGCCATTGACCCCTGCCCGCCCGTACCGGGCTCAGGCAAGCTCGTCGCCTAGGCTCCCCGACCGGCCGCGACAGGGCGCAGCCGAGAAACCAACGGGAGAAATCTCCATGACACAGAAACAATCCAAACGACCCAGCCACGAAGTCTATGTGGTGGAAGGCGAAGGCGATAAGACGCACTGGACCAAGGTCGGCGCAGCGTGGCCGCACGACGACGGCGAAGGCTTCAACGTCACCCTGAGTGCCCTGCCCCTCAACGGCCGGCTGGTCATTCGCAAACCGAAACCGCAAGAGGACCGGGCGTAATGCGTCCCCTCACCTGCAACACCGTGTTGCTTGGCGACTGCATCGAACAGATGCAGCGCCTGGCGGCCGGGTCGGTCGACTTCATCCTGACCGATCCGCCGTACCTGGTCCGCTACCGCGACCGCTCGGGCCGCACCGTAGCCAACGACAACAATGCCCGCTGGCTGAAGCCGGCGTTCGCCGAAATGCACCGCGTGCTGAAGCCCGGAGGCCCTGTGCGTCAGCTTCTACGGCTGGGACCACGCCGGCGAGTTCCTTGACGCCTGGCGAGCAGCCGGATTCAGGATCGTCGGACACTGGTCTTTTGCAAGCCCTATGCCTCGTCGCGCCGCTATCTGCGCCACCATCACGAGCAGGCGTTCCTGTTGGCCAAGGGCGATGCCCCCTGCCCTGCCCGGCCGATATCCGACGTGATGTCGTGGGACTACACAGGTAACCGTCTGCACCCCACGCAGAAGCCCTGCGGCCGCTTCAAACGCTCATCGAGGCGTTCAGCAATCCCGGCGACCTGGTGCTCGACCCGTTCTGCGGCTCAGGCTCAACCTTGGTTGCCCGCCAAAGCCGCCAATCGGCGTTTCATCGGCATCGAGCTCGACGAAAGGCACCAGTTCACCGCATCAATGCGCGTGAACGCCTTTCAGGCCGCCGGCTGAGGCAAGGCGATCTATCCGCCTGTCTCCTGGCTCGCAATATAGGCGTCGACTGTCTGCGGCAGGATTGCATCGTTGAGTGTCACAATCGCCTGCAGCAGATGTTCGCGGATGCCTGACCGGGGGTGCTTGTCGCCGGCATATTGGATTGCCGTGCTGACGCCGAGAAGAAGCGGCCCCAAGCCCCGGCCTAGCTCAAGGTCGCTTCCTTTTTTAAAAACCACATCGTCGATGACGTAATGTGACTCTGGCTCGTTTTTGTCCGAACACGGGCATGTGCAATACCGTTTGCCCTGGTACAGCTGGCCCCCCTTCCCATATGTAGCCCTTGTCTCGATAGGCAATCCGCCCTCCGTCTCGCGTCGTCGTCGGGTATTCGGGGTGCTTGGGGTTAGAGCAATCGCAATGTCGGGTGACGACAAACACGCCAAAGGCCTCGGCTAGCGTCACATATTCATCGAGCGTACCCTGGAGATTACGGCGAATCGTGCTGTTGGGCGTGGTGCTGTCCCAGCCAAAGAACCCGTTGGCGTTCTTTATCTCCCCGACCTGTTCCAGAAGCGCCCGACGCAGCCCGACACGAAACCTGAAGATATCCATGTTTCCATCCTTCGGAAGACTGATCGTATTTCTGTAAAATCGTATTTACGATTTTACGACTATGCCCGTGTCCGAGCCGGAATGATTAGCAACAGGTCAGGTTTTCGGCTTGATGGGATCATCCACCGACCAGACACACTTCGCAGCCAGGATCTTGGCTCCGGCCGTTTCGGTATGTTGTGCCAGGCCTGCCTGCAGAGCTGGCCTGGCCGCCTCTAAGGAACCCTCGCAGTCCGCGAGTGTCATGTTCGGCACTGCAGGATTGTTGAAAGCCTCCCTGCCCTTTCGATCCGTCTGCCATGAGTAGGTCGAGGACAATCCAGGCCTTGCCGGGTTTTTCTGAGCAACCTGCTGAGATGACTAAGGCGCAAAGGCCCATCCTGCTTAAACCGCGCATAACCCCCCAAACGTATAATCGTAAATACGATTTTACAGAAATGTGTCGAATCAGACACTCTGCGTTAGGGATTTATTAACCACAGCTGGGCCAAAACTGAAAATCGTGAAATCGTATCGTCGTACAATCGTAAATGCGACGAACCACAAATACAGAAAGGCGACGGCATGATCATTGGCGTGCTCAACCAGAAAGGCGGCGTCGGGAAGACCACGATCGCCGTGAACCTCGCCGCAACTCTCGCAAAGACCGGTAGCCGCGTGCTCCTGGTCGATGCAGATCCCCAGGGCAGCGCTCTCGCCTGGTCAAGCGCCCGCGCGCTCGCACCGATCTTTTCGGTTGTAGGGATGGCTAAGCCGACCCTGCACCGCGATTTGCCGGATATTGCCAAGGATTACGAGGTCGTGGTGATCGACGGTGCTCCTCGCGTCAACGAGCTAGGGCGCGCCGCCATCCTGGCCAGCGACGTGGTGCTCATCCCGGTACAGCCGTCGCCTTACGATATCTGGGCCGCTGCCGACACCGTGGCGCTCATCCGCGAGGCGCAACAATTCAAGCCCAATCTGAAAGGCGTATTTGCGATTAATCGTAAAATCGCAAATACGGCGATCGGCCGCGACGTGGTTACCGCCCTTGAGGCTTTCGGAGATATTCCCGTGCTGACAGCCGCGCTGCACCAGCGCGTCATTTACGCGGAGAGCGCAGGGCAGGGGCTTTCCGTCATCGAGGTTGCGCCGCATGGCGACGCCGCCCGCGAGATTGCGAAGCTGGCCTCGCAGTTGTTCAACCAGCAAGAAAGAAAAGTTGCATGAGCCGCAAGACCGTCCCGTTCAACATGCCGGCCAAGGCCGCGCCGCTACCGCCGGTCGCGGACGCTTGGGTAGGTACGGCTACGAATGATGTCCCGGAAGGGAAGGGCGCCAAGGTCACCCAGCTGAAGCCGGCGCCGGCGCCGGCCGAGGCCATGAAGCGGTTCACCATCGACGTGACCGAGAGCCTGCACAAACGCATCAAGGGCCAATGCGCCATGCGTGGCGT
The DNA here is from genome assembly GCF_040321755.1 of Mesorhizobium sp. M0276. Taxonomy (NCBI): domain Bacteria; kingdom Pseudomonadati; phylum Pseudomonadota; class Alphaproteobacteria; order Hyphomicrobiales; family Phyllobacteriaceae; genus Mesorhizobium; species Mesorhizobium sp. M0276. The sequence goes on along the minus strand of NZ_JAMYSC010000075.1, from coordinate 3,910 downwards.
GAATATGGCGGACACGATCCGGGACATGCTTGAAAAGGCCTTTCCAGAGCCGAAATCGTAAAACCACATTTACGATTTTACGCTTCCGGGCATTCGCCGAAAGATGCGTACAACGTAGGCAGTCGAATTCCCCGCGCTGCCGAATCAGAGCTAAAGTGGCCATTGTGACCGACGACATCCGCGACCCCGACCTACTTGCCCGGCTTGAAAAGGCCCGAGGGTCGTTTGTGTTCGATGTTGAACGCTCCCACCTTCGACATCTGCAGGAAGAGCGCGACCAGGAGCGCGCCAAAAGCACCGCGCGTGCGGCGGAGCTTGCCGCCATGCCCCGCGACATCCGCCGCCGTTCGATCGTTCGCGAAGTCATCGAAAATGAAGGCCCGTCGCCAGAGAACCTGCGGTTCATGCCCACGCCCCTGGCGATTTGCGGCATGCCGTACCGCCGCCTGGCTCACAACGAGCTTGAGTACGAGCGCACGCAGGGCCGCATGGGCGTGGTCGTCACCGCCGGCAAGCTCCGCGCGCCCGATGGCACCCGCGTGCAGCAGCCCGTGCCTTGGGGACCCAAGGCACGCCTGATCCTCAGCCATATGTCCACAGTCGCCCTGCGCAACAACAGTCCGGTCGTCGACACCGCCGAAACCCTTAGCGCCTTCATGCGCGACATGGGGTTTGAGGCGAGGGGAGGGCGCAACGGCAACATTAATCCATTCAAGGAGCAGCTGCGCGCACTGGCTGCGTGCCGGATGGAAATCAGTTCTTGGGATGGCCACCGCTCCGCCCAGGTCGATGTGAAGCCCCTCGACAAGGTCGAGATCTGGTTCGGCGACAATCCCGAGCAGCAGTCACTCTGGCCCACCCAAATCGCGTTCTCGACGAGCTTCTACGAGCAGCTGAAGAAGCATGCCCTGCCGATCGACATCCGCGCCTTGCGAGCCCTCTCCAATAGCGCTCGCAAGCTCGACCTGTTGTTCTGGATAACCTACCGCATCACGCGGCTTAATGAGACGCTGGTGGTGGGCTGGAAGCCCCTGAAAGAGCAGTTTGGGGAAGGCTTCACCCGCGACCGCAAGTTCCGCGAGACCTTCGTCGACGACCTCGCCAGCATCCGCGAGCTATATCCGAAGCTGCCGATTAAGCTGACGGAACGCGGCCTCGAAATGGAAGCGGCAGACAAGTCTGTCCTGTCCATTCCCCGCCGGCTGATTTCCTAACCTTCAACCGAATCACTCTTCAGAAATTAGCGTTAATTTGCAGTGGCTTAGCTACGCTGATTTGGGGGCGCTAAGGTGTGGATTTTTCCTATGGTTTTCAGGGGGTTGTTGACCCCCCTACGCTGATTTGGGGGCGGGTCGACGCTGATTTGGGGGCGGAGGGGTAAAAAGCCACGCTGATTTGGGGGCGCAGCCACGCTGATTTGGGAGCGCAAACTACGCTGATTTGGGGGCGCGCTCTTATATAGAACAGAAAGCTATCAGAAACGTCTCTACAGAAAGGTCTCTTTCTTAAAACCTTCAGAATCTCAGAAAAGGGCCTGCGGCGCTTTCAAAATGGGATTTTTAAGAAAAGCCCCCACCTCAGCGGCACGACGGCATCCTTGGCAGCCTGGCAACGTCGCTATGGCTATCAGGAAGGCTACACAGGCGTTTTTCTACCCGGAGACGCCCGGTGCACCGGACGAGGTCGAAAACGCACCCTACGGGCTTCTGTGAGGCTTGAGATTGGTTGAACGCCACCCGCGAGGGGTGGCGCCCTAACCCTTGACGGTCATCGGCTTCCCAGCCTGTACCGCAAAGTTATGGAATCACGCCGAGCAGCAGTAGTCAATTCGGTCGTGCAGGCAGGCCGCCGTTTTCGTCTGTTACGAGCAGACAGTTTGCTGTAGCTCTGATCGATCGGAGCGAGGGGACGACAATGAAGGTATTCTATTTTCTGGCAGCGGTTGCTGTTTCTGTATTAGCTTTCGTTGGATCAGCGTGGGCTGACGGCATGTCAGTGTGTCTCTTACAGCCGCCGAAGCGCCCTACGACGACCGTTAGCCTCACCGATCTTGCCGGAACACCGATTACCCAGCCTGATGATTTTGCCGGGTCGGAAATCGTGTTGCATGCGGTAGCCAAGAACTTCAATCTCCCCTGTGCCGATTTTAGAACCGAGTTTGAGGTCGTTGAAGTTGGGAAGAACTTTACCGGGTCACCAACTTTCGTAAGTCCGGTATGCCACGGGAATTGCGGAGCGCAGTTCAACGTCTCGGTCAAACCCCGCGTCTCGTACAAATGGCAGGCTCGGATAAGGTATGTGGATTATTGCGGGGATGGCGCAGGCCAATGCCTCTCGAAGGTCAATTTTGAAGAAGTGTTCGATTGGGTTCCAGGTCCGAGCTTCCGCAATTGGGGCGTGTGGGTTGGGCCAGGCGCCCATAATATCTGGGAGCTTTTTGCGGTTAACCTGCAAGTCCTGGGCGCCGATTCTGAGCCGGATTTGAGCTATACCCCGGACGGCCAATACATGAAGTTTGGATCCAGGCCAGTTTCAGGCTCGACCGATCACTCGGTCGAATGGATTTCGCCATTCTCATTCGATACGAGGGACCAGGTAGATGGGGTAATTACCGTTTATTCGATGTCGACGGCCGACTGTACGCAGACCATTGCAGTTCTCGACCCCAAGACGGGTAAGGATGTGGTGTTGAGCACCAAGCCACTGAAGGCCAGGAGGCCCGAGGGCGTTGAGGTCAAATTCCCACACGACATTGCTTACTATTTGACGCCGCAAATCAATGACTTCATTGATCAATCGTTCATTCAGGTCAGGTTCAAATGCGTCGCAAAAGCGCCATTTGAGTATGGAGACGACGTTATCCTCCTGAATTCTATGGAGCTTACAAACAAGACGTAGCCGCACAATCGGGTGTCAGAAAATTGTATGACACTGTCATGCTCCGTGCTATAAGAGAGCATACGAAAGGCTCGACCATGAGAACAAGCAAACCTATCACCGTGACGCTCGGCAAGCAGCAGCAGAGCGTCGACGCCCGCGTCGAATCCGGCGCCTACGATTCCGCCAGCGAGGTCATGCGCGCCGCGTTGCGCGCGCTCGATCGCGAAGAGCAGGCGGTGAACGAAGTGATGCGCGCCCGGATCCGGGCATCGATCGACGACCCGCGTCCCAGCCTTTCGGCTGACGAGGCGGAAGCGGAAATGGCCCGGTTCATGACAAGCGAAAGCAAAGCGTCGCGTAGTGCAGCGCGTTAACGTCACCTACCGGCCGCAGGCCATTGCAGATCTGCAGGGGATTTACCGCGTCATTGCCGAGGCCAGCCAGAGCGATCCGGTAGCGACCGGATTTATTCAGCGGATCATGGCGCGCTGCCGGAAAATAGGCGACGTGCCGAATGGCGGGCGGCCGCGTGACGACCTGGAGCCGGGACTCCGAATGGTCCCGTTTGAACACACCGCCATTATTGCCTACCGGGTGACCGACCACGTCGAGATCCTCAACGTGTTTTACGGCGGCCGCGACTACGAATCCCTGTATCATGCCGGCGACGCCGACTGACAGTCAGCCTGGTCAGACGCCGCCCGCTGAAGGCAGCTCTAGCGTCGACGATGTGGAGATCCACACCCGTCTCCTTGAGGCCATGCAGCGGGCCAGCCTCAATGACCCACGGCCCGGCGTCCCGATCGGCGAGCTGATTGCGCGGCTTCAGGCCCGCCTTCGCGATTTGACCAACTCCAAAACCTGATCCTACCCGTCCTAACCCTTGTTCAAATATCCTCGGGGGCGTGGGGGGCGCGAACCCCCCCCGGGGGGGGGGGGGTTTTAGTTGTGGTGAGTGGACGGGGGGGGGGGGGCGGCCGGGGGGCCGGGGGGGACCCCCGGGGGGGGCGCGGGCGGGGGAGGGTAAGGG
>NZ_JAMYSC010000074.1:0-23989 GCF_040321755.1 Mesorhizobium sp. M0276 | reverse complement strand
GCTGGAGCCACCTGCGCCGACGTTTTGTGAAGCTGGCGCGCAACACCAAGTCCCCGATCGCCGAAGCCGCCGTGCGCCAGATCGCTACGCTCTACGCCGTCGAGGCGACGGTGCGCGGCGCATCGCCTCGGGTTCGGCTCGCCGCGCGACAGCAGTACTCCACCCCGATCATCGCCGCCTTGAAGCCGTGGTTTGAAAAGCAATTGTCGATGATCTCCTCGGGCTCAAAGCTGGCCGAAGACATCCGCTATGGTCTTGCCCATTGGCAAGGGCTCACGCGCTTCCTCGGCGACGGCCGGCTCGAGCTCGACACCAACCCAGTCGAAAACGCCATCCGACCACTATGCTTGACCAGAAAAAATGCCCTGTTCGCTGGCCATGAGGTCGGGGCCGAAAACTGGGCGCTGCTCTCATCCGTCGTGGCCACCTGCAGGCTCAACGACGTCAATCCCGTTGCCTACTTCGCCGAAACTCTCGACGCCATCATCAACGGCCATCCGCAGAGCCAGATCGAAAAACTTGCCCTGGCGATTCCGGAAAACGTCAAGCCCAAATCCATAGGCGGTCGGCAAGGCGCTTACAATCAGCTTGAACCGGCGCGGGATCTCTTCCAGCGTCTCGATCACGTCCTCGCCAGCTTCGACAGCCGCGATCCGCCGCAGCGTAGGTGGTGGGAGGCTCGATGACGACGCGCTCGCGTTCGATATTCTCTGGCCAGGGCTTATATTACGCACCGGCCGCTTGCGCGTGAAGGAACGCACGCTCTGGGTCTTCGTCGCCGCGGCGGCCGCGGCAAGCTCGTCCTCAGTTGCCGCGGCCACGCGGTCTTCGAGCTGCAATTCCAACTGCTCGATCAGCCCTGCCGTGCGCTCGGAGCGCTGCTCGTACAATTCGCGTTTCTGCTTCTCGATGTGCAGCTCGAGATGCGCAATCCGCGCTCGGCGTCGGACAGCATGGCTTGCGCGTTAGCCGCTTCCGCCTGCCAGGCGGAGGCCTCAGTCTGCGCCACATCGCGCTCGGCTTCGACCCGCAGCAACCGTGCTTCGCGTTTAGCCCGCAGTGCCGCCATGTCAGCCGACCTTTAGTGCTGCGCCTCCAGCTTATCTTGTGCCATCTCTCGCCAGACAGCATCACCTCGGCAGAGACCGGCGGCTGGTCCGGGCTGTGCTAGTGGCGACGCATAAATCGGGTCGCGGAGGAATCCGGGGGAGCGAGTCAGAAATCGGCACCGCTGGTAATGTACAGCGGACACTCCGGCGCCGAGTTGGATGCGAAAGACCTGCCAAAAACGTAGTGCTTCTGTAATGGGCCCTTACTCGTCAAGTCCCTTCGAGTGATCATCACGCCGAGGGGATCATGCTTCTGTCCGTGGTCAGCACCAAGACTGCGACATCATGCCATCAGATCCTTAAGCCGGCAGGTCAATCTAGGACGCGTGATTTGCCGAAGCGTTCGCAGCACTACTCCCGACCTTGCCAAGCCCTCGTCCCAGCGACGGGACCTCGAAGAAGCAGTGCCTCTGGCGGCCTGCCTCGCTGCCTTGTTCCTCCTTTCCGCGGTGACGGTGTCTTCGCCCCAACGGAACTGAATGGCATCAGCCCACATGCGGTGAAGGACGGTGGCGAGCTTGCGGGCCAGCGCCACCTTTGCCCGTTTCGTGCCGCGCAGCTTGACCACATCCATCGCCCAGCGCTTCAGGGGCGAGAACCGCGTGGCGCGCGTCGACGTGATATGCGCCGCTTCATAGAGTGCGGTTCGCTTGTCGGTCGCGCCGGATTGGTACTTCTTGGGCATCAGTCCGAAGTACGCACCGACGGTTCGGGATTTTGCAAACCGCCCCGGATTGTCGACCGCCGAACGATAAGTGACTGCAATCAGAGCCCCGACACCGGGCGCGCTCATCAACCGCTGGCAGACAGGAGCGGCACGGGCGATCTTCAGCATCGCGCGGTTCAGCCCGGTAAACTCGTTCCACAATACGGCCCGGGCCTGCAGCATTACGCCGATCACCGTCGCAAGCATGTCGTGGCCTTCGATGAGTTCGCGAATGCGCGCCTCGAAACCTCGAAACGCCCCCGGCTCACCTCGCCAACCTTGAGCCGGTAACCGCGTACGATTCCGCGTATGCTGAGCTTGAGGTCGAGCAACTCGGCCTGCAACAGCTTGCGGCCGACCAGCAGTGCCCGCACCTCCTGGGCATCTGCAGCGGCGTGCACAGGACGGTACCAGCCCATGCGCAGCAACTGCGCGATCCCGCAGGCATCCTTGCGATCCGTCTTCACCGGCATCGCCGACAGTGCCGCCTTCACTCGCCGTGCCTCCAGCAACACCACCTCAAAGCCGGCGTCGACCAGGCCCTCGCGCAACCACTGCGACAGTGGGCCCGCCTCAAGGCCGACGCGGATGACCGGCAATCCCAGATCGGCAATGCTGCAACAGGAGCGGCCGGCCCATTACGGCATCTAGATCATGACTGCACCGCCGGAAACGGAGATTGACAATCCGGTAAGGAAGCTTGCTTCGTCGGAGGCAAGAAACGCCACGAGACTAGCGACGTCGCTGACTGTTCCGAGTCGACCGAGGGGTGTCTCGGCCACGGCCTCAGTAAGCGTCTTGTTCAGGCGTTCCTCGACGGTCTCGTTGCTTTCGCGCATACCCTCAGCGATTTTGACCAACCGTTCTGTTTCCACAGTTCCCGGGCAAACGGCATTAACAGTAATTCCCTCAGGAGCAAGCTCATGTGCGAGACATTGGGCCAAGCCGTTCACGGCGAACTTCGAGGCCGAATACGCAGAGTTGCGCGGTAGACCTCGTTTGCCTAAGCCGGAAGACATGATGACGATGCGTCCACCACCGCCGCGCGCTAACATATGTCGCGCGACTGCCCGGCAGCATAAAAATGTGCCCTTTACGTTGACGCGCTGGACGAGATCGAAATCCTCCTCCCGGAGATCAATCACCGGAACGCGATCACTGCCTGGAGCGGACGCAGCGTTCGCAACGAAGATGTCGATCCGTCCAAGCGCGGCGACGGACTCTTCGATCAGCCGATCAACTGCAGCGGCATCTGATATATCTCCGAACGTGGCAACCGACCGTCTGCCCATTGCGCCAATTTCGTCGGCCACTGAGGCTGCACCCCGCCATCCACTTGTCAAGACTTCTGACCCAACCGGCCGTAGAGCAGTGACAGCTACATCGGCGCCGTCGCGCGCAAAACGAATGGCGATCGCGCGGCCGATTCCGCCCTTGCCCCCGACGCCGGTAACGAGTGCCGCCTTGCCGGAAAAATTACACATCGCTGGTTTTCCTTCTCAAAAAAACGAGCGCGACTGGCCATCTAAAGCTGATGGTGACGAGGCGTGCAAGTTATAGATCATGCGGGGTTTGGATTAAGATAGGTATTAAGCTTCTTCGCGAGGACACTCACATGCGGCGGACTGATCATCGTGTAATGGTCACCTGGCACCTCGTGAATTTCCAAGCGCCCCCGCACGAATTGCTTCCATCCAAGATCACCATTTGGTTGATTGGTCGACATGCGTAGTCCCTTCTTGGCCGCAAAAAGAACGGACCTGCTGTCGTTGCGACGAGGAATATAATCACGCAATGCAATGCTATTTGCCTCGGCAACCGTCAGAAGATGATTGAGTTGCGGTTCGCTGATATCTGGAAGATCTCCTGCCTGCTTTCCTAATGCGAGCAAGGAAGTTACATGCCGGTCGCGTTTGGTGGATTTCAGCTGTCGCCAGTGTTTTTTGAGCGCAGGAAAAAGGAGGCTCATTGTGACCGCTTGCTGGCTCAGCCACGCCGGAAGATTGCCAAGCAGGCCGTGATAGCAGTCACTTGTGTAATCTTCCTGATTGTGAAGTGCTTTTGCATCAAGCAGACCAAGTATCGTTACCTCATCACCAGTATCGCGCAATTGGCAGGCCATTTCCCAAGCAATGCTGCCACCCATGGACAAGCCGACGATTTGATAAGGGCCGTGTGGTTGTACGCTTTTGATGGCGTCAATATATTCTCGCGCCATCACAGGGATGCTCCGGTGAGGTCTGGCCTCGCCGTTCAGACCGCGTGCCTGCAGGCCGAAGAGCGGCTGCTCCGGGCCTAGCGCTTTGGCAAGAGGCATATAAATCAACACTTGTCCGCCAATAGGGTGAGGGCAAAACAGAGGCGCGCGAGAACCGCCGGTCTGAATCGGCACTAATGCATTCGAACGTGCGCCTCCAATGGTCTCCGATAGGGCTATCGCAAGCCCTCGTGGTGTCGGATTTTCCAACAGCAGAGAAACAGCTAATCTCTCACCCGTGAGGAGCTCAAGGCGGCTGATGACGCTTAAGGAGCTCAATGAATCACCACCAAGATCAAAGAAGCTGTCTGTCAGGGCAACGTCATTCAAGCCCAGAATGTCCCGATACGTCGCCGCAATTTGGGTATCCAAAGCTGCGTCACCAGACATATCAGCGACAATGAGACCGCGCGCTTCTTCGCCTGCCGGGTCATCGACGGCCATCATTGCAGTATTAGCTTGATTCAGATATGCATTTTGTCTGGGCTCATTCATGGCTACCGCGTCAAGCCAATAACGCTTGCGATCAAAAGGGTAGGCAGGGAGGGGCGTACGCTGCGGCGGTTGTTGGCCATGCAAGCCAGACCAGTCGATGGCAACCCCGGAGGTCCAAAGCCTGCCAAGCGTCTGTAACAGTCTCGCGCGATCGCCTTGCCCCTCATCGTCTTCCGACAGGGCGGCAAAGGCCTCGAGGGCGGGTAATTCCCTGTTTGCCTTGACCTGCCTGGAATGTCTGGTTAGGGCTGCGCCAGGCCCCATCTCGATGAACAGCTCATGGCCAGATTGCACCAGCATATCGAAAGCCCGAAGGAACTGCACTGTCTCGCGGAGATTGCGGACCCAGTAGCCGCCGTCAAGCGGCGGTTCCGCTCCAAGCCAGTCACCCGTCACCGTTGACATAAAAGGTACTTGCGGCGCGTGCAACTCGACTTGTTCTGCGTGAATCCTAAACTCCGACAGGATTGGATCCAGCAAGGTTGAATGAGCGGCATGGCTAACGCTTATTCGTTTGCTGTCAATAGAGTTAGTTTGCAGTTGCTCTGCAAACGCTACGATCTCAGATGACGGGCCCGAGACCACGCACTGACGCGGTCCGTTTACAGCCGCCAATGACAGGCTTTTGTTCCAATAAGGCCGGAGCTCTTCAGGCGATAGGCCGACTGCAACAATCCCGCCAGCAGGCACACGGGACGTTAACTGTCCCCTTATCAGTGTCAGTCGAATGGCATCGGGTAACGAAATAATGCCGGCGATATGAGCGGCTGCATACTCTCCGATGCTGTGCCCGATCACAGCTCCAGGGAAAATGCCCCACGAGATGAAGAGCTTCGCCATTGCATATTGCGTAGCAAAGATGACAGGTTGTATGACTGCTTCCAGTTGAGGCTCACGCTCATTATCAGATTTGCCTTCGCGGTAGAGCAATGGGCGGAAATCAATGTGTGCGAATTCGTTAAGCGACTCTGCGCATTCGTCGATAGCGCTGCGGAATATAGGCTCCCGTTGATAAAGCTCCCGACACATTCCGATCTGCTGCGCACCCTGGCCTGAGAACATGAACACGCTGCGGCGTTCACTGCTTGACACCTCTCGCGACTCGCCTGCATTCAGTGCCGCCTGATCAAGTTGGTCGGCCAGTCGCACCAGATCGGATTCCACGAAACTTGTGCGATATCTGAGAGCGGCTCGACCGTTTTGCAGGGTGTACGCGATATTTGCTGCGCTGTGCTCGACGTCGCTTCGCCGCATAAAGCCGGCCAGTTTTCGGAGCATTTCGGTTAGTGCAAACCTGCTTGCCCCCGATACTGGAAAGACGTGCAGCCTATGATCGCCTTTCTCACCCGTTCGCGGCGGAGCCTCTTCGAGAATTAAGTGTGCATTCGTGCCACCAATGCCAAATGAGCTGACCCCACCGCGACGTGGCCCTTCACCTTTGGACCAAGCGGTGCAGGTCCTGCTTACGAAAACCGGGCTCCCCTGAAAGTCGATATTTGGGTTGGGCTCATCGAGATGGAGGCTAGCGGGAAGGATGCCTTTGTTCAGCATTGTGGCGAGCTTGATCAATCCCGTTACACCCGCTGCGGCGTCGAGATGGCCGATATTGGTCTTCACGGACCCTATTGCGCAGAATTGTTTCCTTGCGGTCTGGGAGCGGAAGGCCTTGGTTAGGCCGGAGATTTCGATGGGGTCTCCAAGATGGGTTCCCGTTCCGTGCGCCTCCACGTAGCCAATTGTATCCGCTGGGACGTCAGCATCGGCGAGGGCAGCTCGGATCACCGCCGCCTGTCCGACAGCACTAGGGGCAGTGAACCCCACCTTTGCCGCACCATCATTATTGATGGCGGTTCCCTTTATGACTGCCCAGATGTAGTCCCGGTCTCGACAGGCATCGCTTAGCCTCTTAAGGACGACGACCGCTGCTCCGCTGCCTCTCACCGTCCCTTGAGCTTTAGCATCGAACGCACGGCAATGGCCGTCAGGGGATAAGATGTGGCCCTGTTGATGGAGATAGCCTTTTCCGTGCGGCAGAGAAATCGATGCACCGCCTGCCAGCGCCATGTCGCACTGATTGCTGCGCAGGCTCTGGCAAGCGAGGTGGACAGCAACCAGCGAAGTGGAGCAGGCCGTCTGAACTGAGACGCAGGGGCCGGTCAAGTTGAGCTTATAGGCGATTCGCGTGGCCGTGAAATCGCAGCCATTGAGAATGCGAATCTGCAACTTCTCTGAATCCAGCAGATTGCGGCTCGCTTCGCGGTCGGCGAGATAGTGGTTGGCTCCCACACCGGCAAAGACGCCGACGCGGTCTTCTGTCGTCTCGCGAGATCCGTATCCCGCATGATCGAGCGCCTGATACGCTGTTTCCAACAGAACGCGTTGTTGCGGGTCCATCCACGCAGCTTTCTTAGGCGAGATGCCGAAAAACGCTGCATCAAATAGGTCAACTCCGCAGACAACGGCTTCGCGCCGCACATAATTGGGCTTGCCAAACGTAGCGGGATCGACGCCTGCTTCTCGCAATGTCTGTTCATCCAGATCTGCGATGGACTCAATGCCATCGACCAAATTGCTCCAGAATTGATCCACGTTCTCCGCCCCTGGAAACCTGCCCGCCATACCGATGATCGCGACAGCATTGCGGTCTTGTTTGAGCTCGTCTCCACTTGTGGCCATGCCAGTTCGTTTCCTTAATTTTTGAGGGGGGGAGAAGCTGCGGGGATTGCTGCCAAGTGCGCTGCGAGCGTTCTTATGGTGGGGTGCTCGAAAAGATCCAGAATCTTGCAATCAATGCCCAAACGATCTTGGATACGTGCCTGAACCTGGACGATAGCTAGGGAATGTCCGCCAACGTCGAAGAAATTGTCTTCTGCACAAACAGAGTCTAGTTTCAGCACGTCCTTCCAGATCTCAGCCAGTTTCGTCTGCAACGTGCCGGTCGGAACAGCTGCTGCTTTTGATTTCGAGGCGTTTCTCCTCGGCTCGAGAAGAGCGTGTCGATCGATCTTGCCACTGCGATTGGTCGGCAGCTGGGGAAGGAACACGAACTGTGAGGGAATCATGTAGCCAGGCAGCGCGGCGCGCAGAAACGTCTGAAGTTCATCGGTATCTTTCGAACTCTCTGGTCGCGTCACCACATAGGCTGTCAGGCTCGCATTCTCATCGGCATCGCCCGTCACAGCGACGCAACACGCTTTGACGTGTTCGTGCTTCATCAGGCACTGCTCAATTTCGGCAAGCTCAACCCGCATCCCGCGAATCTTGATCTGTCCGTCCTTCCGGCCAAGGAACTCAACCGTGCCATCTGCCCGATAGCGGGCCCGATCCCCAGTTTTGTAGAACCTGGTTTCCGGTTCATCATCGAAGGGGTTTGGCCGGAAAACCTCGCGCGTGAGTTCATCGCGATTGATGTAGCCGCGGGCTATACCGGCGCCCCCAATGTAAAGTTCACCGATTGCGCCGATAGGCACCGGCTTTCCATAGCGATCAAGGATGTAAGCCGTGGTATTGCGGGCGGGGCGTCCAATAGGTGGCTTTCGCCCGTCAGCTTTCACCTCGGTCCTTATGCAGTAAACTGTCGTTTCGGTTGGCCCGTAGGAATTGAAGATACGGCGCTTTTCGCCCCATCGTTCAATGAGGCTCAACGGCAAGGGCTCTCCGCCTGATTTGATCACCGTAAGATCAGGAAGATCAGTCGACGGTAAGGAGCTCCACGCCGTCGGTGTAAGTCCCGCAGCAGTGATGCGCTCACGGCTCATGAACTGGATAAGCTCTGCTCCAGGCAGCGACGCTGATGGGGGCGCCAAGCACAATCGACCACCAGAAGAAAAGGCCAGCATGAAATCAAACAACGATGCGTCAAATCCGCAGGAAGCGAACTGCAATACCCGGCTATCCGGCCCCACCTGGTAAGTGCGTTTTAGATCCTCGGCTATGTTGCAGGCGCTGCGATGTTCAATCATCACGCCTTTCGGCTGACCCGTGGAGCCGGATGTATAGATCACATAAGCCAAATCGGAAGGAGCGGCGAGACGGTGAGGGGGCGTGACTTGATGCAAAGCAATTTCGGTACGGTCCCTGTCGAGGAGAACCACCGTGCATCCATTCGCGTTTTCCGTATTTAAGCCCGATGGGTCTTCCCCGAACGTCTGCTCCTTTAGCTGAGTTTTGCTGATGACCGCGGTAGCGCCTGCATCACGCAACATGAAACGCAGGCGCTGGGCAGGTAGGCGCGGATCTAGGGGAAGATAGACAGCCCCCGCCTTCAAGATTGCTAGAAATCCGATAACGAGATCGCACGAGCGCTCAAGGAGAATCCCAATGACGTCTCCCAAGCTGACACCTTTTGCAATCAGATGACGGGCAAGCCTGTTTGCCCTTTGATCAAGTTCGGCATAGCTGAGCACCTCCGATGGGCAGCTGACCGCGATATTGTCTGGATAAGCGGTAACGTTCGCTTCGATGAGGTTGTGCAGGCAAGTGTCGGTCGAAAAACCTGAAGCTGTGTCGTTAAAAGTTTTCAGGAGCTGGTGCTCCTCCTCTGCCGACAGAAAACTGTATTCGCCTATTCGCCGGGTTGGCGCATCTGCTATCACCTCAAGCAACGATTGATAATGCTTCGCCAGCCTCTCGATGTTGCAAGAATCCCACAAATCCCCGTTGTATACAACGTCAAGGCGCATAGTATCTTTGCCGGCCAGAATTCGAAAATCAAGATCGACCCATATATCGGTCTCGCAAAATCGAATTTGCGCAGGCAAGCCGGACAGGTTGACCTCGCATGGCGTGAAGCCAAGAGAGCTCACCCGTTCCGGGGCGAAGTTGAAAACTGCCTGCGCCAGGGGATTGCGAGCAGGTGTGAGGGGAAGCTTGAGTTTCTCCAGCAGCAAGGGAAGAGGAAAATACTCGTGGCTGCGCGCGCAGCGCATAAGCTCACGCACCCTGTGCAGATGGTCGAGGAAAATTGGATTTCCGGAAAGGTCCTGCCGTAGGGCCGCCAGAGTCACAAAGTAGCCGAAGGTCCCCGAGAAATCTTCTGCCGGACGACCGAGACGTGGCACGTAAACCGTGATGTCGTCTTGGTCGCAATAACGATGTAGCAAGACGTAATAGACAGCAAGCAGTACGGTGGCGAGCGTTACCTTTTCCTGATGCGCCAGTCGCTCCAAGCGTGCGACCAGAGGCTTATCAATATCCAGGGAGAAAACTGACCCCGTGTGCGTCGCGGGCTCAGTTCGCGGTTTGTCGGTCGGAAGGGCCAGGTCGGGGTCATGATGCACAAATTGGCTGCGCCAGTACGCCCACATCCGTTCTCCGTCGTCGCTAGCAAGGAGCCGCTCCTGCCAGGCAACGAAGTCCCCGTAAGGAGCCGGCTTGGCCAGATCCAATATTTCCGTGTTGCCGCAAAACGCCTGATACAGCCTGCCGAACTCATGCAGGAAAGTGCGAATGCTGTAGGCGTCGGAAATGATGTGATGGAAATTGAGGAGAAGAACCTCTTCCGTGGCGTCGCTGATGAACAAGTGAGCGCGAAACACCGGCCCATGTTCCAGATCGAAAGGCGAGCGAGCTTCCGCAGCGATAGAGCGATGGAAGTCAGCCTCTTCGTGACCATGTAGCCGAACGACATGAAGACTTAGGCAGGCTGTCTCATGAATGAGCTGAACCACGTTCTCGCCTTCCTGGTGGAAGGTCGTGCGTAGCATTTCGTGTCGGTCGATCAATGATTGGAGCGCGCGCCGTAGGGCTTCAATGTCGAACCGCGCCCCAAGGCGCAGTTCTACAGGTAGATTATATTCGCTACCGGTCGGGCGTTTTTGATGGTGTATCCAAAGGCCCATCTGGCCATGTGATAGTGGACAGGTAACATGATCCATCAGGGGTTCCTCCAGCCGCATCCTTTCGGAGAGAAGTGTACATACGGTAACGCTGTAGTAGATTGATAACATATTTAATGACAATACATTTAACCTGTCCTGTACAGCATATCAAACAGACTATAACATAATACAATCTTTTGCATATAAAACCGCCTTCCAGGGATGTACCATGACAATTCGGTAACTACCGTTAAAAACATGTGATCTATCAATACACTCTATCTTCAGCAGGTTTCATATACCTGTTAACACTCCGGCCAACCGTTGACAGTATACAGGCGGATCCACGTCAATAACGACCCGCAGCCGAAGGGTATGAGTGGCCAAATTGTTCCCGTCCGCCTGGCGTCGCAAAGGGCGTGACCGACAAATTTATTAAGTCGACGGCACGCTGGAGTGTCGCTTTGGTCCGAGCACGGCTCGGTGAAGAGGCGATGACATATCCGATGCAGTCTCGAGAATCTCCTTTTGTTAGAATCGGCGTGCCGGGCTGAACGTAGAATCTAACCTCGGCAACGCCTGGGATAGCAGCCGCCCGACTGGCACCATCGATCCGTTCAAGGATGCCATTGTGATCAGCGATTAGCTTTCGGGCAGTCGCAGTGTGCGAATGCCTCTTGGCCAAATTCCATTCGTCGCCGATGACAAGCTTGACGTGCTCCGTGATAAGATCGACGCCGCAAGCGAGATGGACCAGTTGTGGGTCGGGAGCGCCGCCAAGACGCGGGTTGACCTCAATCATGGCTGGGCCGCGCTTCGTCCATCGGAATTCAATGTTTGTTGGCCCCCATCCGAGGCCGAGAGCTTGCAAGCAACTTAGGGAAACATCGGCAATACGTTCATGCTTCCGAACGGATAGCGGGATCGGAAAGGTCAACTCCCGAGAAACGAAGTGTGGTGGGGGGCCGAACTCGCTCTCAGCAATTCCAATAATCTCATTGCCCATTATCTGAGCGCTATAAAGGGGGCCTTGTGCGAATTCTTCAATTAATATCCTTGGAGAGGACCGCCATATGTACTCGCCCTTCAGGAGATAGTTCGTGTGTTCGACCAACTCATCAACGCTGCGGCACAATCGGACACCCTTACTACCGCTACCTTCGGCTGGCTTGAGAATTACTGGCAAACCGATCTCAGCCGCAAAAGTTTCTATCTCCGTCGCATTTGCGGCCAAGCGATAAGCAGGCATTGGCACGCCGGCCTCCGCCAAGATCTGACGTTGAACGAACTTGTCGCAGCACCGTTCAATCGATGCGGGGTCCGGCCCCGGTCGATCGAAATGTCGGCAGAGCTTGGCAACAGCCACATAGACAGACTCGTCGTCGCCCGAGAAGCCAGTAATGCCGGCAATGTCATACGTGGTGCGTAGCTGGGAACATTCATAGATCATTGCTTGGAGATTGTCTGTTTTGACACAGACTGCCTGAACGCTTTCCTTTGCAACGTAGTCGTACTGAGTTGGATCAGCGGAAAGAGTAATTGGATGAAGTCCGAGACGTCGGGCGGCGTTGACGTATTCTAGACCACTACCCTTGTGACCTTCAATCAGGATAAGAGCTCTTTTTACCATTGGTGTGTTAACTCCGACGTTGACTTCTTGACGACTGCCAAGACAACTGGAATCGGTTTTGTCGGCCGACCCTGATCTCAAATCTTGTGGCTAATGTATCATCCTCGGCGATTTGTAGTCGCAAAGGTTTTGTGAATTCTTGTTGACGGCTCTGTTGCAACGGCAGATTTGAGACGGAAGGAAATTGGCGAGTTCCTGGTCTGGCGACGGGGAAGGGAAATGCTCGACCAGAGGGAACGAGATTCAACCCGCCAGCCCGCCTGTCGTTTTGGCAGTATCTGGATCCCGTCCCACATGGTGTTCCATGGCTTTTCCTGTAAAAGTGTAGACTTTATCTGACGGACGGTGTCTTAGGCTGAAGCTTGAGCCGAGGCCGGCGCGGAGTGGCAGGGTTCGCAGCGCCCGGCCTCGGCGTTAGAAAGGACACTGACATGACCAGGGACCAAAAGATCATCCGCGCCAAGGTGGGGCTGCTGGAGCTGGCCAAACAGCTCGGCAACGTCAGCCAGGCCTGCAAGATGATGGGCTATTCGCGCGACAGCTTCTACCGCTTCAAGGAGCTTTGTGAGACCGGCGGCGAACTGGCGCTGCAGGAACTGACGCGCAGGAAGCCGCTGTTGGCCAACCGCACGCCACCGCAGATCGAGGCGAGCATCCTCGAGCTGACGCTGGAATATCCCGCCTATGACCAACCCGCATCGCCAATGAAATGCGCAAGCTCGGCCACTCGGTCTCGTCGTCGGGCGTGCGCGGGGTGTGGCAGCGTCACGATCTGGAGACGATGAAGAAGCGGCCGAAGGCGCTGGAGGCGAAGGTCCTCACCGAGAGCCAATTGGCGGCGCTGGAAGATGCCAAGCTGGACAAGGAGGCACATGGTGAGTTCGAGAGTGAATGCCCGGGCTATTGCGGCGGACCTTCTATGTCGGCAACATGAAGGGGGTGGTACGCATCTATCAGCAGACCTTCCTCGACGCCTATTCGAAGGTCGCCTTCGCCAAGCTCTATGACCGCAAGACGCCGATCACCGCCTGACGTGGCTTGCGCGGTCCGTAGGCCGGAGCCTCGAGCCCGCGCTCAATGTATTTGCGCACCGTCTTGCGGTCGATCCCGCTCTCCCTGGCGATCGCCGACACCGACAGGCCCTGCCGATGCAAATCCAGTATCATCATCATCTCCCCGATCTTGATCACCGAAATCCCTCTCCCGACCATCAGGAGAAGCATCAACGATTACGCGCCGCCGGTCTCCCGGAGCGCGCTCCGGAAGACCGGCGGCAGCGCTATACTGGGGAAGATTCAAACGGCACTTCTGGGGAGTATTGAGCCGGCATCGACACCCACATCAGAGCCGCTGGTGTTTCGGCAAGACGCCGATGCAGACCTTCCTTGACACGGCCTCGCTGGCAAAGGAGAAAATGATCGCTGCCTGATCCCGTCGGACAGGCAAAACGGACCATTCTCAGACGCCAACTGTCCGATCAAGTGCAAACTTCTACACTTATCCTCTCTGTGCTGCTGGATCCGATCGCTGGGGCTCGGTTTCGACAGCATCATTCTGAGGGTTGGGTTCATTGGGGCTTTGATGCCCCTCGGGTGAACCTCGAACTGTTGCGGCCCATGTAAACGGCCTCGTCGCGATCCAGGCAGTCGCGTAGGGCGTGCAGCGCTGCAATTAGGGCTTATTAAACTTGTTCGCGATCATGCCAGCGAAGTCTCCATATTAGATCGCTGATCCAATTCTGCGTATCTTGCAATGCGTTGTTGAGATCATGGCCCACGCACATGAGCATGCTCCTGTCCTTGAAGTTTGTCAGGATCAGATTACTCTAAAGTCGAAATGCCGCTCATCGGCTCGATGTCAGACCAATCTGGTCAGCCGGCACCAGCGCCGAAGATGACCAGAAACGCCTTCCGTCTGCGGCGGATCTGCCGATACCAGAAGGATGATGCCGTAGGTGTCCATGTTGCTACATTGGGAAGTCACGCCTTGCGGTCTCGGAGCAGATTCCAGAGGTAAGCCTAACCCGGTGATTTGCACGGCTAACCTGCGAGCCGTGCGGCCCCAATTCAAACAATTGTACGACATCATCGCGCTTCATGCCCAGGCGTGGTGCGAACCGCCGAGCTGTACGCGCGAGGGCAGCTCAAATTAAAGGTCTCCCAACGCAACATGCCGAGGTGCGTGCCATACGGCGCGAGCCGACATAGTGACGAAGAATATGCGCCAGCTGACCACCGCGATGAGAGCGAGGAACTTGGCCAGCCTCTCGGCGGTCTCGAGCCTTGCCTCCTCCGCACGGCAGCCGGACTTCATGACCTTGTGGAACACCTCGGCCTTCCAGCGCAGGGCATACCAGCCGAGCTTTTCGGCCGCCGCTGAGAGATCGCCGACCGGCAAGTTGGTCACCAGCTTCCAGTCGATCGGCTCGCGACCGGGCGGCGGATCTTCTTCGAGGGCGTGGATGTAGGTCAGAACCTGCGGACTGTAGCGCTTCTGCTTGCCCACGGGCGGCAAGGTTTTGATGGCGGCGAACTTCACCTGCAGGCAGGTCGTCTCGTCCTGATCGACCGTAATGCGATGACGTCCCGCCCAGGGCGCCGCCGCAAATTGGGCAAAGACGCGATGAGCAGGATCGTGTGGGGCAGTATCGGCGGGCCGCTCGGCCAGCCTGTTCGTCTGTACCCGCACGAGGAAGCTGGTACGAAGGTCCTGCGCGGTGCAATAGAGCTCGTAGATGTCGCTCTCTCGGTCACCAACATGCACGCAGCGCTCGGCTGCGCCAACGAGCGCGATGGACTGGCGCAGGTTCTCCAGCCAGCGGTAGCTCTCCTTCGTCTCGATCGGCACGCGCGTGGGATTGATATGCCGCTTGAGCGCGAGCGTTCCCTTGAATTTCGTTCGTGTCCAGAATTTCACCGCCGTCAGACCGAGGGGTGTGCCGGTGAGGGTGACGGCCAGGCTTGAATGCATCAGCACCCCGCATAAGGTCAGCACGTTCGGCTGCCCAGCCTTGTAGCGCCCGGCGTTGAGGGTCTTGGTGAAGCCGATTTTGCCCGGCTGCGCGCGGCCGTGGATAAATTCGGTCGTGTCCTGCAGGATAAGGATCGGACCTTCGCTCGCCGCGACGCGCGCCGCGGTCGCGGCGAAATGGCCGGCCAGAACGCCATGTTCGGTCACACGCCGATTGTCAAAGAAGCGGTAGGCCGCCTTCGCCGCTGCCCAGTCGCCGCAGGCCGCCGGGATTGGCTTGCCCGGCGCTGCTGACATCTGATCCAGCAACCGTCGCAGCCGACGGGCCAGACGCTTGTCGGGAAGAGCCGCCGCAGAAAGCTCTTCCTCCTGCCAAGCGGCTTCGCCGCTGCTGGTCTTGTCTCGCATCCGTGACGCCTCCGTGATTCGGCGTCACGGACAGAATCACGGCAGATTGATCCGGGGCAATAGGCCCGCCGACGATGTGGGTAATCGGAAGCCTCACCGGAGGGGTACGCTTAAGAAGACCTATCATTTATTGCAACTCTCGGGCGCGTCCGGCGCCATTCCCGGTGTCAATTAACTCAATGTTGCGCAGCATCACTTCTGCGGCAGTGAAGGCGCGCCCTTGTGGCGAAGTCAGGCGAGCGTCGACATCGGGATAGATAAAGAAGGGAAGCGAAATTCGATCAGTCTGACCACTGTGCGCGACCTGATGTGGCGTACTCTTGAAGCGGTCGTCGCTCAGTGCCTGAAGCATGTCGCCCAAATTGACGACGAGACTGTCGGCTAGGCTCGGCACTGGCGTCCAGCGCCCCCTGAACCACACCTGCAAGGACCGCGTGGGGAGTTCCTCCTGGAGCAGCAGCGTGAAGAAGCCACCGTCGGTGTGCTTGGCGCATGTGCCGACGCGAGCCGGATAGCGGATCACGCGTTGCCCGACCGTCGGTGGGCTGAAATGGCGTTGGAACCAGCCCTGTTCCATATAGATCAGGTCGGCAAGCGCGGTCCCGAGTTGTGGGACGACCCGGTTGAGCACGGTAGCCTGCAAAGCAAGCAGGCTTCGTCTGAAACCAGGAGCCAAGGCATCATCTGGAAAACGCGTGCTTCCGGCAAATGGACGCCGGTCGGCTTCGTTCTCGAT
This sequence comes from Mesorhizobium sp. M0276, assembly GCF_040321755.1. NCBI lineage: Bacteria > Pseudomonadati > Pseudomonadota > Alphaproteobacteria > Hyphomicrobiales > Phyllobacteriaceae > Mesorhizobium > Mesorhizobium sp. M0276. Next base: position 7,859 of record NZ_JAMYSC010000074.1, on the reverse strand, counting down.
TCCGAGATCGAACACTTCCTTTGGATCGCCGCCGACCTCGGGATGTAGTATCTCGCCGCATAAGGGTCTGTATCCACGGACGGTAGTGGGATACACGATTTGAGAGGCGTGACCGTAGCGTTCCTTGATCGACTGTGGCAACGCGAAGAACCGCCGGGAAGCCTCGATGGCTTGTGCGATCTGTTCCTTTGGGATGCCGTGCTCGACAAGGTAGAAGAACCCATACTCCTCGCAGGCCATTTGCAGGCACTGGCGCTCTTCACATCGGGTTGCGTCGGCTGTCAGTTTCGCCAGCGAAATTTGTGGTAGACTGGTCATACTCGCTCTCCGTTGGTACTTTCACTTTCCTGAACAATCTGGTGTCCGCATTTTATCCGCGACGCATCTGCCGCCGCTTAAAGGGTTTCCGGCGTAGAGGCACCAGCACCTGTGGCGTCGCATCATCCTTAAACGATGTATCCTGCACCTAGCTCTTGCGAGTGCTGAGTGACCGTTAAAATTACAATCATGACCTTCCGGGTTTCGGCGGGTTTGGTTGTTTTTATCATACATATATCAAGTTAAGCTGGTGGGCAACTCAAGATAAGTTAAAGGTTTGTGAAGAAATTATTTCTTTTTCATAAATTTGGGTCAAGCATCGTCCGTTATTCGCCAAGTGGAGGAGGTGCTTATAACTGGTTGGAGAAGCCTTCTTGAGGATGCGCCGAGAATGGGCCGGAAATCGCTATAGTTGTGGGCCTCAACAGGTTGGACACCTCGAAAAACCTGGCAATCGAGAACGCATTTGATTCACGGTCGTGTTCCAGGGAGTGGTGTAGTTGACGGCATTGGTCGCCGTGCTCTCCGGCATGGGCCGGGCTGATCAGCGCGCCACGGCTGGCAGGCTGATCAGGGATCATCCCTCATCTGACTGATGGTTTCCAGATGGGGTGGATGCCCGCCTTCTCCGACGGCATCGCAATGTGCCAAGTTTGTGGTGCTCAACGCCACAAAAGGGAAGGAGGCATCCATGGGAAAAGTTACCATCATTGGGGTCGATCTGGCAAAGAACGTCTTTCAGCTGCATGGAGCGGCGGCTGACGGAAATGTCGTATTTCGCAAGAAGCTGTCGTGCCTGCAGTTTTGCAGATTTATGGAGGGCCAGCCGGCATGTGTCGTGGCGATGGAGGCGTGCGCCGGCTCCCATTATTGGGCTCGCGAGATGGTCCAGCTTGGCCATCAGCCGAAGCTGATTGCACCTCGGTATGTCAAGGCGTTCATCAAGCGGCAGAAGAACGACGCAGCGGATGCGGAGGCGATCGTCGAGGCAGCGCAACGGCCAACGATGCGCTTCGTCGAAATGAAAACCGAGGAGCAGCAGTCTCGGTCCATAATGTTTCGCACGCGAGAACAGCTGGTCAATCATCGCACTGAGTTGGTCAATGCATTGCGTGCGCACCTCTATGAGTTCGGCCACATCGCGCCGCAGGGAATTCGTTATCTGAGCCGACTTGAACGTTTCGTTGAGGACGAGAACGCCAATTTGCCTGATCTGGTCCGCGAGATCTGCCGCGATCTGCTGGACCAGATCTATCAGCTGACTGGCCGGATCGACGCACTGGCGATCGAAACTTTCGCGCCGCCGATGGAGACGTTCAAATGCGGCCGTGACTTCGCCGCTTGGCTTGGGCTCGTCCCCTTGCAGAGGTCTACCGGCGGCAAGCAACGACTAGGAAAAACCTCGAAGATGGGCCAACGCGATATTCGACGGCTGCTCATGATCGGCGCCATGGCCGTGATCCGATGGGCATCCCGGAAGGGCGCGCCCGAGGGCTCCTGGCTCGCCCGCATGATGGCGAAGAAGCCGCGCATGCTTGTGGCCGTTGCGCTGGCCAACAAGATGGCGCGTGGCATCTGGGCCATGCTGACAAAGGAAGAGGATTACCGGAATCCGGCAACGGTGCCTGCATGAGCATTCAGCAGCACACCTGAAGCCGGTTCGTCGGGGAATGTGAGGAAGGCCTGAACCGCATGGGCAAATGATCGATCAGATCGGGGTCAGGAAAACCAGAATGACGCACCGAGCCTCACGCTCACTTTCTAGAGTTGGACCTGATCCGCGCACCACCATACCGGGCACGTCATGGCCGCAACTCAAGGCCTGACACAAGACCGCACTCGATCACGCGTTCAAAGGTTCAAAATCTTCCTTGCAAAACGGCTGGCATCCACACAAGAAGTCATATATCTGGCCCGCTGCACTGCCCATTCATCGTTCTGTTCGAGCAGGATCGCACCAACGAGGCGCACGATCGCATCGTCGTTGGGGGAAGATGCCGACGACCTCGGTGCGCCGCTTGATCTCGTCGTTGAGGCGCTCGATCGGGTTGGTCGAGTGCAGCTTGGCGCGGTGCTCCTTCGGGAAGGTCATGTAGGCCAGCACGTCGGGCTCGGCGTCGTCCATATTTGTCGCCAGCTTCGGCACCTTCGGCCGGATCTGGTCGGCGACGGCGCGCCATTGTACCGACGCGGCCTCCGGCGTCTCCTGGGCGAAGGCAGTGGCGATGAAGGCGGAGACGACACGGCGACCGCTCTTGCCGGCATACGCCAGCACATTGCGCATGAAATGAACCCGGCAGCGTTGCCATGTCGCGGCGCACAGCGCCTTGGTGACGGCCGCCTTGAGGCCTTCATGTGCGTCGGAGACGACGAGCTTGACGCCGCGCAGACCGCGGCGGGTTAGCTTGCGCAGGAACTCAGTCCAGATAGGCTCGGCCTCCGAGTTGCCGATCTCCATGCCCAGCACCTCGTGCCGGCCGTCCGCGTTGACGCCGACGGCGATGATGACAGCGACCGAGACGATGCGTCCGCCGCGGCGCACCTTCAGGTAGGTCGCATCGATCCACAGATAGGGCCAGTCGCCCTCGATCGGCCGCTCGAGGAAGGCTTTCACCTTGCCGTCGATCTCTTCGCATAACCGGCTGACCTGGCTCTTGGAGATGCCGCTCATGCCCCTGGCCTTGACCAGGTAGTCGACGGAGCGTGTCGAGATCCCCTGGACGTAGGCCTCCTGGATGACGGCGGTGAGCGCCTTCTCCGCCATACGCCGCGGCTCCAGTAAGCCCGGGAAGTAGCTCCCCTTGCGCAGCTTCGGGATGCGCAGCTCGACGGTGCCGGCCCGCGTCTCCCAGTCGCGCTCGCGATAGCCGTTGCGCTGAGCCAGCCGCAGAGGGTTCTTCTCGCCATAGGCGGCGCCGGTGGCGGCTCCCACCTCCAGCTCCATCAGTCGCTCGGCGGCAAAGCAGATCATCTCGCGCAGAGATCGGAATCCGGGGTCTTCCCGCCGAACTACACCACCTGTGGGGACGCGCCTGATTCACTTCGCCTGGTGATTTGCACGGAGGCGTTGGATGCGAGGACAGGCTGGGTTCTGGGATACTGACGAGCGTTATGTTCGGCTGAGCGAGGCCGGCGATCCCCTGGAGAAGCTAAACGCGGTGGTGCCTTGGGAGGTTTTCCGGAAACCGCTGGCCAAGGCGCTGAAGCGCTCCGATGGCGCCAAAGGCGGCCAGCCGCCCTTTGATGCGGTGATGATGTTCAAGGTCCTGGTTCTGCAGGCGCTCTACAGTCTCTCGGCCGATCAAGCCGAGTTCCAGATCCAGGACCGGCTTTCCTTCATGCGCTTCCTCGGGTTGGGGCTCGGCGACAAGGTTCCCGACGCCAAGACGATCTGGTTGTTTAGGGAGCACCTCACGCAGGCCCGGGCGGTGGACAACCTGTTCGCCCGTTTTGACAAGCACCTCACCAAGGCCGGTTATCTGGCGATGGGTGGCCAGATCGTTGATGCCACGATCGTGGCGGCGCCGAAGCAACGCAATTCCGATGCTGAAAAGGCTGACACCGGCTCGACGGGTGGCCGACATCGCTTATCGCTCGAAGAAGAATGAGGCGTGGCTGGACAAGAACGGCTACGTCTCCGACATTTATCACAAGAAGCCGAAAGGCCGGCCGATGAGCGAGGCGATGGCACGGGCCAATGGCCGGCGCTCAAAGATCCGCGCTTTCGTCGAGCACGTCTTCGCGCAGCAGAAATCCCGCATGGGCCTGTTTGTCCGCACGATCGGCATCGCTCGCGCCTGCACCAAGATCGGCATGGCCAACCCTCGCCTACAATCTCACCCGCTTCGTCTGGCACCAACGGCGAACTGCGTTCGCCTGACGGCGAGAGCGGTGGAAAACGCCGCCGCGATGCCGAAATCGGCAACCAGCATCAGCCCCAACGACCGAAATCCAGCCCCCGCCGCGCGTCAGGCTGTTCGCAACCTCATTGCCGCACCCCTCTGGAAATGCCAGTAGTTAGAGGTGTCCAGATGTGCCGGTCGATATCTCCTAATAGGGATATCCCAGTGGTTCCCAGATTTCATGATGTATGTTCAAAGCTAAGATCACGCACGGAGGACCTGATTACCTCGAAAGGAAAAAGGACAGACGATATATTTACATGCGGCTCGGGTAGTCAGGCTTGCCTCTGTACCGATGCACGGCTAGCCAAGTCAATACCCAGTCGGCGGTGGTATTAAAGCGGATGTCATAGGATTCGCCCGCAGGTAATTCCCTGCAAAGGGTTTGTGTTAGGTGCAGCCGCAAGCATCCGTTCGCAGGGGGCGTCCGTAGTTCAGCACAGTCGAACCCAAAAAAGCGCCGCACCACCGGGTAGAGTCCTTTGAAAAGTGTCTCCTTTGCCGAAAAGAGCAGCGTTGCCAGCCGATCTGGAGGGAGCGCCGTCTGTCGTGCAATCAAGGCACGTTCACGCTGGTTAGCCGTCATGCTCAGGATCGATTCCAGCGCGTGGCCGCTGGCTATTGCCTCGATGTCGACACCGGCTTGCCAGCCTGGATCGCCTTTGGCGAAACAGGCGCAATGCCCCCGCGCATGGGTGATTGAACCAACTGAGCCTTTTGGCCAGACTGGGGCCCGGTCGGGACCGATGGGAATCTCAGTAGTAAGTTGGCCCAGCGCCTGCAACGCCGCGTCTGCCATCGCGCGACCGGCCAGAAATTCGGCACGGCGTAACGGTAGTGCCGTGCACAAGCTGAGAGGGAAGGCCAAGCCGAGCTTATGAAACAGATCTTCCGTGTAGCGCTCGAAATCGAACCGGCCATGCACAAGAACCGCATCGACGTATCCCGTGTCGTGCAAGGTCACATCTTTAAGAAATCCAAGCGAACGGGCAGAAAGAGCAATAAGGTGCCTGACGGCTGAGGCGCGCATGCTGGAGGCCGCGCTCACCGCCACAGGGCCCAGCCTAGACCCCATCGCCGTAGACCCAGTGATCTGCCTAATTTTGATTGATTGATGATCCAAGGAGTTATATGGCTCGTTCTGACGCCAGCCCGACATCATAGCGTTACGCCGACGATCTGAACGTCTACGTCCGCACGCAGCGCTCGGGCGAGCGGGTGGTGCAATCCCGAGGATCGCGACCGCGACTAGGCACCACAGAATAGACAACGCTGCGGAATCGCGCCCGCAAGGTTCCAATTGATCACTGGCTCGCTTCCAATCCAACCCAATACCCAAGAACATAGCTTCCCAAGACTTTCCAGAATAGCGTGGCGGTCGCAGGCAAGGCGTTCGGTCAACTGCTCATAGCACATCGGCTGGACAGCGATCCCGGCCTGAGATGGCAACGGTCAACCCAATCACGACCCGTTCGGCTGTGAAATTCCATCCTTCGTTTCATCAATCGCAGCTACCCACGACATGAATGCCAGTCGGCAGCTCTCGCCGCCTCACACCGAACTGTTTCAAGACCCATGCCAGTTTGGCCGATCAGACCGAAGAAGACCATTTTGCTATTTCTTTTCAGCTATTTTGCCTGACGCAAAACAAAGATTGGGTAAACAAGCCTGTGCACAGACACGACAAACCCGACACGAGGTGTCGGCATGGCGTTACTTGAGAGTGCAGCGTTGACCTCGGCGGAGAGCCACAACGGCTGGCGACCGCTTCTTCCCTAAAGGCAGGGCTGGACGATAAAGTGATTGCTGAATCGAACTGCCGCAGCGGCTCGCGGCCGACGGCAACTCGGGAACAACCAGACGATTGTCAGGGCGACCGTGCCTACTGCCGGCGCGCTCTGGTTGCCTCATATCGCGCTTCTTCGAGCGCCACTCGATCAACCCGTAGTGCTCCAGGGATCACCGTCGGGAATGTTCCGGGTCTTTGAAGCATTTCAATCGATTTAGGTGGCGCGCAGCAGCACATTTGCCGTGTCGACACCGCACGTTCGGTGAATAGTGAAGGAAGCGATAGCGACCTGGCAAGCAGTGGGTATCCGCGCCGTTGGGAATGAATCTGCGAGCTTGAGAATAGGGGTTGGGCCGGCAATTGTTGTGGCTGCGAAATTCCTCTTCGCATCTGCATAACAATATGGCAGATGGCTTTGAGGTTGACGTTAGGTTAGTAAGTTGGTGAGCGCAACGCGAGGAACCAGGGGCTTGAGCCGACCGCACATTGCGGCGCGCACAGTGCAACGCCGCTCGTCTGGCTGACTGCTTATACGGCGCCCGTTGCGGCGCCGCTCGTCATCGAGGGCGCGGGCGGCCTGATGGTGCCGCTCAACCGGCATACAAGAATCATCGACATATTTGCTGAGTCGCGGCTGCCGGTCATTTTGTGCGCCCGCACCGGGCTCGGCACCATCAACCACACCCTGCTGTCGATTGAGGCCCTGCGGACCCGCTCCATACCGCTGGCTGGCATCGCCTTCATCGGCGATGAGATGGCCGATACGCAACGGACAATCGTGGAATTCGGCGGTGTGCCGCAGCTCGGCAGGCTGCCGCACCTCGATCCGCTGACGGTAAAAACGCTTGCAGCCGTTTTGAAAATTGGCTGGCTATGGGTTCCGTCTGTGGCTTGGCTATGATTCAAGCTGTTGATGTGGACAGAGCTGAGCCGTGGGCGGATGGCCAGATTGCCAAGAAAACCAAGCGCTATCCGTCTGATTTGACGGACGAAGAGTGGGAGCAGTTCGCACCGCTGATGCCCAAGCCTGGGCGTCGCGGCCGTCCGCGCGAGGTTGATTTCCGGGAGGTGGTCAACGCCGTGCGCTACTTGGCCCGCTCCGGTTGCGGTTAGCGAATGCTGCCGATCCATTTTGGGCCCTGGCAGACGGTCTATGGCTGGTTTCGCGAGTTGGCGCGGCGTTTGCTGTTCCAGACCATCCATGATGTGGCGCTGATGCTGGATCGCGAGCGAGCCGGGCGCGAGGCCACTCCCACGGCTGGCGTGATCGACAGCCAGTCGGTCAAGGCTCCGCAAGCTGAAACAAGGGGTTACGACGCCGGCAAGAAGATTGTCGGCCGCAAGCGACACATTGCCGTCGATACGGATCGGCGGCTGTTGATGGTCAACCTCACCACCGCCGGACAGTGCCGGCGCTCAGGCGATCCTGAACGGTATCCGCAAGCGTTGGCCCTGGGTGAAGCATCTGTTCGCCGACAGCGCCTATGACAGGCTGAAGCTCATGGTGCGTCGTGCCGATCGGCAAGCGCGACCAGGCTCTCCAAAGGCGCGCAGTCGCCATCCATGCTGTAAAGGCTTTCCACCGCGATCCAGACGCATCCCATGCCGCCTTCGGCGCGCCAACACGTGATCGCATCCTCGACAGCATCAATGTCGTTGTGCGCGGCCAGCTTGAACTCGGCGCGCCCGGCCTGCGCACCCTCATGCATGCTGGCATGGGCGAGCTCATCGAGGACCAAAAGGTCGCCCTTCTGCGGCAGCGCCGTCAGCAGAGCGAAGTTGGCGATGTAGCCGCTGCCGAAGAACAGCGCGCGGTCGGCTCCAAAGAATGCCGCCGCGTCTGCCTCGAG
>NZ_JAMYSC010000073.1:0-24179 GCF_040321755.1 Mesorhizobium sp. M0276 | reverse complement strand
ATTCCCACGATCATGGTGGCTGAGAAGATCTCTGACGCAATTTTGAAGGAAGAGCTGGCCGTATCCGCGCATCCGAAACCGACTGGCTGTTGAGCCGACGCCTCGTTCCCGTCGCTCCGCAACTCGCCGGCGCGCTTAGGGCTTATGCTGAACAACGTTCGGACCGTCCGCTGCCACAAGGGATGGCGTCCGCCTTCCTTGCAAACCGCGATGGAACACAGGTGAGGAAGCACAATGTCGATCATGCATTGAAACGGCTGCTCGAGACCGCCGGAATCGATCGCAAGGATGACGGCCGACGCGCTCCGTGTTTGCGCGCCTTTCGACACACTGCGGCCGTGCATCGGCTGACGTTCTGGTACCGCCAGGGCGCAAATGTGCAACGGCTGCTGCCGGCGCTCTCGACATATCTCGGCCACGTCAACTTGGAAGACACAAGTGTCTACCTGTCCATGACGCCGGAGCTCCTACACGAAGCGTCGGTCTGCTTCGACCGCTACGTCAATGGAGGAGACCATGGGTGATCCCCGCACGCTCGGCCCTGGCTCCGGCGCTTCCTGGCGGATTACATCGTCACCGAGCGCTGTCTCGCCCGCAACACGCAAAAGAGCTACCGCGACACCTGCACGCTGCTGCTGCCATTTATCAGCGCCAAGGTCCGCAAACCAACGGACCGTCTGGATGTCGAGGATATCCATCCATCACGCGTGCTGCACTTCCTTGCCCATCTTGAGGAGGACCGCGGCTGTTCGGTGCAGACCCGCAACCAACGCCTGACAGCGATCCGGTCCTTCGCCCGCTTCGTCGCCAGCCGTGATCCCGCCCGTCTCGCCTGGTGTGCGCAGATCCGCTCCATTGCGACGAAGAAGGCTGCACCAGAGCCGATCTCGTGGATGACCAGGAAGGAGATGGAGGCCCTGCTCGCGGTTCCCGACCGCCAGACGCCGAGGGGCCGGGCCGAACACGCCTTGTTGCTCTTCCTTTACGATACCAGGGCGCGGGTTTCGGAGGCGACAATGCTACAGGTCGACAATCTCTAGGTCGGCCGTCACCGCGAATGCACTCGTCACCCTTTGCGGAAAGGGCGGCAAAATCCGACAATGCCCGCTGTGGCCACGCACGGAAGACGCGCTTGGGGAACTCGTTCGGGGACGCGCAAAACGGTGACCCCGTCTTCATCAGCCGCCATCGAAAGCGCTATACCCGGTTCGGTGTCTATCGGCTGGTCGAGCGATGCGCGTACCAACGCTTGCCGCAAGAGCAATCACCGCATGTGGCGCGACAATTCTGATGAGAAGCGCGCGACAATCTGGATGAGAATCTGGTGTCGCGGCGGAGGTGATGATCGCGGCATTGATTGTCGCGCGCAAGAGGGTTTGTCGGTTTGATTGTCGCGGCGCGTCAATCAGCGACGCTGTTGGCGGATGTGGCATAGGACGCGGGGCGTCCCGGGCCACGCATTCGCTCCATGGCCTCGCGGCGCCTGTAGCTCTCGACATGCATCTCGAAGATGGTGGCGTGATGGACCAGGCGGTCGACTGCGGCAAGCGTCATGGCGGCGTCGGGGAAGACCTTGCCCATTCGCCGAACGGCTGGTTGGCGGTGATGAGCATCGAGCGCCGCTCGTAGCGGGCGCTGATGAGCTCGAACAGCACGCTGGTCTCGGCCTGGTCCTTGGTGACGTAGGCGAGATCATCGAGGATCAGGAGATGGAACTTGTCGAGCTTGGCCAGAGCGCTCTCGAGCGCCAGGTCTCGCCGTGCCGTCTGAAGCTTCTGGACGAGGTCGGTTGTTCTGGTGAAGAGCACCCGCCAGCCATTCTCGATGAGCGCAAGGCCGATTGCTGAAGCGAGATGGCTTTTGCCGCCGCCGGCCGGGCCGAACAGAAGCAGGTTCGCCCACTTCTCCAGCCAGCTGTCGCCGGCGGTGATCGCCATCACCTGGGCCTTGGAGATCATCGGCACGGCCTCGAACGCGAAGGTGTCGAGGGTCTTGCCCGGCAGGAGGCGGGCCTCGGCGAGGTGGCGTTCGATGCGGCGGCGGTCGCGTTTGGCCAGTTCATGCTCGGTGATCGCGGCCAGAAAGCGGGCAGCGGGCCAGCCTTCCTTGTCGGCCTGTTCGGCGAATTTGCGGCCACATGAGCTTGATGGCCGGCAAGCGCAGTTCGTTGAGGAGCAGGCTGAGCTTGGCGGTATCGACAGTGGTGTTGGTCTTCATGCCGCGTCTCCCGTCAGGCTGGCGCCGAGCAGGGCTTCATAGGCATTGAGCGGCGCAAGGCGCACGACGACATTCGGCATCCGGGAGGGATCGGGGGCGAAGCGTTCCCGCAAGGCGGCCATGTCGGGCAATCGGCGCGCCTGCAGCGCGGCATCCAGTTGGTCGGCCAGTTCGCTCTCGCAGGCGCGCTCGTGAGCCATGGCGAGAAGATCCACCATGATGCGGCAGGCCTGCCGCTCCGGCAGCCGCTCCATGAGCATGTCGAAGGTGTGCCGATACGCCGCGCGCGGAAAGAGCTGGTCGCGATAGACCAGGTTCAACAGCGCCATCGGTTTGCGACGCAGCGAATGGATGACATGCCGGTAATTGACGACCTGGTCGTGTTTGCCCGATGGAGAGGCACGTCCGCGCGGCAGCGTCACGAGAAGGGTGCCGCCGATGAAGATGTCCAGCCGATCGTCGAAAAGGCGCACCCTGAGCCGGTGGCCGATCAGGCGCGAGGGCACGGTGTAGAACACCTTGCGCAGCGTGAAGCCGCCCGATGAGGTGACGCGCACGGTGACCTCCTCGTAGTCGGATGTGCGCCGGACGGGCAGTTCCTGGAGCTCGGCGCGCTCGATGTCGATGCGCTTGGATTGCGGGCGTTCACCCGGCTGACGATCTCGTCGACGAAGCGGCGGTAGCAGGCCAGATCGCCGAAATCGCTCGATCCTCTCATCAGAGCCGCGTCGTCGATCGCCCGCTTGAGATGGCCGTGCGGGCCTTCGATGGAGCCGTTCTCATGTGCGATGCCGCGATTGTTGCGGGAAGGGGTCATGCCGTAGTGGCCGCACAGGTCGCCGTAGCGGCGCGTCAGGTCCTCCCGGGCGTCCTTGTCCAGGTTGCGGAATGCCGCCGAGAGGCTGTCGCTGCGATGCTCGCGGGGAGCGCCGCCGTGCGACCACAGCGCGTTCTGCAGGCCTTGCGCCAGGGCGACAAAGCTCTCGCCGCCGAGCACGACATGAGCGTGCTCGAAGCCGGAATAGGCGAGCGGGAAATGATAGAGCCGGTGGTCGAGCGGCTGGCCTGCGATCGTGATGCCGGCTTTGCCCATGTCGGTGAAATCCGACAGGCCGAGGCGGCCGGGCTCATGCATCTGTCGGAAGATGACCTCCTGCTCCGCGCCATGGACGGCGCGCCAGGAGCGGACGCGCCGCTCCAGCGTGCGGCGAATGCCGTTGCCCAGACCGGGGTGACGGCGCAGCATCTCCTCGAAGATAGCTATCGCGCGAATGCCGGGTGCTGCTTGCAGCATCGGCACGACCTCGGTCTGAAAAATATCGGCAAGCGGATCGGCACGGCGTCGTTCCCGCGGCGCCTTCTTCTGCGAGGGCAGCCTCGAATCCTTCTCGATGCGATAGGCCGTGGCTGTGCTGATCGACGCCTTTGCCGCCGCGACGGCTGTCGAATTGGTCTGACGGAACTTCATGTAGAGCCTCATCTGGTGATCGGTTACGTGGCGGCCGGGCACAAAGTGATTCCTCCAAATCGGAAAAACCACCGGCATACCCGGTCGACCGCGATCACCAGACAAACGCCCCCGAAAAGGCAGCGGCGCTGGCGGGTTGAAACTCCAGTCGGGCTACGCCCTCCCTGCGTTCCAACCCGCCAGCATTCTCATCTTGATTGACGCAACGCTCGCAGCTTCATTGTCGCGCCGCAACCGCATGTGATCCGTCACACAAGCGCCTGTCATCTGCTGCAGGCAGGCGTCGACCTTAACACCATACGCGCATGGCTCGGACACGTCAGCCTTGAGACCACCAACGTCTACGCCGAAATCGATCTCGAGATGAAGGCGAAAGCAATCGCGCTGTGCGATGCAGCGGCTTCGGGGCCAGACCGGCCGTGGAAGGAGGACAAGGGTGTAATGGCGTTCCTTAATGCAATTTGACTTCAGAAAATTATGTTGCGGAGATTGCCTGGAATCGCCTGAAGCTTAGGGAGAACGGGAGCCTCCGCAGCATAATTCCGTCCGCAACATCTTATCGCCTGCACGAAATCTTCGCCCGCATGGGTGCCGACATCCCCGACAGTACGCTGGTCGATTGGTGCGGTCGCGCCATGCAGGTGCTTCAGCCCCTGATCGAGCGGATCGGAACCTTGATCATGGCCAGCGACCTTCTCAATGCCGACGATACCCCGATCCGGGTGCCGGATCGCTCCATGCAGGACAAAGGGCTGGGGAAAGGCGTAAAGAAAGGCAGGATCTGGACATATGTCCGCGATCAACGCCCATGGGCGGGCGGCGCTCCGCCTGGCGCGGTCTACTACTTTGCTCCGGACTGGAAGGAACACCACGTCCTCCGCCATCTGAGGCAGACAAGCGGATCCTCCAAGCTGACGGCTACAAAGGCTACGGCAAGCTTTATGAGCCTGGAGCCGATGGAATATCCCGCTTCCGAGAGGCGGCATGCTGGGCGCATTGGGGACGCGACTTCCAAGATATATGGACCTCGAACAAGTCCGAGATCGCACGCGAGGCTCTCGTCCGTATCGGTGCGCTTTATGACATCGAGCACGGCATTGCGGGTCAGCCTGCCGATGCCCGCCTTGCCGCACGTCAGAAGCAGAGCAAACCAAAGATCGGGGTATTCCGTGTCTGGATCGAAACGCAACTGACCCGCATTCCGGGCAAGAGCGATTTGGCAAAAGCCTTCCGTTATGGCCTGAGCCGCTGGCCATCATTGTGCCTTTTCCTCGAAGAGGGGCGCGTCGCCATGGACAACAATGCCGCCGAGCGAGAAAACTGGCTATTTGCCGGCGCCGACGATGGTGCTTCATACTGCTCATCCCGTCATGCTGTTGAAAGATCTAGTAGATTTGGCTGGCGCTCGTCGGGTGGCGGGCGTCGTGAGCGGCGTAGGTCGGCCTGCCGGCGTATCTCCTCTCGCTCAAGGTCGGCGTGTCGAATGATCCAGGGTGCGCCTTTGCAATGTTGTTCTGCCGGGAGAGCGCCCTGATAAGACGGCGAATGGTCGATTGGCTGAGGGTCAGGGCTGCGGCCGCCTCATCGAGCATAACCTCTCCGCGTTCGGCGCGCTCGCCGTCACGATAGACGGCGATGTCATGTTGATTGCGAAGGGAGCAGATACGCCCCCGTGTCCAGCTCTTGCCATGCCCGGTCGTCTTACCGGATCGGTTGAGGTACCGCGGCGATCGTTTCGTGAGGCATCTGGCGAGCCAGGGCGCGAACCAAGTCGACCACTTCCGCGTCGGTAGTCCACCGCGTCTGGCCGGCGCGGTTCCGCTTCACCATCAGACGGGTATGGTCACCGCCCTGCCAGTGGATGATCAGCTCCAGGTTATCGCCGACGACATCGGCGATGATCTCGGCGATGACCGTGCGGATGATCTTCTTGCGCGTCTCTGGCGCGTGCCGGGGCTCTCCCAAGCACGAATCAGGTCCTGGCCGAGCGCCATGAGCCGCTCGCGGTAGGCCTTGGTCAGCGTCGGCGCCTTGTCGGAATCGAGCTGATCCATCTCGAGTTCAAGATCACGAACTGCAGCCAACCGTTCGTTCCATCGCCGCTCCAGTTCTCCAGCTACAAGGCGATTCTCCGGATCGGCGGCGTCGTACTGACGCTGCGCCCTGGCAGCCTCGTAACGCGCTTTCTGCAGCGCTAGGTCGAGTTGGCTCTTCTTCTCCAAGCGGCTGCTGACTGAGCGTTTCGACGGCCGCCAGGGCCGCTTCCACGCCCAGCCTATCCAGCACTTCCTTGGCAAGCACATGGTCGACGCGCATTCCGCCAAAGGTGATGCATCGCGCCGCCGCGAGTTGGTTGAAGGCGCCCACGCACTCGGAACGATAAGTCTGGCCGTAGCGGACGTGAAGCTTCTTGCCGCCCGGGCGCAGCGGAGCAGGCCGGGCAGCAGAGCTTCGCCGGTGCGGACCGCGCCTCGGCTCATGAACCGCTTGCCGTTGGTGTTATCGGCGATCAGCTGTTGATTCCCTTTCGTACTCGGCCCAGGCAATATAGCCCTCGTGGCGGTCGCAGTTGCGCCAGTCGCGCTGCATGCTCCGGACCACCCGCTCGCGCCCGTTCTCGATCGTCACACGCGCGGTTCGGCGGCCGAAGGAGTAGGCGCCATAGACGGGGTTGGTCAGCATGTGATGAACTGTCGGATAAACAGGCAAGCGCCAGATAACCCGGCCGGCCGCACTGTTGCCCAGGGCAGGCAACAGAACCTTTTCCTGCCTGCACCACACCAGCATTTGGCGGATCGTCTGAAGCTCGGCGAACTTGCGGAACACCAACGCGATGGCCTCCTGGACACGTCGATCTGCATCCTTCTCGATACGGTCTCCTCCAGCCTTCACATAGCCGATCGCCACGGTGAGGAAGAGTTCAGATGCCGAACTCCTTCAGGCGATCGTCAGCAACGATGACAACCTGAGCTATGGCAGCATCATCAGCGTCTACACCGGACCGGACGAGGCAATAACTTCGCTTACCCGCGACGGAATGGAAGAGCTGGAGCAAATGCTTGCCCATGCGCGCCGCACCGCTGACGAATGGACTTCCTCGAAGCCTTCGTCGATGGCCAGGAACTCATCGCTCGCATCAAAGCGAAATCTCCGCGGTAACAACCGGGCGGTTACGTTAGAGGTGTCCAGCTGCATGCCGGGCACCCAATTGTTGGACGTCATCGCGCGCCATACGATCTTGAGCCATGCGGTGGCGGACGCCCATGCCATCGCCGCCGGCAGCCTCGCCTTTTCAGATGCGGTCGCACAGACGAGGGAAAACCCGGCGCTCGCAACGAACCTGCTCTTTTCCATCCGGGCGGGCCAGCGAAACCTAGCGCGCAGGGGCCGGCGAGGTTATGGAGCGGGCGCCGTCTCGACCTGATATACCCAATAGCCTATGCCTGACGGTATCGGATCATCTTCGAAATCATAAGCGGGGTAACGCACGCCGGCCGTCGGTCCGTTGCCGATGAGTATGTACGCGCCCGATGCTAGGCACTCGAAGCGCGGGGGGTTGCGCTCACGACCGCCTTCCCGTCCTGCGAGATCACCACGCCATAAATGTCCCTTGCGGCCTGTACGGACACGACTCCGTCTCGAACATCGCGCAACACCAGCTCTGGCTTTCTTGCATTCGGGTATCCCCAACCTCCCCCACCGGATCCTAAAATTTTGAAACGTGCTGGAGGCAACGCCTGTGCGCCGTAGGGCGGTACATCCACGGCCTTCCCGCTATCCAACTCCAAAACGCTGATGTCGGCCATGGCGCCTGACAAACCTCCAACACATCCGAGGCCGGTTGGGCGGCGTCCTCCTTCAGCTCTAATGTGGTGTTCACTGGGTGTAAAAATGATAGCCTCGTACTCCACACCAGTACCGCCCCGGTATTCACCGGCACCGCCTCCATCGAGGCGAAACTCTTGTCGCAGGATTCTGCACGGATAAGACTGTTCGTAAGTCTCCACGTTCGGAATGGACATGCCGCCAAGAGTCATCTGGGTGCTAGTCATCGGAAATCCGTCCCGCCCTTTTACTGCACCACCACCTGCCTGCCCATGCCAATGATACATAACGAACATCCGCCCATCAGGCTGCAGTCCGGCAGAGATGCCGTGTACCAGCTTACCCCAGCTGGCACAGGCACGCTCAGGATCTGTTTGCTCCAGCGCCCGCCAGCATGCGTTCATGATGTCGGTTGCCGGAAAAACCGTACACATCGTCAGTGGCGCCGGGGGTTTTGCGTTCACTACCGTTCCTTCTGGCGCAATGATCTTGACGCAGCGGTAAGCCCCCTCGTTGCGCGGAATCGATTTGTCCAAGAAAGACGAAACGGCGACGTAAACGGATGAATATGTGTTGGCTAGGCTGCTATTCTTGAACCCTTTGATTTGCGGCGAGCTACCGGTGAAATCAAAGGTGAGTTCATCGCCCTTGATCGTAAGAGTCACACGGGTTTCGACGTCGCGCAACTCGAAACAATCATTGTCGCTCACGTCTGCTCCCTTCCAAACACCGTCTGGTAAATTGCGGACCGCTTGACGCATGCTTCGCTCACCGTGAGCGAGAACCGCATCCAAATAATCGTCTGCCCGGTCGGCACCGAGCTCAATAAATAGAGCAGACATTCGCTCCGCTCCGATGCGGGTTGACCCAACCATTGCAGCTAAATCGCCGTCCAGCAGATCCGGACAACGCGAGTTCAGCAGGAGAAGCTTCCAGAGGTCGTCGCGACGTTTACCCGATTCGTAGAGTTTCAGGACTGGTAAACGAATGCCCTCGTGGAAGATTTCGGTAGCTGCTGCGTTGTAAGTTCCGGCGGCACCACCGCCGATATCAGATTGGTGTGCCCTGTTTGTGCAAAAGCCGGCAAGCACGCCAGCTGCAAAAACCGGACGGATAATCGTCCAGTCTGGCAGGTGATTGCCGCCGGCCTCATATGGGTCACTCAGAATAAATACATCGCCATCACTAATATCCTTGCCAAAATCCCGCAGTAAGGCCCGGACCGCGAACCCCCCTCCGCCCGAGTGTATTGGCAGGCCATCGGCTTGAGCGATCGTTTCTCCTCGCGAGTTGCTCAAAAAACAACTGAAGTCGTGACTTTGGCTGAAGATCGGGCTCCGTGCAGTCTTGACCATAACGGTGCCCATCTGCAACGTAATATGATCAAGTTGCTTTTGAATAATCGCCAGCAGCACTGGGTCATTGATCGTAATCTGCGTTCTCATCCGATTAATTGCCTTAATTTGCATTTGCGCGTAGAGTTCACTCCGCGGCCTGAAAACTTGATAGAACACCAGTCGAATTAGATTCTGCGTGGCCGATCTTGATCAAGTAGTTGTTGGCCGCCGTAACGTTTAGCTCGTCGTGACTACCTACAATTAGCGTGGTGGTCGATTCATCGATTATGGCCGGGCCCAAAAGCGATTGTCCAGGAAGCAATAGCCGCCCATCATATACAGGTATCACCGCAAACCCTGTAAGGTGATCTACCCAGACACGTCGAAACTCCGTCGGCGTGGCTTTTGCATCCGAGTAAGCGGGGGCAACGACCGTAAGTGGAGGCTGGACACCAACACCGGCGAGCCGAATGCCAGCGATCAGCACCGGCCCTTCTTCTTGGAAATAACCATAGAGTCTTTCATGGGTTGTCTCGAACGACCGGCGCACATCGTCGAGATTGGTCGATTGACAATCAACCGAAACGTTCCACTGTTGTCCAACATAACGCATTTCATATCCGCGAACGAACGTGCTATTATGAGGGGAGAACCCTTCCCTGTGGAGGAACCCTTCGGCGTGCGACTGAAGTTCATCAAACGCTCTATCGAGCGCTTGTTGGTGTTCCCCGTCTTTGTCGTAAAGCTCTCGAAGCCAGGTTAAAGAGTAATCGTGCCGTACGTCCGTATTACACATACCAAAGGCGCAAAAGACGCCCGCAAGGCGGGGTACGTATAGGGATGAGCAGCCAACCGATCGTGCGGCAGACGGACCGTGTAACGCGCCTGCACCCCCCGCTGCAACAAGAGTAAACAGTCGAGGGTTGTATCCCCGTTCTACCGAAACCTTCTCGATCGCGTGTTGGATATTTTGCTCAACAAGTTTTATTAGGCCGATGGCCGCCTCTTCCACATCTATTCCCAAAGGTTCCGAAAGGTGCCTTCGAACGGCGTCCGTTGCTTTATCCATATTGAGCGAAATGGCACCGCCAGCGTAACTCCCCGGTTTCAGTCGCCCTAAGACAAGGTTAGCGTCCGTGACCGTCGGATATTCGCCACCAAACCCGTAGCATGCTGGGCCAGGACGTGCTCCTGCTCCCTGGGGACCCGCCTGCATCATACCAGCAGAGTCGACGTGGCCAATGGTACCACCACCAGCTCCCACAGTATGGATTTCCACGGCGGGGATGGTGAGGTGATAGCCATCGACGTTAATCTGGTCCGTCATGCTGACGGCGCCGTTCTTCACCAGGGTGACGTCGCAGCTTGTGCCTCCAACTTCGATTGCCATGAGATCTTTGGACTTTGTATCGTGCCCGAAAAAGCGAAGGGCACCAACGCCAGCGGCAGGGCCTGACAGTATCAAGCGGACAGGTAGATTTGCAACCTCTGGTACGGAAATCGCTCCCCCATTTGACTGAACCATCAGTAGGCCACGTGGTAGGCCCAGTTCACTCAGCCGCCGATCGAGCTCAGTCAGGTAGGGAGTTACACGCGGCGCGATATACGCATTTACCACGACCGTAGATGTCCGCTCATATTCTCCGATGATGGGCGCAACCGCCGCTGACTCAGTCACCCAAGTGCCGGGCATTGACATGCGAACATAATCCCCGACAGCCTTCTCGTGGGCTGGGTTACGATAGGCATGCAAGAGCGAGACAGCGACGGACTCTACCTGTTCGTTTTTGAAAATCTGAATGGCGCTATCTACGGAAGAAAGATCAAGCGGCTTTATGACAGTTCCGTCATGGGCCATTCTCTCTGACACGTACAAACGAAGATAACGCGGAACCAATACGTCAGGATACGGTTTGCGATGATCCCAAACATCGTCTCGGAATCCCCTCCTGATCTCGAGACTGTCCCGAAAGCCTTCGGTGGTAAGAAGCCCTGTTTTGGCTCCCTTCTTCTCAAGAAGCGTATTGGTCGCTACGGTTGAGCCGTGGACGAATTGAGAAGTCCCGGACAATAGTGCGTGTACTGAGATGCCGAGTTGAGAAGCCGCGAGCTCCATCGCGGCAATAACGCCCTGCGCCGGGTTGCTCGGCACCGACGGCGACTTGTAAGCGTGAATTGCGCCACTTGCGTCAACAACTAATAGATCGGTAAAAGTGCCACCGACGTCGACACCAATGCGATAAGGCCTGGTTAACATGTCAAACTTCCTGAAGAGCGTCAAACGACGCGAAGATTCCTGTGCTGGTATCACCCCGGCAAAGAAGATGGGGTTGCATGGGACATACCAGGCAAAGCCCACCGAGAAAGAAAAACGATTGTGAACAACTACCGCTGTCTCATGGTATTCCCCTTGTTGTATTGTCACGGGCGGAAGCGAATTAGCGCGCTGTATTGAGACGACGTCTTAATAAGTATTCTTGTCAAATTGTGATCGCAGTCCGAGTTGCTTGACCGTGGCCACGCTTTCTGAGAGGTCGGCCAGATACTGGTCGCAAATCTTCGCATGCACGGGATTGACCGCCATCTGAATGGAAGGTGCCGGGCGCTGCGAGCGGCCGATGAACCACCCCTTGTTTCCCATTTCGTCGGCTACTGCGTTGATCTCGATGTCCGGATCGACGCTCTTGTAAGCGAAGATGCACAGCTCGAACGGCTTAATGACTTCCAGTCCGTCGATGGCATCGATGCCGTCGGTAAGGCGGTCAACAGTTCCGAGCGTAATGTCCGCGAGGCGGCGATAGCCATCGTTTCCGAGGACGTTCATTACAGCATAAGCTGCCGCCACGGCACCGCCAGCGCGCGTACCTTGATTCGACTCGGACTGGTAAGTACCTCTCGACCAGTCGAGCGCGAAATGCGCCAGCTTCTTATCCTCGGCAGAGGAGAAAAGCACGAGAGAGGCTCCCTTGGCTGCAAAGCCATATTTATGAATATCGGCCGAGAGGCTCTTCACTCCCGGTACGCTCAGATCGAAGTCCGGAATGCTCCTTCCGTTCATGTGCGCAAACGGGGCGAGGAAGCCGCCGACGCAGGCGTCGACATGCAGCCACAGACCGTTCTTGAGGCATATTTCGCCCAATCGGGTGATGTCATCGAATGTTCCCGCAGCATAGTTCGGTGCCGATCCAACTACCATGATGACGCTATCGTCCAGCGCCGTCTGCAGTAAGGTGAGATCGAACTTGAAATCGCGATCGCGCATCGGGAGCCGCTCTACCTCGAGCTCCATGAGATCTGCCGCGCGATTGAACGCCGGATGGGCGGTCTCGGACAGAAGGATCTTATACGGCTTCTTCTTACCGCTCTGCCGGGCCCACTGACGCGCTGCCTTGACTGCCAGGAGGATGCTTTCCGTGCCTCCGGAGGTGAAGATGCCGCCGCTCGCTTCCGAGCCGCCCAAGATCGCGAGTCCACGACGGATGACCTCGTCTTCCATCCGCTTGAGGCTGGGGAAGGCGCGCCCTTTGCCAAGCCCGTTCTCGACCATGTACAACCCGTACGCCTCGCGTTGGAGATTCAGCATCTCCTCGTCGAGGTAGTAGATGTACGAAGGAAGGCGGCCTCCCTTCCAGTCAAAGTCCTGATCCTTGAAGGATTCCATCTCGGCGCGCACTTCGTTCCACGTGCGTCCAACTGTCATTGTCATGTCCACATCCTGGTATCGGCAAAGTGATTTCGTTGATGATAGGTCCGCGCAAGTGCGGATATGGTGGCTATCCGAACTTGCGCGGACCGGCATTCCTTCTCTGCAATCATTGTTGATGCCTCCTCAAGCGTGGCTCGCCGCGCATCCAGTTGCGCGGAGGGCATCGGGCCTGGCTGCGGCGAATGTTGCGTGGGACACTGCTCAACGCCATGAGAGGCGCATGAGGTCGCTTCCCTCGATACATTTTGTTATGACAAACGAATATCAATGATCGCCATCTGTCAACCGATTATTTCTCAGAATATCGCCCTGACAGAAAAATCCGGATTGCTTTGTGGATGTAAAACCGGATGAATCGGGAATAGCAGGGGCGCGGGGATTGGAAGCCAAGTTTCTGCTCGTCCGCCTCATTTCAGCCGTAATGGCTTGATCTGTTATGACATATTAAGCTCAACACGGGAGAAACGGAGCCCGGGTTTAGCAGGCGGCGTCCCGGCCATGCATCAGGGCTGTCAGAGGACGATAGCGCCACGAGCGACATGATGGAGGCCTTTCAATTACGGATGCCGCAGTTGCAGAACAGCAATGTCCCGCAAGCATGAACTCCAGCGGAGTTACATTTGTCGGGCTGGCTGGAGGCCGCCGCCAGCGAAGGAGCTAGACCGTCGGCGGTCGGTTTGCCCGACGGGGTGGATTGAGGGTCCCGGCGATCGAGACGCGGCCGATCGTTTGAGTCAGCCGATCCGGGGCAGCGTTAATGTAGCATCGGCGCGGGAACGTTTGTCGTAGCTAGTTGACGTGCTGATCGAGACGGTGACGCCGTTTGTCGTCCAGACCTGTTTACGATGACCCTGCTGTTCTGCTTTCCTTTCCTCCCCACTTGGCTTGCAGCCCAGATGGCGAACTAACAGGTGTCGTAAAAGCAATCATGGCCGATCTTATACACGCAGGAGACAGTGCAGGGTTATTCCGAGATACTGGTCTCGGACGCCGGGGGTCCGTCTACGATGAGATCCGCTTCCGGTTGATCAGCGGCGGCTACCGCCCAGGCGAGAAGATCAAGCTGCGGCCGCTGGCTGAGGAACTGAATACCAGCGTGACACCCGTCAGGGAGGCACTCCTGCAACTGGTGACGGCCGGAACGCTCGAACATTCCCTGCAGAAATCGATACGCGTCCCGGAAGCCAACTGGCACGTCTACAAGGAGGTGCGAGAGCTCCGTATTATTATAGAGTCCCGCGCCGCAGCATATGCCGCCGCGCGGATACCCGAGAGCGCGATTGAACATATGGAGGCGCTGGCGGAGCAGCTCGATACCAAATGTCCTGCCGACCTCTCCTTACATCGAGAGAGACTGGTCGAGTTTCACTTCGAGCTTTACAAACATGCCGGAAAGCCTGTTTCGCTAAAGCTAATCGAAAGCCTGTGGTTGCAGTCGGGACCCTATCTCAGCTTCCTGATTCCCGAATATCTTCCTCTGTCGAAGTCTCCAAGCCTCCGCATCAAGATTTGCTCCGCCTTGAGACGGCGTGACGGAATGGCAGTCGCGGAAGCTATCGAAACGGACCTCCGAAACGCACTGGGGTACCTGCTGGAGCGGTTTACCTAGGCCGCTATGTCGCCGTGTTGATGACAGACTTGGTAGACCGCATTCATGCAACGGGTTCCGCAGGATGCGTCTCGATCGACCTCGCGATGCTGAACATCCGTCGGTACTCGCGGTTTTTCGCCTAACCAGAAGACCTACCGGAGCTGGCCTGCTCTGATCCTGACGGGGCAACGTCGCTGCGTAGCAGTCGAAGAAGTAGACGATCCCATTGTGAAGGCCGATCAGGGATCGATGCGCTTCGCGTCTTCCTCGTCTCCGAGTTCGAGACGGGCACGCTGGGATTGGAACCATGGGCATCAGAGCTGCGTGAAAGCGGGACATCAGGTCGTGCGAAGCTTCGACCGCGGCCGCGCGAAGCGCTAGCGCCTCGCTGCGCTCCTTCGACGTGACGGGCGCTCCAGACAGGGGTCGGAACAAGATCCGTTCTCCCAGGCGCGCTGCCTTTATTTTCTGACGAGATCCGGCAACATGCCAATTGGGGAGACTTTGGTCGCGTACGCGACTGGCGATGCCAAGTATCGTGTATTTAGTTGGGCTGCTGAACACGATTTTGGTTGCCGTTGTTGGCATCGCCTTATCAACGTTGTTCGGTACCATTCTTGGGATCGCCCGCCTGTCCGGCAATATGGTCGCGTCACGGGGGGCTCTCGGCTACGTGGAATACGTACGAAATGTGCCGTTGTTGGCACATCTCTTCACCATCTACTCTGCTGCAGAAAATTGCCGCTGATCCGATCAGCCTGGTCACTAGGCGATCTGGCATATCTCTCCAATCGAGGACTGGTCGTCCCGGCACTTCCGGCGGGGCCTTCTCTAACAGTTACAGCATCAATTCCTTAAAGAAATGGCGATGCTGAGCGCTTGGTTTCGCAGCATGCCATAGAGGCTCCCAAGCCTCATGAGCTTCCAAGTAATAGCCGTGGTTGAAGAGGTCGATCCCCATGGAACCCCGTTTGAGTTGAGCGAGTCCTCGACGGCAACAACGTTCACTGCGTCGCTTTGATAACTGTGACCCAAGGAGTCGCGAACCGGATGTGGATGTTTGCAAGGTAGGTATGCGTAGCCCGGGAAATTCTTTCGGGCACCAAGCGAGGAAGTGACATAGACCCAGCAATCATGAAAACGCGTGGGTGGCAATTCCAGACGAAGTAATCGCTTCAGCCAGAGCGTTGGTGGTAAAGAAATAACTTGCGCTGGCCCGATGAAATGCGCTCATGCTGCCATTTCCTCCTCGGGCACATTCGCCGGGAGGGCAACTCTAAGCGACCGACAGACCAAGGGAGGGCTCAGCCCAATGAGCAGGGTGGCGCCCGCTGATGCGGCTCCAGCTTCGTCGGCGACATTTGCGCCGTTGGAAAATGCAACCTTCCGGTCGATCTGGCTTGCCACACAGGTGGCCAGCCTTGGCTGGCTCATTCAAACCGTTGCCATCAGTTGGTTGATGGCGACCATCTCGACATCAGATGTGATGGTCGCCTTGGTGCAGGCTTCGACGACCTTGCCGACATTCATCCTGTCGATCATCGCCGGAGCTCTTGCGGACAATTACAGCCGACGTAACCTCATGTTCGTGGGCTGGTGTCTGATAGCTCTGTCCTCGGCAATGCTGGCCGCTCTTGCGGCTTTCGGCATTCTAAATCCATGGATGGTTCTTGGCTTCAGCTGTTTGGCCGGAGCGGGTGCAGCTTTCACCGATCCCGCTTGGCACGCGTCCGTCGGCGATATTCTGCGAAAACGCGAAGTTCCAGCCGCGGTCACGCTCATCTCGGTCGGATATAATGCCGTTCGAAGCGTCGGTCCGGCGCTTGGAGGCATCGTCGTCGCCTCCTTTGGACCACTGACAGCTTTCTCTGTGGCGACGCTGACTTATCTGGCGCTGCTGTGGACAATAGGGCGCCGCAAATGGGATGTTCGCTCGTCCCCTCTGCCGCGCGAGCCATTGACCACGGCCATTCATGACGGAGCGCGCTTCACGGCGCTATCGGCGGAGATCAAGGCGGCAATCGCGCGTGGAGGACTGTTTGGCCTGACCAGCATCTCCATACTCGCGCTCCTGCCTATCGTTGCCCGCGATCAACTAGGGGGAGGACCAATCGTTTATGGTGTCCTGATGGCCGGCTTCGGGACCGGGGCCTTGTGCGTCGGCATTTGCAACAATGTCTTGAGGCGGTCTCTATCCCAGGAGCGGCTGACAACACTGGCATGCATTGCCTGTGCGGGCTGTTGTCTATCTCTTGCTCTGACGTCCTCAGTGGCGGTGGCGGCAATTGCGCTGGCGCTCGGCGGCGCGGGATGGGTCGTCACCTGGACAGGGCTCGACGTAAGCGTCCAATTGGCAAGCCCGAGATGGGTCGTTGGCCGCACGCTCTCGATCTATTATGCCCTGTCGTCGGGGGGCATCGCGGCCGGCAGCTGGCTGTGGGGAACGTTGGCTGAGAATTATTCGCTTACCACTGCCCTGGAGGTCTCCGCGGGCGCGCTACTGATGGTCGCGGCCACCGGGTTCCTGTTGCCTATCCGTCAATGGCAAGACTCCGACCAGGATCCTTTTGGCTTCGAAACACCGCAGCTCGCTCTCGACCTGAAGCCGAGAAGCGGCCCAATCGTCGTCAAGATCGACTACTCAATCCCGGAGGCAAACGTCGAAACTTTCCTTGACCAGATGCGGGAACGCCGGCGAGTGCAAAGTCGCGTCGGTGCTCGACACTGGAACCTCCAGCGCGATCTTCAGGATCGTTCGCTATGGACAGAAACCTTCCGCACGCCGACCTGGATGGACTATCTGCGCCTTAACCATCGCCTGACAGCTGCGGATAAGGCGATGGACCAGCGTCTGCTCGAATTGACCCTGGGTGGAACGCCACCTCGGACCAAGCTTTCGATTGAGCGACCGACCGGAGCAACCCGTAAACGGGATCAAACGGCGCGATTTTTTACCCGGCCGTGATGGGATCGCAGCCCTGGGTTTGCAGGACTTGAAGGGGAGGCGAAATGACCGGCTTGGTCAGATTTAAGAGGCCAGTCGTGATTCAGATTGGCCGCCACAGCACAGAACGTGCCGTATTCGAGGTCAATGATGCCGCCTCAATCCTGCTTAGGGATTTTGGTGGTCGACAGACGGAGAAACGCAAGGCAGCGATGGACGCTTGTCTGAAGGTATTACGAGGTGACGCTCATCCACCCGTCGCCCGAAGGGCATTCGTCCGGCCGCGCGCGAAGCAAATATCCTTCGGCGACTAACAGGACCGTTCACGCGACACCGGAGCTTAGTGGCCACAACGGGCGTTCGACCGGACGGGGGAGGCTTGGCAGCAAACATTTCCAGGGAAGTCTGTTTGGCTCTCCCATCCAATGGAAAGGTCGGGGCCGCAGCAACCTGGGTTGCCAGTCAATTTTTGTTTTCTCCGCGCTTCACGAATTAGCATTGGATGCTTCGCTGTTGGACGGGGACGAGCACGGCAAGACGGTGGAGACCGTCGCGCTCGACAACAAGAACAATTCTCCAGAGGCGACCATCATTATCGATCCGGCGGTCGGGGGGGCCGGCCGGGTTAAGCGGGGCCACGACGATGGGGCATCTAAGAGATATGCGGCATGATCCGTTCAAGACCGGCGCTGGAATTGCCGCCCAAAAATGGCGTCTCGGCCGAGGCATCGAGCCGCCATCGCGGACGTTGCGCGGAAGCAGATCCGGCACTGTCTCAAGTCCGGATGGCGAAGTGCGGAGCCGATGAAAGCTGCGGCAGTTCAGAACGCGCACGAGCCATATTGTTCACGATCTTCGTGCCGCCCTGAAAGGTGGCATTGCCCAGATGACGCGGGTCAACCTGTTCCGCCCGGTCCATGTCAAGACGCTGACGAGCCAGAAGCGCCGGGCACTGCTGACGGCGCGCAAGCTCTTGCAGGACAAGGCGATCGCCATCCAGAACGACATCCGCGGGCTATTGCGCAACTTCGGCCTCAAGGTCGGCATGGTCGGCGCCGTCAAATTCGAGCACCGTATCCGCGAGCTCACCGAAGGTATGCCCGATCTGGCCGAGATCGTCGAGCCGCTGCTCGATGCGCGCCGCAAGCTGCGCGAGAATTTTGCCGCGCTTCACCGCAAGCTTCTGGCGATCGTCCGGGATAACGAGGTCTGCCCGCGGCTGACGACGATACCGGGCGTCGGTCCGGTGGTGGCGCTGGCCTATACCGCGACCATCGACATTCCGGCCCGCTTCCGCAACTCCAAGGCGGTCGGACCGATCTTGGGGCTGACGCCGGTGCTCCATGACTCGGGCGAAAGCCGCCGCATCGGCCGGATCTCCTGCTGCGGCGATGGCATGATGCGGACGCTGCTTTACGAAGCCGCGCAGACGCTGCTGACGCGCGTGACGAAATGGTCGTGGCTGAGGGCGTGGGCGATGAATGTCGCCAGGCGGCGCGGCCGACAGAAGGCCATTGTCGCATTGGCCCGTCGGCTGGCGGTGATCATGCATCGCATGTGGCGCGACGGCACAGAGTTCCGCTGGACACGACAAGACATCATGCCGAAGGCCGCCTGATCGTGCGCCCGACCATTGCAGCCTGCCGCCGTGCGCGTGGCCCGTCAAGGGCAAGTCGCTGCGCGATGGGCCCGTGGCCCTTGACGACCCACCTGCGCGCGGGCGGCCAGCGCAAAGAAGGTCGGGACGAGGAGATGGTCGCCAGCAGTCGAACGCGGAGATGAAACATGATCGCAGAGCCAGCGTGACAAGGATCACCCCATAAGATTCCACCTGCCGGTGGAAAAGGGGCGTCCTTCGCGGGACGATGAATGAGGTGAGTTCGCGAGGGTTGCAGTACCGGTCGCATCACAACGATCAGGACGCTTCCGATTCTCCTGAATCCCCCATTAAGGGTAGGGCCAGAGCGCCGATCCCGGAGAGAAGCAAGACCCCGCGAAAGATGCGCAACGCCGGCGAAGCGGAAGGCTCGAAAAGCGCTTGACTTCAACACGCCAATAGAGAAGCAACCCTCGGACGCGCAGTGTAGGGCGAGCCACCTCATCGGCAGAGGGCGGACATACGGTCTTACGGACCATGAGGGTCCGGGCAAGGTGAAAGGCATGGTTCTGCGCAAGCGAAGGCCTTGGGACATCCGTGGGCTCCATCTTTGGAGCGGGCCAATTCCCGCTCGATTGCTCCGTCAGTGTCCGGCCCTGGTCGCGATCACCGCGAATGCGAAGCCGAGCGGCGGCAGCTCACAGCTAGCCGACCCCTAGCGGGTTGATCGTGGAAGATCCGGGGACGGACCAGGCAACCATCACCGGAGAGCGGGATTGGATCGCATCCTTGGAGGCCGGGAAGCGCTCGGCATAATCCATGGCAGCCGCGAACGTTCAGTGGCCCCGTCACCACATGGTCGTCCAGGGAACCGCGCGTACCGGGGCATGAGCTAGAGTCCTAAAGGAAAGTCGGTTGGCCTGTGAGTTCGCGCACGCCGGCGGGATTGTCCTTGCGTTTAGCGGCGCCGTCCTAGTCCGGCATTGCGTCGGTGCGCTTGGAATTGGCACACCCGGTAGGGCGCCGCCCACGCGAAAGCCAAGTTCAGTGTCGGGAAAAATAGGGCGTTGATGGCCCGGGCTTACGAGCAGAGCTTGTCGGCCGTTCGATCCAAAGCGTCGTCTGAGGTGGAAGCTCTCCCCCGTGAAGTTGGAGGATACGGTTGTCCAGTTCCTTGCGCATTTCGTAAAAGCCGGACGGGGGTTCCGCTAATTCCCGGACAGCGATTTCGCTAATGTCGGGACAGTTTGGCGGCGACGGTCCTCGGGTGCCTTGTTGCGTTCATGGATGATTGATTTCGCTGTTTTCGGCGCCGGTCAAGAGGGGCGCTGCCTTTTGCTTTCGCATGCTGTCGCCATGGAGCACGATGCGGTGGGCGTTGTGGACGATCCGATCGAGAATGGCGTCGGCGACGGTTGGGTCTGCGATCAAGTCATGCCATCTGGCCACCGGGACCTGGGCGGTGATCAGGGTGGATTTGCGGCGATAGCGTTCCTCGACGATTTCGAACAGATGGAAGCGCTGCTGGTCGGTGAGGGAGTGGGTTCCGAAGTCATCCAGGATGAGCAGTTGCGCGCGGGTGAGCTTGTCGATGAGGCGTGGGAAGCGGCCATCGAGACGAGCGAGCGCCAAATCCTCGAACAGGCGCGGCACGCGCACATAGAGCACGGAATGATCGAGCCGTGCCGCTTGCCGGCCGAAGGCGCAGGCCAGCCACGACTTGCCGGTTCCGGTCTGGCCGGTGACGATTAGGTTCTCATGCGCCTTCAGCCATTCGCCCTGGGCGAGCGCCATGGTGCTGCGCCGGTCGAGCCCGCGCGGCGCGGCAAAGTCGATGTCCTCAATGCAGGCTTCGGGAAAGCGCAACCTGGCTGAGGCGAGCCGGTTCCGGACGCGCTTGTCGGCCCGTATGGCAACCTCGCGGTCGAGCATCAGGCCGAGCCACTCATCACGGCTGAGCTCGTTGGCGTTGTTCCGTTCGGGCAGTTCGCGCCAGGCGGCAGCCATGCCGGCCAGACCGAGGGATTGCATCTGGTCGAGGGTGGGGTTCGTCAGCATTCTTTCTTCCTTTCCTTCACTGGTAATAGTTCGAGCCGCGGATGTTGGCGTGCTGGGGAGTCGGCTTTGCCGGTTCTGGGGAGCTGGCCCGGTCGAGGCCGGCTTTGAGGATGGCGGTGACGGAGGAGTAGGCGATCGCGTTGATCAGCAGCGCCCGCTCGCAGGCGGCATTGAGACGCTCCGGCCCATAGCGCGGCGCCAGCGACAGGATGCCCATGGCCGAGCGATATCCCTGTTCCGGATGCGGTCGGTCGCGCATCATGCGTTCGACCAGAATGGCGGCGTTGGGGCCGATCCCGGCCGCCCGGCTGATCAGGCTGGCCGGCGTGGTGTTGGCGTAGCGCTGGTGCGCCTTGGGCATGTGTTCGTTGACGGTGACATGGCCGGAACGCTGTGAGCGACGCACATGGCTGGCGACACGCTGGTGATCGTGGAAGATCTCGACACTCGAGGAGTAAGCCGCACCTCGACGGTGCGCCCGATCAGCCGGTGCGGCACCGAGTAGAAGGTCTTGTCGACTTCGACATGGTAGTCAGGATGCACCTTCGCCGACTTCCACTCGGCGTATTCGAACGGTGCTGCCGGCAGCGGCTTCAAGGCGGCCCGCTCGATCTCCTCGAACAGTTCGCGGCGGCTTTGGCCGACATGGCGCATCGGCCGGTTGTTCAGATCCTCGAGCAGTTCGGCGATCGCCGCGTTGAGCTCGGCGATCGAGAAGAAGGATCTATTCCTGAGCCGTGCCAGAATCCAACGCTCGACGATCAGCACCGCGCCCTCGACCTTGCCCTTGTCGCGCGGCTTCCGGCTTCGGGTCGGCAGGATGGTGGTATCGTAATGCTCGGCCATGGCTGCAAAGGTCGCGTTCAGCGTCGGCTCGAACCACAGCGCCTTGACGACACCGGCCTTCAGGTTGTCGCATACGATCGCTCTGGTGACACCGCCGAAGAAGGCGAGCGCTCGCACCTGGCCCTCGATCCAGTCCGGCAGCTTTTGGGAGGCACCCAGCACCGCGACAAAAATCTGCGCCGGGTAAATGGCGCCGGTCGCCGGATCGATCACCGGCACCGTCTGCCCGGCATAGTCCGTCTGCATCACCGCGCCCGCCGCATGCCGGTTGCGGAATGTGGCGCTCGTCCGGCGCTCGAAAGCGGCGAAGTGCTCGCAGAACCAAGTGTAGCCGTAGCCGTCCGGATGGGCGGCGCGATACTCCTGCCACAACAGCGTCAGCGTCACCCCCTTGCGCTTCAACTCCCTGGCGATCAGCGCAAAGTCCGGTTCGCTCAGGTCTTGCGGCGGACGACCGGCACGGCCAAACAGCAGCCGCTGAAGCGTCGCCTCGTCGTGGCCGGGCGGCAGCGGCCAGCATGCCAGCCCGGCCTCCCGCGCCCGCAGCAAATAGGTCGATACCGTCGTCTTGCTGATCTCCAGCCGTTCTGACACCTCACGCACCGAAAGACCCTGCTCATGGGTCAGGCGCAAGATCGCTTGGATATCCCTCACACTCGTTCGTCTCGCTTGCTTCCGTCTCGGCATGGCCCCTCTCAACGTCATCGTGAGAGGCCAAACTGCCAGAACGGCGCAGCCGAGAACCGACCGTTAACTCCGCTCCCGAAAACTGTCCGGGATTTAGCGGAAACGCTGTCCGCGAATTGCCGAAATCACTGTCCGGGATTTAGCGAAA
Organism: Mesorhizobium sp. M0276; assembly: GCF_040321755.1. Taxonomy (NCBI): domain Bacteria; kingdom Pseudomonadati; phylum Pseudomonadota; class Alphaproteobacteria; order Hyphomicrobiales; family Phyllobacteriaceae; genus Mesorhizobium; species Mesorhizobium sp. M0276. Next base: position 1,755 of record NZ_JAMYSC010000073.1, on the reverse strand, counting down.
AGGGTGTCCGGGAATTACCGAAACACGCAAGTTCCTTATCTGATATCGTGAGGCGATGGTTCAGGCGAAGGTAGTCCGTCCAGGTCGGCGTGCGGAATGTCTCTGTCCATTGCAGAGGCTCCTGAAGGCTGCGCTGGAGCGTCCAGTGCCGAGCACCTACGCGGCTGTGCAGCCGCCGTCGTTCACGCATGAGGTCCAAGAAGGCCTCGACTTTCTCCTCGGGTATCAGATATTCAACTTTGGCCACGATTGGACCGCTTCTAGGCTTCAGATGAAGCACGACTGCCGGGACGTCGAATTCCTCCAAAGGATCGGGCTCGGATTCGCGGCGCTCGCGGAGCGGAAACAGAACGTCGGCTGCGGCGACGAGCAGCAGGGCTCCAGCGGAACCCTCCAGCGCCCAGGTCAGGGAATAGTTCTGGGAAACCGTGCCCCATACCCAGCTGCCGGCCGCGATGCCGCCATCTACCAACGCATAATAGATCGAGATGGTGCGCCAACCGAGGCCTGCCAGGCGGGATCGTTGAGAGCACCGCCGCTTGCGATCACGCAGCTGAAGCCGAGGATCATCCATGGGTCGACAAAGCCCAGCGCTGCAAAAGCGGTCAGCATCGCAGAGGCTATCACCATAAGGCAGCGGCCGGCGAACATGACCCTGCGACGGCTGAAATTGTCGGCGAGAACCCCGGCAAAGACGGACAAAATGAAAGCGGGCAGGTTCGATGAAGCCTGCACGAGCGCAACCATCAGATCGGAAGTCGAAACTGTTGCCATTAGCCAGGTGGATGGCAACAGTCTGCATCAACCAGCCGAGACTAGAAACCTGTGTGGCGAGCCAGATCGAACGAAAGGTCCGGTTCCGGAGTGGCGAAAACGTCGTTGGGAACTTGTCTCTGCGTCTGCGCCCGCGACAATGCTTATTCAATCTTTCTCTGCTCATGTCCCATCTGTCGATGCCTCGGTGCCAAAGCACCCGCCCTGGGAAACCCGCTGAAGGCACTAAGAGCTGCTAATGTGCGCAGACACTCAGCAAATTGAATGCCCGGCAGGAGACTCCGCTCGCTGCCGGGCCGGTACGCCTTGGGAGGCTGGCGTAGTAGAAGCCCTTGCGCATAGGCTAGTTACGGTCGAACCGATTTCGGGACGTAGTCCGCGCAGACTGCCGCCGCAGCGTCGTGCTAGTCGCCATCAGGAAATTTCCTAAGTTTCCGCGCATACACCGGAATCACGACTGCAGGCCAGGCGGTCGAAAGGGCCGGCCGGAGCTTGCCCGCAACACGCGTATCGGCCTGCTCGCCACTGATCGAGCAGACGATACTGTTGATTGCCATTGTCATCGCTGTGCCTCTCGCGGCGTAGGGGGCAGTCATGTTCACTAGCAGAATGCGCTTCCGTCTCGGAGGCTTGCTGCCATACTGTCCTGAACAGCGCTGATGCTTTCGCGAATGATGGAAAGACCCCGGCGCAGGTCAGCCTCGGTGATGGTGAGGGCAGTCATGAACTTCAGGACCTCACCGTAGGAGCCAGCGGTCTCGACCACCAAGCCGCGGCGAAAAGCTTCCTGCGAGACAAGGCTCGGCAGAGAGTGGCGCTTTGGTGATACGAGCCCGTACATCAATCCGCGGCCTCGTACACTCAGGCCTAGTTTTGGGAAGTCGCCAACGATCGATTTAAGTTCCTCGGCGAGGATGGCAGACTTGCGGGCGATCTCGTCCTCAAACTTGGAGTCGGACCAGTAGGCCTCAAGAGCCGCAC
>NZ_JAMYSC010000072.1:0-24407 GCF_040321755.1 Mesorhizobium sp. M0276 | reverse complement strand
CCCCGCCACCGCCGTTTCATTTCTCCTGCCCTTGGGCGTCCTCCTTCCCGGCTCCTGGGGGCGCCCCCCCGCCTTACCGGCGGGGGGGTTTCTTTCCGGGCCGGGCCCCCCACCCCCCCCCCCGCGACATCATCTCCAGATCAAGATTTGACGGGCAATCCGGTCGCCGCGGCGATCTGGCTTGCGGCGTCGTCGAGTGCCGCCTTGGCGTCGGGATAGCCGCCGGCCAGATATTTGGTCTGCACTGCGCGAACGATGATTTCGGCATCGCTCTGGAATGGCGTGCCGCGGCTGGGAACAACTTTCGGCAAGGTGCCGAGGATATCCTTCCACACCGCCTGGCCGCCCCAGTAGGGCAGGCCTTCGGAAACATAGGGCTCATTGAGTGCCGAGATCAGCGAGGGCACGAGGCCGAAACCCTTCAGCATCGTGATCTGGCCTTCATTGGTTCCGAGCGTGTACTTGAGATAGGCGTAGGCAGCCTCCTTGTTCTTCGACGCCGATGTGATGGCCAGCGAGGACCCGCCGAGATTGGCGGCGCGTGGGCCATCAGCGGTGAGGCTCGGCATCAGATAGACGCCCCATTTGCCGTTTTCACCGGCCGATTCGGTGCGAATGGTGCCTTCATACCAGCCGCCATAAATCTGGGTGGCGACGGTACCGGCGGTGTTGTTGGTGATCTTGGTGCCCCAGTCGGCCGACGAAATGATGCCGGCGTCCTTCATCTCCTTGATCTTGGTCATGGCATCGACGCATTTGGGCTGGTTGACCGTGATGGACTGCCCATCGGCGGAGAAATAGGCGCAGCCCTGTTCGTTGGAGATCATACGGAAGAATTCGCTATCGCCGTTGAAATCGGCGTTGGTCATGGTGACGCCCGGATTGGCGGCCTGGATCTTCTTGCCGGCTGCGATGAAATCGTCCCAGGTCTTGATCGACGCCGGATCGACGCCGGCCTTTTCGTAGAAGTCGCGGCGATAGAAGGCCGCGACCGGGCCCGAATCCCACGGCATCGCATAAGCCTTGTCGCCGACTTCGAGCTCGGTGCGCTTGAAGTCGGGGAATTTCGCCTGATCCTCTGCGGTATATCCCAGCGTATGCAGGTCGACGAAGCAGTCGGGGAACTGGCTCCAGTAATTTTCGGCTTCGCCGTTCTCGATGGTGACGATGTCGGGCAGACCGACGCCGCCGGCCGCACAACCGGCGATCGACTTGTCGTAAGTCGGCTGGTTGCCGAGATCCTGGACCGTAACCTTGACGTCGGGGAATTGCTTGTTGAAGCCGGCAATGGTCGCTTTCAACGATGAAGCGGCGACATTCCAGCTCCAGATGGTGATTTCGCCGGACTGCGCATAGGCCGGGGCAGAGCCCAGGGCAAGCACGAGCGCGGCGCAGGTCATTGTGATGCGCATAGAAATCCTCCCATTTCATTTGCTCTCTCACTGCGAGCATGGCTAGACTATGCAGTGGGCAAGGCGTGTCGCCGTCAAAGGGAATATAAAATTGGCGGAAAGTAAGATGCCGGAACGGCCGTTTTATCAGCCTGGCGCCAGCAGCGTGGAGGGCCTGCCGCTTGCCCTGCAGATGTTTCATAACCATCCGCTGGTGATGCTCAAGCCGCATTGGCACGCCCAGGTCGAGGTCAATTTCATCGTGCGCGGCAGCGTGCATTACCGCATGAACGAACATGAGATCGCACTGTCGGCAGGCGACATGTGTCTGTTCTGGGGCGGCCTGCCGCACCAAATGACCGATCTCTCCGACGACGCGATCTATGCCGGCGCGCATCTTCCGCTGGTGCATTTCTTTCGCTTGCATTTGCCGACGGATGTCCGCCATCGGCTGATGACCGGCGCGACGCTGGTGACGGGCGCGACCGATCCGGCGGACCACCATAATTTCGAGCGCTGGAATCGCTATTTCCGTTCGGGCGATCCGGCCATGATCGAGCATGCCGTGAACGAGTTGCTGCTCAGGCTGGAGCGGGTGCGATTCGAGCCTTATCGTCTGGTGCCGGAAACCGCGCCCGGGCAGGAAACGGGCAGCCCCTTCGACCAGCAGTCGTCCCGCAATGTCGGTCGAATGTGCGATTTCATCGCCGAGAACTTCCTCTACGAGATCGACAGCGTGAACATAGCGACCGCCGCCGATATCCATCCCAAATATGCGATGAACCTGTTCAAGAAATCGACCGGCATGACGCTCAACGAATATGTCAACCTGCTGCGGCTGAGCTATGCGCAAGCGCTTTTGATGCATCAGGACGCCAATGTGCTGCGCGTCGCCATGGATTCGGGCTTCGGCTCGCTCAGCGCCTTCAACAAGTCATTCCGCAAGCTGGCCGGCATGTCGCCCTCCGATTTTCGCCGGGGCGTGACCGGCGCCAGATAGGCGGCGGCAGGCATGCCCCGCGCCGTTGCCGCAAAAGCATTGCCGACCTGATCGCCGGCTAAAGACGGGTCGAACGGTTGCGGCCCGCGATAAGGACGCCGCCGGACGAAATGGCGTCGCACTGGCTGCCATTTCCGGCTGCCGCCACGGCATCGGAAGCGGCCGTCGCACGGCATCGCCTTTCCTGTCTGAAATCGCCATCTGGGCGCTGGACAGGCCGAATTCCCATGCTATAACCCACGCGCTTTCAAGGGACGCCCACGGCGCCTCGATGAAATCCGGCCAAATGAGATTTCGTTTGCCGGAACAGGCCCAGATAGCTCAGTTGGTAGAGCAGCGGACTGAAAATCCGCGTGTCGGTGGTTCGAATCCGCCTCTGGGCACCATCCCCTCTTCTCCCGACACTCCGTTTAGCCGAACCGTCTACGCTGCAGCTTCTGCAACCGATTGGAATTATTGATCTTTTGCTGTCGCATTGCGCAATTAGGCGTGACAGAGAGCGCTTCGGGCGCATTTGATCCAACGAGGCGGGGGGATGGTATTTCCGTTGGTATTCGACATCCTGATGGTATCGAAACAGCCAAGGGAGACCTGACGAATGGCCCTATCCGACGTGAAATGTCGAAACGCCCGCCCTGCTTCTAAACTCGCGAAATTGTCTGACGGGGGCGGGCTGCAGCTATGGGTACAGCCCACGGGCTCTCGCCTCTGGCGGCTCGCCTACCGCTTTGACGGCAAGCAGAAACTGCTCGCGCTGGGCAGCTATCCCCTTATCTCTCTCGCCGAGGCACGGGAGGCGCGCGATGATGCTAAAAGGCTCCTGCTAGCTGGCGTCGACCCTGGAAAGGAACGCAGCTTGCGGAAGGCCGATTCGGCAAAGGACTCCTTTCGCTCAATCGCGGACGAATATGTTGACAAGTTGAAGAAGGAGGGACGTGCCGACCGGACGATCAGCAAGGTCAAATGGCTGCTCGACTTTGCCTATCCGATAATCGGCGACAAGTGCATTCGGGAGATCGAGCCGGCCAGCATCCTTACCGCCCTCCGTCGCGTGGAGGTTCGCGGTCGGTATGAGTCGGCCAGGCGACTGCGCTCCACCATCGGCAGCGTGTTTCGATACGCGATCGCGACCGCACGCGCCGAGACAGATCCGACCTTCGCCCTCAGAGGCGCACTCATCAGTCCGAAGGTGACGTCTCGCGCCGCGATTACCGATCCGAAGGCCTTGGGCGGTTTGCTGAGGGCGATCCATGCATTTGACGGACAGCCTACAACCCGAGCCGGTCTGAAGCTGATAGCGCTGCTGTTTCCCCGCCCAGGCGAGCTTCGCGCCGCTGAATGGGAAGAGTTCGATTTTGAAAGCTCGGTGTGGACGATCCCTGAAGCACGCATGAAAATGCGACGTCCGCACCGCATACCCCTGTCAAAGCAGGCGATCAGCGTCCTGACTTCACTGAGGGAAATCTCTGGTGGTGGATCGCTGCTGTTTCCTAGTGTTCGATCGGCTTCGCGTCCGATTTCCGACAACACGCTTAACGCCGCGCTGCGTCGTATGGGTTATGGCAAGGAAGAAGCAACCGCGCATGGTTTTCGAGCAACGGCATCAACTCTGCTGAACGAATGCGGCAAGTGGCATCCGGACGCCATAGAGCGGCAGCTGGCCCACATTGAGAACAACGACGTTCGGCGCGCCTACGCCCGGGCAGAGCACTGGGACGAGCGCGTGAAAATGATGCAATGGTGGGCCGACTATCTGGATGAACTCAAGAGCAAAAACCCGCGGGTGATCTCAATCGAGGGACGCCGCAAGCCAACGCGACCATCCACTTTGAACCCAACAGCGGCCGTTCACCAAACGCCGATGCAAATCTCTAACCGCCGGAAATCATACTGACCGTCGAAAAACGCCGAAACTCGCGCCAAATCGTCGGCCCGGAGGATCAACTTTCTCTCCGGGGTATCAATAAGGTTGGTGAATGATGACGGTTGGCCGAGAAGCGGACTGGACTGGCCGCTCTTGGGCAACGTTCGGCGGGAAGCTGCCGTTCTGCAGCCGACCCCATTCCCGTCATTCAAGATGCCGGATGGCCGGTTCCGAAACCGGCCATCTACCCGGCCCGGGGCCGCGCTACTAGAGCGAGAATCCCTTGGGCAGTGTGCGGTCCGTCCGTTTCGCCGGCATTAGTCCGTGGATCCGCTATCCCCGCCCGACTTTCACCTCCACAACCTCCAGGGGCTCCGCGGCGGCTTCCTCTCCATAGATCCGGGACAAGCCCTTGATGCGCGTCGCGATCGCGTCGACGAGGCGACCAACGATCTCATGGATGATCCCCTCTTGGCGAAGCTCTTGGGCGCACTCCGATGCCATATCGGGCATCACCGCGAGCTGATGGCGGATCGTCCGCACCGTGTACTCGGCGCCGACCTTTGCTGAGGACGCACAGCGCCCCCAGTGGCGCGGCATGATCTCGTCGATCGGGTAGACTCTGTCGATCTTCATCGCCAGTTTAAGGTCGCGCATCTCAGCTTGGATCTCTCCCTCGCCGAGGTGCGGCAGAATGGAGGAGATGTCGTAGAGCGGAGCTAGGCGGGCCTCGCCCTGGGCACCGAGCAGCATCGAGTAGTTCTTTGCATGCGCGTCCGTGCCGGCGATGATCCAGTTGAAGACGTTCGCGGCCATGAAGGTCTGACGGTCTTGGACGGGGTCGAGGGAGGCCGACAGCACCTTTTTGGAGATCGTCGTGATACCTGGCCCACCCTGGTTCTCGTACTTTAGCGTCGGCATCACCGACAGGGCCTGGCACATGTCCTCCTGATGGATGCGGATGGTCTTGCCGTCGATGTTGCGGCGGTCGTAGCGCTCGAGAACGATCGCCTTTTCGCCTGCAAAGTCGAGAACCTGGCTGTGTGCAGCGTCCATGCCGAGCTTGCATGCAAGCTGCAGGCAGAAATGCTCGTTCTCAGTATGCCCGTGCAAGTGCGGCAAAGGCGGCTTTAAGATGTGTGTCGTGGGCGTGTCGCCTAGAGGAATACCCCAGCGATTGCTGCCCGTGTCGAAATGGAACGCCGTCTTTGCCTGCGCACCAGCGAGACTGAACTGACCAGGATCGCCGATTCGCCGGGTCGCTGCACCATCCTTGCGCAGATCGCGCAGGCGGTCGCCGATCTGCGCCTCGGTGAGCAACTCCACGTTCTCGCCGCGGGAAATCTGGTCGCCACGCGAAAGGAACTGGACGGCGCCGGCGCAGTCGCGGCCGACATTCTTGAGCAGGGCAAACGGGTTTCGGGCGGAGACCTGGAACCTCTGCGCCCATCTGGCGAGGGTCTGCTCATTATCCGGCAGTAGGCCCCAGAGGAATGCCTCGACGACCTTGCCCTCGTAGGTCCTGGTGATCGTCGGCATGGACAGGGAGAGCGGGATCGCCACCCGGCCTTCCATCCATGCCTCGTGATAGGAGAACGAAAGCTTGCCGCCCTGCAGGTGGTGGAGCCCCCCAACCGGTCTGCCAGCGATATAGACGTCGAGGGTGTCGATCGGGTTCATCATGATCATCGTCATCTAGAGCTTGTAGGGAATCTCGTCGTCGTCATCGTCGACATGCCGTTCATCGGCATTATGATGATGATCAGCCGACGTCGGCGCCGGCGGGATCTGAAAGTCCATCTCCACACCAAGCGTGGTCAGCGCCAGCAGCACGTTGCCGATCTCGGCGCTGGGCTTGCCGTTCTCGATCCACGACACCCACGTCTGCGTCGTGTTGATCATTTTGGCCAAGGCAGCCTGTGACAGGCCGCGCCGGGTGCGGGCCTCCTTGATCAGGATTCCAATGTCGCGAGCTGTTCTGATCTTCATGGCGTATACGATTTCTGTATGAGCTAGCCTGATATAGGCTCGTATATGACGGGTGTCAATATACGTTACTATATCAATTTAACGCTATATAGGTTCACATATCGGCAACCTTCATATACGAACCTATATAAATCATTGCGCCACGCAACAATGTGCGATCGACCTTTCGCCACGGTACCATCGAGAATGACCGCTGGTCGAGAACTCAACAACGTTGTCGGGGCCGGGAGCGGTCTGGTCCGCTATTCAATTACTGTTGGCGAGAAGCTGTCATTCAGCATCCGGTCTGGCGGCATCGTGACAAGATCGATTTTTTGTCCGAAGAGAACGAGGCCGGCCGCAAGAAAAAGCCACGGCTTTTATGCACAACCTTTATTGTCTAGCAGGCTTAGTTGTTCCCCTGAAACTTGAATCTCCCTCAGACTCAGTGTCTTCTCAGGGTAACCTCTGGGAATTAGACATGCCTTCAGGCTCGTTTCAACACCGCGTGTGGCAATGGATTGTCGCGTGCTTTCCGACGCCGGCGCACCTCGATGTACAGGAGCGCAATCATCGCTTCCTTGAAGAGGCGCTCGAACTCGCTCAGGCGAATTCCTGCACAAAGGAGGAGGCACTCGAACTGGTGGAGTACGGACCGGCGGCAACGCGGTCAGGATCAAGAACCTAGCGTGCTCCAAAACGACACCAAGCGCTAACCGTTGTCCAGTGTGGAAGATGATTGCCTTCGTGGTTTCTCCGACGCGCCGGCGCCCGGCAGACCTTCCTTTCTGGCCTTGGCAAACGCCCGGTCGCCTTCCAGGAACCCGACCAGCATAAAGGGGATCAGTTCCGCCACCGTTTCGGACTCGCCATAGGTCTCACGGTAAAGTGCGGCATAGTCGTTGAGTGCTTGGCTCAAGTCGGCGCCAACGGTGATGGTGATCTTCGAAGGTGTCCGGTCCGGAAGTTTTCCGAGTTTCAGGTTAGCCATGAAGTCCTCCTGTTCACCCCGTGTAAGGCCGTAACACGAGGTCCTTGTGCACGATGACGCGCAACGGCCAACCAGGGCGCACGGTGATCGTGGGTTGGACGTTCAGGTTCTTTTCAGTGATCCGTTGGCCCGCTTGACTGACGTTCTGCTGGGTGGATTCACGAATTGCCTTGACCAAGTCGCTTTCATTTTCCCCAAAGCTCAACTCGGTACCAACCCCCAGCAATGTGGCCACCGCGACGCCCTTGATCAACTGCCAAGTATGGAAATCCACCTTGTCCTCGAGCCCGGCATAGCCGGCCGCGTCGGTCACGGGCAGATTGTCGATTTCGGTAGAGGAGCCGTCCGGCATCACGATGCGTTGCCACACCAACAGAGCGCGCCTTTGCCCAAAGGCTACAACGCTGTCGTAGGTGCCGATCAGCCGTGAGCCCTGCGGGATGAGCAGGATGCTGCCGGTGACGCTGTCGTGCACATTCTCGGTGATCTGGGCGACGACAAGGCCGGGCAGATCGGAATTGATGCCGGTGATCAGGCTTGCAGCGATCACGCTACCGGCCATGATCTGATAGGGCGAAGCCGGCGTCTGCAGTGCATGCGGGTTGTAGATCCCGCCGGTGTTCCGTTGATCGATGAAATCGAGCTTGCGCTGTTGATTGTTCTGGTCGCCCTCGGCCGGCGCGACGGAAGCTCGCTGGCTTTCGGTATCTGGCTGCGGAGACGCCGTCTCGAAAGGCGAACGTCCGCCCTGCCCATTGCCAAAAGCTTCCGTCTGCTGGAGCCGGTTTTCGATGCGGAAGAGGACTTGAGACTCGCGCGCCTCAATCGCTTGTTGTGCAAGCCGCTGCGCCTCGGCGGAAACGTCTTGCCCAGGTGCGATGCCAAGCTGGCGCTGGTGCTCGAGAATAGGACGGCCGAGATCCCCGGGCAGCGGCGGTCCAAGCACCGGAGCCTTCGGCTTGCTCCCGGAATAGTCCTTGGGCAGCGATTCAAGTCCCTCGGCGGTCGGCTTGCGGTCCGTGCTGTAGAGCTCTTCGGCCTGCTGTTTCAGGCGCAATGCGGGTCCCCGCAGCGCCATCATCGTGACGCCAAAAACAGCGCCGGAACCAACAGCAGCGATCGCGACGATTATGCCGCGCCTGAACCGCACCGCTCGGCGGGGCGAGGCTCGCAGCTGCAGCTGTTCGGGATTGAGCTTCGGCGGAGCATTCGGATGGGAAGTATCGGTCATGAGCCTCCCCTCACCTGCCAAAACGCGAAAACAGCGAAACCCGCCGCGGCGGTTGCCGACCGTCGGTTCTCGTAATGCGCACCACCTGCTGCTGTTTGGTGCCCAGCCTTAGCTCGGCCGCAGCAAAGAGGCGATCGACGATGTAGTAGTTGCCGCGCATGCGATAGTTGACGAGCTGGTTGTCCCCGTCGGCTCCGACGATGAAGAGCGGCGGCGCCTCACCTTGGTCTATACGGCGCGGGAATTCGATATAGACCCTGCTGCCATCATCAAAGGCGCGCGTCGGTCTCCATGGTGGCGTGTCGCCGGCGATCGAATAGCGGAAGCGGATGTTTTCGAGTGCTACGTTCGAGGCCGCGGGCATTTCAGCCTCGGCCTGAGCGTTGCGCCGCCGAAGCGCCACGAGTTGGTCTTCGCTGTAAATCCAGGAGAGCGCCGCCATGGCAGTTTTCTCAGTGCTTTGAAGCTGCAGGTGATAGGATCGCCTGTCCGTCGTGATGACCAGATTGGTGGCAAGCCCCGGCGCGAATGGCTTCACCAGCACATGAGTGCGCTGGTCATCGCCTGAGCCACTAACGGTGTCACCGATCACCCAACGGACCGTATCGCCGGCTGAGACCGAGGTCAGCTTCTCGCCCCGCTGCAATGAGATATCGGTGACGCGCTCCGGCGCGGCGTAGAGCTGGTAGAGCGCGCCGTCGGCAAAGGGGTAAACCTGCACCGCATTGACATAGCCAAACTTGGTGGGTTGTTGCGTCGCCGCCTTGTTGGCATCGGCGACCTGTTCTTCCGGCGAGCGCTTATCTGGGGCGGGCTTGCCGGGTGCGGGCATCAACTGACCAGGCAACGGTAACGGTTTCGGCACTTCCACGACCTTGACCGGCTTCTTCGGCGCCTTCTCGATCGCGGCTGGTTTGAAGTCCTCGTGGTCATAGGAAATCTGAGGCGGCGGCACTGGCTTCGAGGCACAGGCCGAAAGAACCGCAGCAGACGCCGACAGGATCAAGGCAGCACGAAGCAATTGGGCTCTATTTGTCATTGGCGGGCTCCTTAGGGGAAACGGGGGTTGGCGCGGCGCTGTCGAGCTCGCGCGACCAGTCGATGGCGTTGATGAAGACGCCGAGCGGGTTCTTGCGCAGCTGCTCGGTTGTCCTAGGCGGGCGGATGAGGATGGTGAGGATCCCGATCCAGCGCGTCGTGCTGGCGAGGCTGCCGCGCTCGAATACCTGCTCGGTCCATTTGACCTGGAACGAGCTGTCGGAAGCCCTGACCACGCTGGTCACCTGCACTGACACGCTGCGCGTGCCGATTTGACCGAAAGGGTCGTTCGCCTTGGCATATTCGTTGAGGAAGAGCGCCGCTCGGTCGGTGGCAAAGTCGTAGGCCGACAGCCAATTCTGCCGCACCAGAACCGCATCGGTGGAAACCGAACGAACATTCTGGATGAAGCGGCTGAGATGCCAGGCGATCTGGGCATCGTCGGGCTGGTAGTTTTGGACTGCCGGCGCGACCGCGTGCGCCTCGCCAAAGCGGTCGACCTCGACGACATAAGGCGCGACGCGGCCCTGCATCGACTGCCACAGAAGCCCACCGGAAAGCGCCGTCGTCAGAGCCAGGCAGCCAAAGGCCATGAAGCGCCAGTTCTTGGCCTGGACGCGCGCCGCGCCGATGCGCTCATCCCAGAGTTGGCTGGCCTTCTGGTAGGGTGTTACGGGTTCGGGCGTCTTTCCATAACGCTGAACGGGTCGCTTGAAGAGCATCTAGTCTTCCTTGTCATTGAGGGAGGGATTGGCGCCGCTTCCGCCCCGATCTCCATCGCGCACCGCCTGCGTGGCAGCATTGCGATGGGCGCGTGCGGTCTGTTCGGAACGCAGACGCCTTGCCCAGACCGGCGCGGGGTCAGAGGCTGCAGCGGGCGAGGTTCCTGTCTTTGACGCGGTCGGCATGCCGCCGGTCGCGGTCCAGCCGGCATCGCGACCGGCGTCGGCACTACGGCGGAATGGTTCTGCTGCGGATCGCATTCCCCGCATCGCGGCGCCGCTAGCGGCACTCGCAACCCCCTGCAGCCCAGCAGCTACCCCGGACAGCCCGGACTCGGGCGATGTCGCGCGCCCCGTTTGCCAAGCGACGGTGGCAGCGGACCCCATGGCGGCGCCGGCACGGACTGCGGCGAGGCCGCCGCCTGTTGCCATGCGCGCGCCGGCAAACGCAGCGCCTCCGGCAACGAGCGTTGATCCAGCTGCGGCCGCCGTTGTTCCAAGTGCCGCGCCGGCGCCAAGCTGCGGCGCGCCGGAAACGAGACCCGAGGCAATCCCGGGGCCGAAAATGCCGAGCCCAAGCAGCGCCAGCGCACCCAGCACCTGAGACATGGCCGCCGCCAGGTCCGGCTCCTGGCCCTGCAGGGCGGAAGCGAACTCGCCAAAGAGCGTGGAGCCGATGCCGACGATGACGGCAAGCACCATCACCTTGATGCCCGACGAAATCACATTGCCGAGCACGCGCTCGGCCAGAAACGCCGAGCGGTTCCAGAGCGCGAAGGGCACCAGGACGAAGCCGGCCAGCGTGGTGAGCTTGAACTCGAGGATGGTGATGAAGAGCTGGATGGAAAGAATGAAGAAGGCGATGAGGACCAGGAACCAGGCCAGAAGCAGCACGAAGATGGTGAGCGCGTTACCGAAGATCTCGGGGAAGCCTACTAGCTGGCTCGCTTGATTGAGGAGCGGCCAGGCGCCCTCGAAGCCGGCCGCGGCAATGCGGCCTGGCCGCAGGAGACTGTCGGCGGACAGGTTGCCGGCCGATGCGTTGATGCCGAGACCGGCAAAGGAGCGGTAAATTATGTCGGCAAGGTTCTTGAAATTGTTCAGGACGAAGGCGAAGGCGCCGACATAGAGCACTTTGCGAACAAGCCGGCCAAGAATGTTGGGCTCGCCGCCGAACGCCCAGACCAAGCCCGCGAGCGTGATGTCAATGCCGATCAGAAAGGTGGTGAGAAAGGCGACGTCGCCCGAAAGCAGACCGAACCCACTGTCAATGTAGCGGGTAAAGGTCTCCATGAAGCGATCGATGACTCCGAGGTCGTTCATGTCGCCGCCTTCCTCGTTGTCTTGAAGAACTGCCGCTCAGTTGCCGGGATAAGCCGTGCCGGTGCCCAGGAAACGCTTCGTCGTCTCGCGAGCGGCTTCCTCAGACTGCGCCTTGCGCGCCGCATCCTCGGCCTCGGCCCGGAACTGGGTCGCAAGCAGCGTCTGGATCTGCATCTGCTGCTTGGTCGAAAGCGCGATCAGCTGATTCGTAGCCTGGCTTGCCTCGAGGGCACCTGCCGCGCCCTGACTGCGATTGACGAGATCGGTAAGCAGGTCGCCATCGGCCTGCACGTTCTCGACGATCTGCGACTGCGCGCTCATGGTCTGGCGGAACGCCTGCATGGCGCTCTGCCAGCGCTCGCGCGCGGCGCTCGCCACATCGCTGACCTTGATGGTGGCGTCGTAGCTTTCCGGATATTGCTGGCGCCACTGGTCCTGCAGCTTGTCGAGATCGAAGCTCAGGCCGCTCGCCTGGGTCATCAGACCGTCAATCCGTTGGAGCGAGCCGGTAAGCCGGCCCACGGAAGAGAAATCCAGGCGCTGAAGGTTGCGCGCCATGTTCTGCAGCATGGTCGCCTGGTTCTGAAGCGACTGGATTTGGTTGTTGATCTGCTCCAATGCGCGTGCTGCCGACAGCACATTCTGCGTATAGTTGGACGGGTCAAACACGATGAGCGCATAGGCCGGCTGGACGTAGTCAGCCATCGGTTTGGCGATCAGGGAAACGGTGACCAGGCTAGTAAAAAGGCGGCGTCCGATCATGACGATTGCTCCTTGTTAGGTTGAGGAAATTGCTGGAGAAGCTCGGCAGCCCAATCCAGGCCGCGCGCACTGAAGAAACGGGCGGCAAAGCTGCCCTGCCCTTCTTCGGAAAGAATATTGTCGATCAGGGTCTGCGCGGCCGGGTCGGAGGCGCCGCAAAGCGCAAGAGCGATCGGGCCTAGCCCGAGCTCGAAGAGGCGATTGCCGCGGCGCGACTGCAGATAGTAGTGGCGCTTCGGCGTGGCGCGGGCGACCAATTCGATCTGTCGCTCATTAAGACCGAAGCGCTCATAGGCTGCCCGTGCCTGCGGCTCCACCGCACGATCATTGGGGAGAAAAATGCGCTGCGGGCAGCTCTCGACGATTGCGGGTGCGATAGAAGAGCCGGCGATGTCGGCAAGCGACTGCGTCGCGAAGATGACGGAGACGTTTTTCTTACGCAGCACCTTAAGCCATTCGCGGATGCGGGCGGCAAAGAGCGGGTTGTCGAGATAGACCCAGGCCTCGTCGAGCATGAGCAGCGTCGGCCGCCCGTCAAACCGGTCCTCAAGACGATGGAACAGATAGGTGAGCACAGGCAGCACAGCGCCTTGGCTGTGCATCAGCTCCTGGGTCTCGAAACACTGCACATCCGAGATGGCCAGCCGGTCGTCATCGGCATCGAGCAGGCGGCCGAATGGACCGTCGAGCGTGTAGGGCATCAACGCCGATTTGAGCGCATTGGACTGAAGCAGGACCGACAGGCCAGTCAGCGTGCGTTCCTGCGCCGGCGCGGTGGCGAGGCTGGTGAGCGCCGACCAGATTGCTTCCTTCACCTCCGGGGTGACGGTGACATTCTCGTGGGCAATGAGGCCGGCGATCCATTCGGCCGCCCAGCTCTGTGTGGCCGGGTCATCGATGTGGCGCAGCGGCTGGAAAGCAAGCGCACCATTCGCACCCAACGCATGGTGGTCGCCGCCCATTGCAAGCGCGGCGGCGCGGGCCGAATTGCCTTTGTCGAAGACATAGATTTGCGCGCCAGCGTAGCGCCGGAACTGCAAAGCGATCAGGGCAAGCAGAACCGACTTGCCGGCACCGGTCGGCCCGACAATCAGCATGTGGCCGACATCGCCGATATGGGTCGAAAGCCGAAACGGCGTCGAGCCGCTGGTTTCGGCGAAAAGAAGCGGCGGAGCGTAATCGCCGGTGACCTCGGCAAGATGCTCGTTCTCCGCTGGACCTGCCCACACGGACGACAGCGGCATGAGATGGGCAAGGTTAAGCGTGTGAACGAGCGGCTGGCGAACGTTGGCGTAGACATGACCCGGCAATGAACCAAGCCACGCTTCGACGGCGTTGATGCTTTCGCGAATGGTGGTGAAGCCGAGCCCGTTGACGATCCGCTCGACGGCGCGAAGCTTTTCCGCGGCGGCTTTACGGTTCTGATCCCACACCGTCACCGTTGTGGTGAGATAGCCGAAGCCGACATGATCGCCGCCCAATGCCTGCAGTGCTGCATCGGCATCGAGCGCCTTGTTGTCGGCGTCGCTGTCGACGAGAGGCACCGGTTCGTTGGTCATTACCTCGCGCAGAATAGCCGCGATCGATTTGCGCTTGGCAAACCACTGCCGGCGGAGCCGAGTCAGCGTCTTCGTGGCTTCCGCCTTGTCGAGTGGAATGAAGCGCGTCACCCAGCGATAGGCGAAATCCTGGTTATTGAGCGCATCAAGCATTCCTGGCCGGGTGACGTTCGGAAAGCCGAGAACTGTGAGCGTGCGCAGATGCTGCTCGCCCAGCATCGGCTCTAGGCCGCCGGTCAGCGGCGCGTCAACCAGGACGCCGTCGAGATACATTGGCGTTTCCGGCACGGCAACGGGATGATGGCGGGTCGAGATCGTGCCGTGCAGGTACGTCAGGGTCTCGGCATCGTCGAGCGCGCGCACCTCTGGCACGAAGCCCGAAAGAAGATCGAGAACGCGGTCAGTCTCGTCTCGGAACCGGGCAAGCTCCTGGCGCCAGTCTCTTTCCCCTCCCAAGTGATGCGAGTCGACGAGAGCACTTTCCGCGCGCGCTTGGCCATCGGGCCCAGGCATGAAGACCAAGGTCAGATGATAGATGCTCTCGAAATGCGCGACCTTGCCCCCGAAGGCCGCGCGCCGTTCCTCATCGATCAGCCATGAGGCAGCATCGGGAAGGGCCGAGCTCGGATAGCCCAGCGCTTCGATGCGCTCGGCCTCGAAGAATAATGCCCAGCCAGAGCCGAGCCTTCTCAGCGCATTGTTTGCCCGCGCGCATATGCCGATAAGTTCGGCCTCCGTCGCGCTTTCAAGGTCGGGGCCACGAAACCCCAATGTCCGTTGGAAGCTGCCATCCTTGTTGAGCACGATGCCGGGCGCGACGAGTGCTGCCCAGGGCAGATGGTCGGCAAGCCGGTCGGCTTTGCCGCGGTATTCGGAAAGCTTCAGCATGCAAGCCAGCCCTTCTGACGAAGATGACGGACAAGTACGCTGGCAAAGTCCGGGTCGCGCCGTGCGGCAAAGACCGCGAGCGTGTGGCCGGCGATCCAGATCACCAGACCGCCAATCCACTGCTGCAGGCCAAGGCCGATTGCGGCGGCCGCGGTGCCGTTAAGGATCGCCACCGCCCGCGGCGCGCCACCGAGCAGGATCGGCTCAGTCAGCGCCCGATGAACGGGAACCTCGAAACCGTCGATATGCTGCTCTCCGGTTATCATCCGACCAGCGCTCCGCCGCCGAAGGAGAAGAAGGAAAGAAAGAAGCTCGAGGCCGCGAAGGCGATCGACAGGCCAAAGACGATCTGGATCAGCCGGCGGAAACCGCCCGCCGTGTCGCCGAACGCAAGGGTCAGGCCGGTGGTGATGATGATGATCACCGCGATGATCTTGGCGACCGGCCCCTGCACCGATTCCAGAATCTGCTGCAGCGGCTGTTCCCACGGCATGCCGGAGCCGGCAGCGTGGGCCTGGGCCGTGAGAAGAAGCGCGACGGCGGCGAACGAAAGAAAGCGAAGCTTTTTGCGCATGAGGTCACCTTTCAGAGCTGCTGGAGTTGCGGAAGTGTGAGCGGGGTGACGGCGTAATCGCCGCTGCCGTCGAGACCCGTGACCTCGGCGATCGCGTCAACGCGGCGCGCGGGTCCTCTTCCGGCAATAAAGATGACCAAGTCGACGGCATCGGCGATCAGCCGGCGGGGAACGGTGACAACGGCTTCCTGGGCGAGCTGCTCAATACGATAGAGTGCGGAGCGTGCCGAATTGGCGTGAACCGTGGCAATGCCGCCGGGATGTCCGGTGTTCCATGCCTTCAGCATGTCGAGGGCTTCCGCGCCCCGCACTTCGCCGACGATGATGCGGTCGGGTCTAAGCCGCAGCGTCGAGCGCACGAGATCACCAAGCGTGACCGACCCCCGCCTCGTCCTCAAGGCAACACAGTCCTCGGCTGCGCATTGCAGCTCGCGGGTGTCCTCAATTAGGATCACCCGCTCATCGCATTCGGCGACTTCTGCCAACAGCGCATTCGCAAGCGTGGTCTTGCCCGACGACGTGCCGCCGGCGACCAGGATGTTGCGCCGCTCACGGACCGCCTTCCTCAGCGCATCGGCCTGCAGCGGGAGGATGATGCGATCGGCGACATAGTTGGCCAGCGTGTAGAGTTTTGCTGCCGGCTTGCGGATGGCAAAGCATGGCGCCAAGACGATTGGCGGTAACAGGCCCTCGAAACGCTCGCCTGAGGGTAGTTCGGCGCTGACGATTGGGTTGTCCGCATGCGCCTCGGCGCGCACGTGAGAGGCAACGAGGCGGACGATGCGTTCGGCCTCGGATGGATGCATATGCACGCCGGTATCGACCCGGCCTTCTCCCAACCGGTCGAGCCGCAGCGCGCCGTCGGGGTTGACCATCACCTCGATGACGGTCGGATCGGCAAGGGCCTCGGTGATCGCGGGGCCCATGGCTGTGCGCAGCATGGCGCGGCGGCGGTGGTCGGCTGCGGGATGAGAGCTCATCCTTCGCCTCCATTGCCATTGCCAAGCGAGCGCTTCCCGGAGGCGATCTGGCGACCGACCTGCTCAACGAATTTGTCAAAGCGCTCTTGGGCAATCGCCTGTGTCGCCCGATCCGGGATCGGCGTGTGGGCATGAAGCGTAATCGAAAAGCGTATGAAGAGCGCCAGGCTCTCCAGGATCACCTCGACATCGGTTCGGATATGGTCGAGGTCGCGGGAAAGACGGTCGAGCCGCCTGCCGTAGCGCTGGTCGAGTTCGTTCTCGCCACGCCGCTCGATGAAGGCCTCGACCGCTTTCGCGACGATTGCCGATTTTGTGGTCGACGGGTTGCGACTGAGGGTTTCCAGCTTCGCGCTTAACGCGGGTTCGAGCAGAAACTGGTGGCGAATGCGATGCGGCTTCATGGGGGTCGTTCCGACTGGCCGGCGTTGATGCGCCGGCGGCGGCAACGAACATCGTCGAGATCCGCAAAATCGCTTATGGGCGTTATCTACGCCGAGATACGCCTGAGCTGCGGAAGCGCTTAGAAGCCGGGGATGATGTCCTTGTCGTCGCCCCTTCCCTCGTTGATACCGTAGGCGCTAGACGCGGTGGAAACCCGGTCCATGACGCGCTTGTCGGCGAGTGCCTCGGCGTCATCGTCCGCCAGATTGAAGAGGTCGTCCTGATCTGGCTCCTGAGAGACGACGACGTGTTCTTCAGGCAGGCTTGGATGACGCTGCTGTTGCACGCCGCCCTCTTCTTCGATTGCCGCACTGGCGGTTTCGTCATCGGCAGCGAGACGGCGGTCAACACTGCGGACCTGTCCGCTCCAACCGTCCGGGCGCGACGCAGGACAGTCCGCGTACAGACCGTCGCGCAACACCGGCGCCGGCAGCACCCGTTCGGTGAAATTCTGGTCCTCGTAGTAGCGGAGCTTGTTCGCACGGATCGGCGGCAATCCTGATATCAGCACCAGCTCGTCAGCTTGCGGCAACTGCATCACTTCGCCAGGCGTCAGCAGCGGGCGAGCAGTCTCCTGGCGACTGACCATGACGTGCGAAAGCCAGGGCGCCAGCCGGTGGCCGGCGTAGTTGCGCATGGACCTGAGTTCCGTCGCCGTACCGAGCGCATCCGAGATGCGTTTGGCCGTGCGCTCGTCGTTGGAGGAAAAGGCAATGCGCACATGGCAATTGTCGAGAATGGCGTTGTTCTCGCCATAGGCTTTGGAGATCTGATTCAAGGATTGCGCGATCAGATAGGCGCGGATGCCGTAACCCGCCATGAAGGCGAGCGCGGTCTCGAAGAAGTCGAGGCGACCAAGAGCCGGAAATTCGTCTAGCATCATGAGCAGTTGGTACTTGCGGCTTTTCTTCGGGTCACCTTCCAACCGCTCCGTCAGTCGCCTGCCGATCTGATTGAGCACCAGTCGCACCAGTGGCTTGGTGCGCGAGATATCCGATGGCGGCACCACTAGATAGAGCGACATCGGTCGTTCCGCATCCATGAGGTCGGCAATGCGCCAGTCGCAGGCCGATGTTGCCGAGGCAACCGTCGGATCACGATAGAGCCCGAGAAACGACATTGCGGTCGAGAGAACGCCAGAACGCTCGTTCTCTGACTTGTTCAGCACCTCGCGAGCCGCCGAGGCCACGACGGGATGGACCCGAGGTGTGTCCTCCGTGCCGAGGTGGTTGGTGGTCATCATCCGCAGCAGTGTCGCGGCAAACGAGCGTTGCGGATCCGACAGGAAAGTGGCGACGCGCGCGAGCGTCTTTTCTTCTTCCGCGTAGAGCACGTGCAAGATGGCACCGACCAAGAGTGAATGACTGGTCTTCTCCCAATGATTCCGCCGCTCCAGCGCGCCTTCCGGATCGACGAGAATGTCCGCGATGTTCTGAACGTCGCGGACCTCATCTGAACCCCTGCGCACTTCCAGCAGCGGGTTATAGCGCGCCGATCTCGAGTCGGTCGGATTGAACAGGAGGCAGAAAGAGAACTTCGACCGCCAGCCGGAAGTCAGCTGCCAGTTCTCGCCTTTGATGTCGTGAATGACGGCCGAGCCGGTCCAGGAAAGAAGCGTCGGAACAACCAGTCCAACACCCTTGCCCGAGCGCGTGGGAGCAAAGGCCATTACGTGCTCCGGCCCGTCATGGCGAAGATAGCGGTCCTTCAGCTTGCCAAGGAAAACACCGGCTGGTCGAAACAGCCCTGCCTTCTCGATCTCCCAAGACACGGCCCATCGCGACGAGCCATAAGTGGTGACTAGGCCGCGCTGCCGCGCACGCCAGAGGGAGCCAGCGATGGCGGCCGCGCAGCCCATGAAGCCTGTGGTGGCCGCAAGCATCCCGGCCGTGTCGAAGACCTCGGGCGCGTATGCGTCGAAATGGAACCACCACTCGAACAGTTGCCACGGCTTGTAGATCGGCCATCCGGCTGCGACAAACCATGGGGGTCCGAGTTGCGGCTGATAATCTAAAGTTTGGGCGCACCATTGAGTCGCTGTCCATACGCCGAGAATGACGATGGCGAACACAATGACTATCTGACCGACAAGGAGCTTCGTCGGTGTCATGGGCGCAGCCTCCGAGTTTTGTTAAACGGAAGCAGGATGGCGTGACGTTTCAGAATATTGAAGATACCCAATATACGCGCCCGTGCGATGCAGTGAACGTTGCAGGCTTGGAAGATTGGGGGCGCCAAGAAATGTCATCGCGAAGGCACGAGCGAATGACTTGTATGGGGCCGTGGAACGAACCCGCTGCGCGGGAGGGGTGCCTGCGGTTGAGGTAGAGATCAAGAACCGGTCGTCGCGCTCGCGTTCGGCTGGAGCAGAGCATGGCGGGCTTCTTCAACAAGGAGCCTGACCATGCACCATCCCGTTCTCGACGCACCCGTGAGCCCGCTGCGCCAGCGGCTGATCGACGACATGAACATGCGGCGTTTCTCACGCGAGACACAGCGCAACTATCTCCGCGATATCGGACGCCTGGCCACATTCCTCGGGCGTTCACCACACACAGCGACCGCCGACGACCTGCGCCGGTTCCAGATCGAGCAGCAGGACGACGGCGTTCCCGTGCCAACGATGAACAGCATCGTGTCGGCGCTGCGCTTCTTCTTCACCCACACGCTCGACCGCCCGGACCTGGCGCGCCGGCTTGTCCGGCTGGCGCATCCGCGTAACCTTCCCGTGGTGCTCAGTCGCGACGAGGTCGCCCGGCTGCTCAACGCCACCACGTGTCTCAAGCACCAGGCCGCGCTCTCGGTCGCCTATGGCGCGGGCCTGCGTGTCGCCGAGGTGTCGATGCTGAAGGTTGCCGACGTCGACAGCGAGCGCATGCTGCTGCGCGTCGAGCGTGGCAAGGGCGGGCGCTATCGCAACGCCATGCTCTCGGCGGACCTGCTCACGCTTCTGCGTGAGTGATGGAAGGTCGGACGTCAGCAGGGCGTAATGCACCGCGACGGCTGGCTGTTCCCCGGACAGCACGCGATGAAGCCGATCAGCACGAGGCAGCTCTATCGCATCGTCGTCGAGGCGGCCCAGGCCGCCGACATCGCCAAGCGGGTGGGGCCGCACACGCTGCGCCACAGCTTCGCCACCCACCTTCTGGAGGACGGCACCGACATCCGGATCATCCAGGTGCTGCTCGGGCACGCCAAGCTCAACAATACCGCTTTCTACACCAAGGTCGCGACCCGCACGGTGCGCACGGTCACGAGCCCGCTCGACAAGCTCGGCCTGTTCAAGCCGGGAGAGATCTCGCCCGACGGCTGAGCCGTGCGCACCTCGATCGAGGTCGCCGACATCTTCCGTGCTGCCGGGCCACCCTACCGGGCCGCCCATGCAGGTCACCTGAACCTCGCCCAGCTCAAGGTCATGTCGGCGATCGAGTATTGCCGCACCGCAGCCCTTGGCGGTCACGTCGAGGCTTGCGAGGACTGCGGCCAATGGCGGATCGCCTACAACTCCTGCCGCAACCGGCACTGCCCGAAGTGCCAGGGCGCGGCCGCACGGACGTGGTTGGCCGAGCGCGAGGCCGACCTGCTGCCGGTCGGCTACTTCCATGTCGTGTTCACGCTGCCCGCCGAGGCCGCCGACATCGCGTTCCAGAACAAGGCGCTCATCTACGACCTGCTGTTCAAGGCGGCAGCGGAGACGATGCTGACCATCGCCGCCGACCCAAGACACCTCGGCGCGCGCATCGGCATCACCGCGGTGCTCCACACCTGGGGATCGGCGATGACGCACCATCCGCACCGCGCGGACCGCCGGACTCCACGGCGACGAACCGGGAGAACTCTCCATGACCCGGCATGGCATGCTCCAGCCTTCAGCCGCAGGCACTCAGCCTCCGGCAACGGACCCACGCGTGTCCATGGTGATCATCGACGCCGAACGGGTCGCGTCCGGCCGCGCGACCAGCCGACAACACCGCGTGGCCGAAAGGCGAAACGGTCCGTCCGCACCAAACCCGCCGCTTCCAAGCTGCGGTCGCGCCATCGCCGACACCAGCCGCAAATCGAAATCCCCATAACCATCGCCTGCGGCCCGCGCGTTCCTTCCTCGGGGACTTTCGTACGCCTGCCGGCGCCCGAAACTCTTATATGGGGATGGTCAACTAAAAACGGCATCACGTCGACATTGTCATGTACCTCCGGGGCAATCCGTAGATCCATTCGATGAGTCCGTTTGCGTGACGCGGTTCGCGAACGAACCCAGTCCACCTTATATTCGGTCAGGGCGCATGCACCTGTTCCATGATCCCGCTTGCGGCGGATTCGGACCCAAGAGACGAAACCATTCTTCAGCGGCGGCTGTTTGAGGCCATGAGTTTCGTCGGTTCGTCTACCGAGGATCTGCCAGGCCTGATCGGTCCTGGAGATTGTTATGATCGATTGGCGTCTACGCTACGCTGATGGTTTCGTCAGGAGAGCTCCTTCTATAACGACTCCGGCGTTCACGTATTTCCACAGCGCAACAAACAGTTTCCGAGCGAGGGCGATGATCGCCGTCTTCTTGTACCGGCCACCATTCTGGATGACTCGCGCCCTGAACCACTGGCTGAGTGCGGAATTGGGTTGATGGCGCACCCAGAGCCACGCAACCTGGACAAGCGTCGCCGCTGCCCACTTTGCCAGGGCGTTGGCACCAAACCAGCGTAGGCGGCAACCTGACGTCGATTGTCAAACTTGCGCGACAATCCCTCAGACCACAGGACGGCCGCGAACTCCGGACCTATTCCCTTGAGGCTGAGCAGCAGGGCCGGTGTTGGCTCATCTGTCGCGACGAGCAAGGCGTCGCGTGCCTCTTCAACATCCTTGATCTGCTGGATCAGCAACTCGATGCGATCAAGCTCGCGGCTGATCTGCGCCATGAGCGCTGGCGGCAATGGACGCCCATCTCCGGTAATGAGCGCGTCGAGGCATTTGCGTCGATCGCCTTTCAACGGTTCGTATCCGGACACACCTTGGCTGAACAAAAGGCCCTTTATCCTGTTGACATGCCTGATCCGCTCGTTCGTCAGCGCCTTCCGCTCCCGCACCAACCGGCGACGGTCTTCCTCCTCCGGCGTTGGCACTCGCAACATCGCGCAAACCCGAGGCTCGCCGCGGCTGTAGGCCAACAACGCTCGAACCAGTGCTTCCCCGTCAATCCTGTCGGTCTTGGCCCGCCGGCGGCGACGCGATGTGGCAATGGATGCCGGGTCCACGACATAACTCTCGATGCCTTCACGTTCGAGGACCCGATGGATCCAGAATCCATCCAGACCAGCTTCCTGGATTGATATGACCCGGAAACTCTGCCCTGTCCGCACTTCCGCCTTTCGTTGCAGCTCTGCGAAGTGATCGAGCAAACCCGGAATGTCGCCCCCCGACACGAGGTGTCTCGACATTCTCTCGCCCCCACCTGGCGAAAGCGAAGTCACGAGCCATTTTGAACGAGACAGTTCTAACGAGACAAATATTGCGGCAAGATCGACGCGGATAGCGGCCGGGGCTTTGGTGGTGTTGGTTTGCATGCTGACCTCCAAGTGATGTTTGGCGACTTCACTCTGGCAGAGCGCTGGCCGCCTTCCATCCCCATAGGATCTTCACGTAACCGGACTGTCAGGTCTTCGCGGCGGTTACGCAGAAAGCTGCCGTTCTACAGTCGACCCCTTCGGAGACGTTCGGAATTACGAAGAGCGATGCCGGAAGCGGACGTTCAATTCATGCCTCAAGCGTCATGACCGCATCGGGCACCCAGACGCGTTCACCTATATCCTTCTCACAGAAGGCTTGCCGCCGATCAGACGAGATCGACGGCAATCGGGCGGAACAGATCGATTGGGCCCAGCACATGGCCGTCCGGGAGAAAGCTCGCCCCGCTGAAGCCAGTGACCCGGCGCTCTATGCGCGGGAGATCGTTGATCGTCATCGGTCCGTTTCGCGCGGTGCCGACCAGGTGTCGAAAGGTCTTCTCCTCGATGCCGATGAAAGTGCCTGTGCTCCGATCGAGCCTGAAGGGATCGTTCGGCACGGCGACCAACTTTCCGTCTTCGACCTTGAAGGGCAGAACGCCCTCGGGATCGGTTGGGAAATAGCCTCCGACAAACCGCAGTCCCTTCAGATTCGCCAGCAGACATTCCCACAGAACGATCTGGAAGCTCAGTTCGTCAGTGATCGTCGTACCTGTCGCGAGCGCGGCCGAGAGGACGGGCTGGCGAATCTTCGCAAGGCTCGGCGCATAATGGAGAGAGCGGATCGCGGCTGCAAAACCGCCACTTTCATCGAAAAAGGGGCGCTCGCCCGGAGTCCGCGGATCCTCTGCGGAGAGGGTCGTGAAGATGGCGGGGCTATGGGTGTGGACTGCCCATCGCATCGCGACGATGTAACCCTTTACGCTCAGCGCGTTTTTAGACCGATCAAGAACGCGCACCCGATTGAACTGATTGCGCCACGTCGAGAATTTCTTAGCCTTGAAACCGACCGCCTCGATCGTGCCCTTCGCCTCTGCGAGCGACACCTGGCCTGTCGACTCCACGCAGAAATAGTCGGGTGCATCTCCCTCGGTGCCGGGATTGCATTCGACTGACACGCCATTGGTCCAAGAAAGCGCGCCGTGATTGCGGACGTCATCGATCCGGGCGACGTGCGTGATATCGAGGTGCTCGGCCAAGAACCAGCGACAAAAGGCCTCGCCGAGCTCGTTCGAGTTGTTTTGCTTCTTCGTTTTGTTGGCGCCGAGGCCGTTCGGCTGGAACCGAAAAGCGGTGCATGGCTCCAGATATCGAACATGTTCGAACTGGGCAGGGTCAGGGTTCGGCGGTCCCTTGTCGTAGCTCTGCAGATAATATTGGTGATACAAGTCGGCTAGATCGACCATGATTTCCGGCACTTGACTCCCCGGCTTCGCTGGATTCCTGAGTGAAGTGGGCACCGCCGGAAACTTGTTAAGCGCCAGTCTTACTGATTTCTGCATGCATCCCCCCAAGGCGTGGCCCAGCCAACGTCAGACAGCGACATCACGCGCATTACGCTGTTGCCGCTTTCCATCCGCTATACTGCGATAGTGGAGGAAAGTCCTTCCTCGATCGCGTCTCAGGCTATTGTGCTCATGTGGCGCGCATGATCGACCCGGCCCGGGAATGCATAATCCTCGACCGAGCCTCCACGTCGTTCGAGCCAATGCAGAAGGCTGGCTCTCACGTCGTTGGTGATCTCGAACTGAACCGGCCGCCCCGTCTTTTGCTGAACAACGATCGCGCGGGTCCTTATCTCCGGTCCGGCGACCACATCGCGAATCCTGATTTGACCAGGTCACAGCCGCGAAGCTTGCTGTCGATTGCCAGATCGAACAGCGCACGGTCCCGAACGCGTCTCTCGTAATCGAGCAAAAAGCAATAGCCCAAATCTGCTTCTGGGTGAAAGGACGCTTGGTGCCGACCTTCTTCCCAGCATTCCAGGCTGCGTGCTGGCGGCTGGCATCGTGAAATTGAGAATGGCCCATGTGAATTCTCCTCGGCCGTGATTGGCCGAGAGAGAACCGTCGCAGGACACTGCCGCTCATGGGGCCGTGTATGGACGGCTCTCCGTTGGCAAGGGATTTGTGAGCTTTTGCAGTTGCTGGTTGGTGCGGCCATGTATCCGACCT
>NZ_JAMYSC010000071.1:0-24657 GCF_040321755.1 Mesorhizobium sp. M0276 | reverse complement strand
GACCTATGCCCGATTATCAGCAGCCGTCGCCTGAGCGGCCCCGATCCACCCTCCCGCCAACAGCCAAGGAACCAGCGCCGAACCAACACCAACCCGCTCCAAGCGGCGGACATCCCTTGCCCGCAGCTCAAGCGCCTGCAAAATCGCTGCCGCCAGCCTCGCGCCGAAAGACTGTGTGAGATATCCGGGCTAAGGGCCCGGACTGCATTGGTCTGCCGGCCTCGATGGAGAGGCAACAGGGTAAAAGTAAAATGCCCGGCGCGAAGCGCCGGGCATCTGTAAAGCTTGGAGACTGACGAGCTTACATCTTCTGGATGTAGGTGTACTTGCCGTCGTCGCCCTTCTTCCATTCGTACATGACGTAGCCGGGCAGCGTCGGGTCGCCCTTGGCGTCATAGGACAGGTCGCCGAGCACGGTCTTGAACGGGCCGTTTTCATGCAGCGCCTTGGCAACTGCCTGCGGGTCGTTCGACTTGGCAGCGGTCGCTGCTTCGGCGAGCGCCTGTACGGCGGCGTAGGAGTAGAGCGTGTAGGCTTCCGGCTCGAAGCCTTGCGCGCGGAACTTCTCGACGAGTTCCTTGTTGGCGGGGATCAAGCGCGGGTCCGGGCCGAACGTGTTGAGCGTGCCCGCAACCGCGTCACCCGCGATCGAAGCCAGCTCGTTCGACACGATGCCGTCGCCGGAAACCAACGTCGCCTTGAGGCCCTGGTCGGCCGCCTGGCGGATGATCAGGCCGGCTTCGGTGTGCAGGCCACCCCAGTAGATGATGGTTACGCCGGCTTCCTTCATCTTGGCGATCAGTGCCGAGAAGTCCTTGTCGCCGACATTGATGCCTTCATACATGACTTCCGTCAGGCCCTTGGCATTCATCGCCTTCTTGGTTTCGTCGGCAAGGCCCTGACCGTAGGTGGTCTTGTCGTGCACGACGGCGATCTTGGCGTCCTTGAAGTTCGCGGCGAGATAAGCGCCGGCGATGCTACCCTGCTGGTCGTCGCGTCCGCAGGTGCGGAACACGTTCCACAGGCCGCGCTCGGTGAACTTCGGGTTGGTGGCAGCCGGGGTGATCTCGACGATGCCGTTTTCCGCATAGACTTCCGATGCCGGGATCGAGACGCCCGAGTTGAAGTGCCCGACCACGAACTTGACGCCGTCGCCGACGAACTTGTTGGCAACCGAGATGCCCTGCTTCGGATCGGAGACGTCGTCGCCGACTTCGAGCTTGATCTGCTCGCCATTAACGCCGCCCTTGGCATTGATGTCGGCGACAGCGGCTTCCGCACCCTTCTGAAGCTGCGCGCCGAAGGCGGCGTTCGGGCCGGTGATCGGACCGGCTACGCCGATCAGGACGTCAGCCCACGCGCTGCCGCCGAACGCGACCAGCGCGGTCAGGGCGACGGCGGACAAAAGTGACTTTTTCATTTAAACGCTCCCATTAACGGAGTGGGCGTGGATGAAGCTTTCATGCGATGCCCACCCTTATCGCAGAAAGCATAGTTTGCCGATTTTCAGGCACTTGTCACGCCGATTCAATTTCGATGCGGCGCTAATGATGAACGTCAACCTTTCGGTTTCCAGCTCAAGATTGAAGCTCTTTCGTAGAGCCAATTATATTGCGTCACCATCTGGTTGGTGCGCGTGTATTGAAAGCCGACAAAACCGAGTATCATAAGCACGATTGTATCGACGACATAGTATTGCAGCGAGAACATCGTGCCGCCGAACAGCGCGTGATGGATGAAGCGGATGCCGATGCCAAGCCCCAGCATATAGGCAAACAACTGGACGAAGCTGCGCCATGTCTGGGCACTGGCCTTGCCCGTCATCCACGCCGCCCAGCCGCCGAGCAGACAGGTGACGAAGAAGAACTGCCAGATCGAGGGTTCCTCATAGAGAATGCCCTGCATGATGAAGCCTCCTTAGCATGATCCCGAAAGGTTGCAGACTTTTCGGACAAGGATCATGCGACAAACAAACAATTTGGAGCGGAACACCGAACGCACACATTCCGCTTCAAATTCAGTGATGTCCGCCCTCGAGATAGGCGGCGCGCACTTCCGGATTGGCGAGCAGTTCCTTGCCGGTGCCACTCATCGTCACATTTCCGTTGACCATGACATATCCCCGCGTGGCGAGTTTCAGCGCGCCGAAGGCATTCTGCTCGACCAGGAACACGGTAAGCCCTTGGGTGCGGTTCAGTTCGCGGATCGCGTCGAAGATCTGCTTGACGATCAGTGGCGCCAGACCCAGCGATGGTTCGTCGAGCAAAAGCAGCTTCGGCCGTGCCATCAGCGCGCGTCCGATCGACAGCATCTGCTGCTCGCCGCCCGACAGCGTGCCGCCGCGCTGGGCTATGCGCTCCTTCAGCCGCGGGAACAGCTTGAACACCTTCTCGACGTCCTCGTCATAGTGTTTGAGGTTGTCGAGGCTGGCGCCCATCTGCAGGTTTTCCATCACCGTCATGCGCGGAAAGATGCGCCGGCCTTCGGGCGACTGCGCAATGCGCATGCGCGCGATCTCATGCGTCGGCAATTGGGTGATGTCGGTGCCGGCAAAAGTGATGGTGCCGCCGCGAGCCCGCGGGGCGCCGAAAATGGTCATCATCAGCGTCGACTTGCCGGCGCCGTTGGCACCGATCAGCGCAACGATCTCACCTTCCTTCACGGTGACATCGACGCCGTTAAGCGCACGGATATTGCCATAGTAGGTCTGCACGCCCTTGATATCGAGCAGCGTTGTCCCGGCCATCACTTGCTCCCCCCGCGCTTGCCCGCCACAGGCTTGGCAGCAGTTTTTCCGGAAGCATGGCTGGTCGCCACCTTGCCCGCATCGACGCGGCGCGAGAATTCCGTGTCTTTGCCCTGGCTGAGCAGCCTGGCCTGCTTGACCCATTCCTCACGTGCGATGCGTCCGTCAAAGGCGAGATAGGCTTCGGCGGCCTCGACGTCGGCCTTTTTCCATGCGCCGATCTGGTCGAAGTGGAAGATGCCGTGATCGTTGAGCTTCTTCTCGTTGACCGAACCGATGCCCTTGATACGGGTCAAATTGTCGGCCTTGCCGCCGCGAGGAGCTGGCAGCCGGTTGGAGATTCCTCCTGCCGCCGCCGCAGGCGCCTTCGCGGCAGGGACCTTGGCTGCCCGCTTGGTCGGCTCAGTCGACTTCACCGCCGTTCCGGCTGCCGCCTTTGGTGCCGCTTTCGGAGCAGGCTTTGCCTTCGCCGCCGGAGCGCGAGGCGCAGTCGGCACCGCCGCCGGCGAGGCCGCCTTGTCTGCCGCGGCGAGCGATTTTGCGTCGACCTGACCGGCCTTTGACGCGCCTTTGGCCACCGTGACCCGCTCGCCCGAACTGTGGCCGACCGTGTCGGTCACCGGCCCGGCGAGATACGATGATGATGTTCCCGGGCCGTGTGCCGCATCCGGTCCCGTATCGAGCTGTTCGATGACGTCTTCGTCGCCGACTTCAGTCAGCACCGACTCGACGTCCTCGTCGTCGACGCCGAGATAGGCTGCGATGACGCGCGGGTCGGTACGCACCGACTGCGGGCTGCCGTCGGAGATCTTGCGGCCATATTCCAGAACAACGACATGGTCCGAGATCTGCATGACCACCGACATATCGTGCTCGATCAACAGGATCGAGGCGCCTGATGTGTCCTTGATGT
This sequence comes from Mesorhizobium sp. M0276, assembly GCF_040321755.1. NCBI lineage: Bacteria > Pseudomonadati > Pseudomonadota > Alphaproteobacteria > Hyphomicrobiales > Phyllobacteriaceae > Mesorhizobium > Mesorhizobium sp. M0276. The sequence continues at coordinate 20,998 of NZ_JAMYSC010000071.1, read as the reverse complement.
CGATCAACAGTTCGTTGAGCGCCGCCGATTCCTTCGGATTGAGTCCGGCCGCCGGCTCGTCGAGGCACAGAAGCTCCGGCCCCGTGCACATGGCGCGCGCAATCTCGAGGCGGCGCTGCGCACCGTAGGGCAGATCGCCGGCCGGATCGTCGGCGCGATCGACAAGATCGGCCTTCTCCAGCCAATGCTTGGCCAGATCCACCGATTCGGCCGAGGCCCTGCGGTAGCCGCTGAAGCCGAACAGGCCCAGGATCGTATAGCCCGAGGCCTTCATCAGCTTGTTGTGCTGCGCGACCAGCAGGTTCTCCAGCAGCGTCATGCCCGAGAACAGGCGGATGTTCTGGAAGGTGCGCGCCACCTTGGCGCGTGCCGGGATCTCATGGTTGGGCAGGCGTTCGAGCAAATAGCTCGAGCCGTCGTTCCGGTTAAGCGTGATCATGCCTTCCGACGGCTTGTAGAAGCCGGTGATGCAGTTGAACACGGTGGTCTTGCCGGCACCGTTGGGTCCGATCAGCGCGGTGATTTCACCGCGCTTGGCGACGAAGGACAAGTCGCCGATGGCGACCAGGCCGCCGAACTTCATCGACAGATGCTCGACCTGCAGGATGGCCTCGTTCATGGACGGATTCGCGTTCATCAGCCGTGGCCCTCCTTGGTGAAGGAACCTGAAACCGACCTTCGCTCCTTGAGAAAGGCGGTCGGCTCTCGACTGCCGACGAAGCCGCGCGGTTTCCACAGCATGACGATGACCATGGCCATGCCGAACAGAAGCATGCGGTAGAGTTCGGGTGTGAAGTCCGGCCCGAATATCTGCTTGAGGAAGTCGAGTTCGCGCAGCGCCTCGGTCCCGCCGATCATCACCATCGCGGCAACCGCAATTCCGACCAGCGAGCCCATGCCGCCGAGAACGACGATCGCCAGGATGATGGCCGATTCCAGGAAGACGAAGGATTCCGGGCTGACGAAACCTTGCCGCGCGGCGAAGAAAGAGCCGGCGAAGCCGCCGAACATGGCGCCGGTGGCAAAAGCGGTCAGCTTGGTGGTGGTGGTGTTGATGCCCAGAGACCGGCAGGCGATCTCATCCTCACGCAGCGCTTCCCATGCGCGGCCGACCGGCAGGCGGCGCAGCCTGATGGTGACGAAGGCGGTGAGCAGGCACAGGCCCAGGATCAGATAATAGAGGAAAATCTTGTAGTACGCACCCGACTGGGTGATGCTCAACACTTTGGCGATGTAGTTCGAGTCCGACACGTTGAACGACATCAGTCCGAAGAAGCTGACCTTGGGAATGCCGGAAATGCCGGCCGAACCGTTGGTCACTTCGCGCCAGTTGATGAGCACCAGGCGGATGATCTCGCCGAAAGCCAGCGTCACGATAGCCAGATAGTCGCCACGCAGGCGCAGCACGGGGAAGCCGAGCAGCACGCCCCAGAGGGCGGCCATGGCGCCGGCGGCCGGCAACAGGATCCAGAACGACAGGCCGAAATGCGTGGCGAGAAGCGCATAGGAATAGGCGCCAAGTGCATAAAAGGCGACGTAGCCGAGGTCGAGTAGGCCGGCGAGGCCGACAACGATGTTCAGACCCCAAGCCAGCATCACATAGATCAGGATCTGGATGCCGAAATTATCGACCCATTTCAGCGAACCCTGCAGGCCTCCGGCAATCGACCAGGCGTTCAGCGACAGCACCGCCACCACGAGGATCGGATAGAGCACCAGCGCCGTGACGCCCAATTTGGTGAAATTGGCATGAATGAAGGCGCGGAAGTAATAGATCACGCAAGCCAGCAGATAGATGACCGCGAGCGCGCGCAGGAATTGCAGATAGCCGGCCGGTTCTGCTCCGACCCATCCAGCGAGAGAATTGTTGAAAACGAACAGCAGCACCGCGGCGATGACGGCCGCGATGAAGGCCGGCAACTGGAAGAAGCGTGATGCGACGCTGCTCGGCAACAGGCCGGTGGCAACATCGGCGATCTTCTGGTTGGCCAGGAAGGGCTGGCCATAGGCGACATAAAGAAACCGCCCGACAGCCGTGGCGATGACCACTGCCGCAAGCAGGCCCCAGCGCGCGGTCAGGACCAGTTCATTGGAAATGTTCTGACCGGTCTTCAGCCCGATGAACAGCACGAACAGGCCAAGCGCAATGGCGCCGGCATAGAAGGCTTCCTTGAGGGCGCGTTGGACAGGGGTGGCGACGACGTCGCGCTCCGGAGATACGGTGACGGCCATGGTCTCAGACCTTTTCGACTTCTGGCCGGCCCAGTATGCCGGAAGGCAGGAAGATCAGCACGATCGCCAGGATCGAGAACGCCGCGACGTCCTTGTAGTCGATCGAGAAATAGGCCGACCACATGCTCTCGATGAAGCCGATCATCAGCCCGCCGAGCACCGCGCCCGGCAGCGAACCGATGCCGCCCAGCACCGCTGCGGTAAAGGCTTTCACGCCGGGCGTGAAGCCGTCCGAGAAGGCGATGACACCGTAATACATCAGGAACAAGGTCCCGGCGACGGCGGCAAGCGCCGCACCCATGATGAAGGTGATCGAGATAGTGCGGTCGACATCGATGCCGAGCAGCGCCGCCATCTTGCGGTCCTGCTCGCAGGCGCGTTGCGCTCGGCCAAGCGAAGTCCTGTTGACCAGGTACCAGAACAGCACCAGCAGCAGCGCCGTGACGATGACGATGATGATCTGCTTCAGCGACACGCTGATGCCGCCGATGTTGTAGACTTGACTGACCATCGGCGGGATCGGCTTGTTGCGCGGCCCCTGTGTCACTTGGACGAAGTTCGACAGCGCGATCGACATGCCGATCGCGGTGATCAGCGGCGCCAGCCGGAACGAGCCGCGCAATGGCCGGTAGGCAACCTTCTCGATCGTCCAATTGTAAAGGCTGGTGAGCAGCATCGCCACGATCATCATGAGCAGCAGCGCCAGCACCACGGGCACCGAATAGAACAGCGCGCCTAGAGCGAGGAAGACGATCAGGGCCGTGAAGGCACCCACCATGAAAATGTCGCCATGAGCGAAGTTGATCATGCCGATGATGCCGTAGACCATCGTGTAGCCGATCGCGATCAGCCCATAGATCGATCCCAGCGTCAGCCCGTTGATAAGCTGCTGGACAAAGTACTGCATGTGTACGTGGCTCCCCTGGAATGTCGCCCATGCAGACGCATTCCTTTTCGTATTTCCCCTAGTCGTAAAGTTTCGAGCCCGGATTGCAACGTCATTTTTCAATCGTCGTGCGTGTTTTGCCGACACGCCGTCTGATTGCCCGTTTTTCCGTATCCGACCCCTGGACTATCGCGGACCCTACCATTGGCATAACGCAATGTCTTTGACGATTCGACCGCATCATGCGCCTCGTTTCGAAGAAATCGCCGTCAAAATTAGGTGATGAGAAGAATCGTTGCGTTACTGACATAGTCCGTTTTTCGTTCCGCTCCTTTCCGTTGGGTCACGTTTCCCTTCACTTGACCACAAAACCATGCGCGAACGGATCGCGATCGTCGATGAAAATGGTGTTCAATCCGGTCATTCGCGCCCAGCCACCGATCGAGGGAACAATGGCCGGTTTGCCCGCGACGGTGACGTCCTTTTCGACCTTGCCCTTGAACAGCGAACCGATGATCGATTCATGAACGAAGCTGTCGCCGGCCTTGAGTTTGCCCTTTGCATGAAGCTGCGCCATGCGCGCCGAGGTGCCGGTGCCGCAGGGTGAGCGGTCGATCGCCTTGTCGCCGTAGAACACGGCGTTGCGGGCGTCGGCCTCGGGGTTGGTCGGCGCGCCGGTCCACAGCATATGCGACAGCCGGTTGATGCCAGGGTTCTCGGGATGCACGAAGGAATATTTCTCATTGAGCCGCTGCCGCACCACCGGGCTCCAGGCGATGAAGTCGCCGGCCGAATGGTCGGCCATGTCGCGATAGTTCTTCTGCGGCTCGACGATGGCGTAGAAGTTGCCGCCATAGGCTACATCGACGGCGATTTCGCCGAGCTGCGGGCATTCGACCGTCAGCCCTTCCGCATAGAGGAAAGACGGCACATTGGTGATGCGCACCTCCTCGACATAGTCGCCGACCTGCTTGTATTCGGCGATGACCAGGCCGGCCGGCGTTTCGAGTCGAAGCACCCCCGGCGTCCTCGGCTTGATCAGCCCGTGCTCGATTGCCATCGTTACCGTGCCGATGGTGCCGTGGCCGCACATCGGCAGGCAGCCGGAGGTCTCGATGAACAGGATTGCGATGTCGCAATCCTCGCGCGTCGGCGGATAGAGGATCGAGCCGGACATCACGTCATGGCCACGCGGCTCGAACATCAGCCCGGTGCGGATCCAGTCATACTCGGCTAGAAAATGCGCTCGCCGTTCCATCATCGTCGAGCCCTGCAGCAGCGGGCCGCCACCGGCGACCAGCCGCACCGGGTTGCCGCAGGTATGGCCGTCTATGCAGAAGAAGGATTTCTTGGCCATCACGCTCCTCGAAAAATCAAAACCCACGAAAATCAAAACCGATGTGGACTGAAGGGGGCCAGATCGATCGGCGGAGTCTGCCCCAGGACGAGTTCCCGGATCAACCGTCCGGTGGCTGCTGCCTGGGTCAAGCCGAGATGGCCGTGGCCGAAAGCATAAACCACCGACCGGTTTCCGGATGCATGACCGATGACGGGCACTGAATCCGGCAGCGAGGGACGGAATCCCATCCATTCGCGCCCGCCTGAGGGATCGAGCCCCGGCAGAAATTTCTGCGCCTTCTGCAGCAGCGCCTTCGACCTGTTGTAATTGGGCGGTCGCTCGATGCCGCCGAGTTCGACGGCACCGCCGACGCGCAGCCCCGTTTCGAGCGGCGTGATGACGAAGCCATGTCCGGAAAAGATCAGCATCCGCTTAACGTCGAAGGCGCTCGTCGGCAGCGTCGTGTTGTAGCCGCGCTCGGTTTCAAGCGGAATGCGATCGCCGAGTTGCCTCGCCAGCAGATGCGACCAGGCGCCGGCGGCGATGACAAGATGCCTGGCTTGCCTGGTCGTGCCGTCGGCCAATGTCAGCGCGGCACCTTCCGGATTGGTCGCAACGCGCTCGATCCGAGCGATCTCAAAGCGAGCGCCCTTGGTTTGTGCATGGGCCCACACCGCTTTTCCGAGCAGTTTCGGGTCGGCGATCGTCTTCCATCCCGGCACGAAAGTGCCCTTGACGAAGCGCGGTGAAAGCCCCGGTTGCAAGGCGGCGAGTTCCTCCCGCCCGACATGGCTAAAGCCGATGCCGAAGCGCTCGCGCGTCGCCCAGCCGGGCAACCCTGCCTGAAACTCGGCCTCGCTTTCGTAGAGTTCGAGCGAACCATCCTCGCGCAGCATCCCTCGCGTGCCGGAGCGATCGAGCAGGCCCATCCATTCCGCTTCGGCGAGCTTCATCATGCCTGCCTGAGCGGCAAGGCTCGCCTCGTATTTCCCCGGCGCACCGGCACGCCAGAAGCGGATCAGCCAAGGCAGAAGTTTCGGCAGATAGGCGGGCGGAATGCTGAGCGGGCCGAGCGGATCGGCCAGCCATTTCGGCAGCTGCCGCATCATGCCCTTATGCGCCAGCGGCAGTACGTCGGAGAAGGCGAAGGCAGCGGCGTTGCCGGAGCTCGTCTCCTCGCAAATGCCGGTCCGATCGAAGATCGTGACCTTGCGTCCCGCCTCGGCCAGAGCCGCGGCGGCGCAGACACCGATGATGCCGCCACCGACGATGGCGACGTCTTCCGCTTCTCCCTGTTCAAAGGGCGAAGGTGCCCGAAGGGCGGATGAGGGTAGGCGCCCCGTTTCCGGCGACTTGGAATTTCCTTGCACGTGGGTGCTGCCCTTCATCTGGCTGCCGCCATCTTTCCCCGTGGACGGCAGCGCCGTCCGGGAGAAGAAAGCCTCAGAACTGCGGCAGTGTCGGCCGAACCGCCAGTGCGTCCTTGACGATCTTCTCGACTGCCTTGCGGCGCTCGCCCGACAGCGGCTGTCGCGGCATGCGCACGCGATCATTGCTGTCGATCGCGAACACTTCGGCAAGCTTGATGTTCTGCACCAGATAGGTCGATACGTCGAGATCGAGCAGCGGCCGGAACCAGCGGTAGATGGCGAGTGCCTCTTCGCGGCGGCCCTGCTTCATCAGTTGGTAGATGGCGACTGTCTCGCGGGGGAACGCGGTGACCAGTCCGGCCACCCAGCCGATGGCGCCGACCGACAACGCCTCGAAGGCCAGATTGTCGACCCCGGTAAACAGGTCGTAGCGAGTGCCCAGGCGATTGATGATCTCGGTAGAGCGGCGGATATCGTCGGAGGACTCCTTGATGGCGACGAAGCGCTTGTCCGACGCCAGTTCCTCCATTTGGTCGACAGTGACATCGACCCGATAGGCAAGCCGGTTGGAGTAGATCATGACCGGCAGGTCGCCGGCCTCGGCTACGGCACGAAGTGCGGCGACGGTCTCTTCTGCATTCGTGTGGTAGATCGGGCTCGGCACCACCATAAGCCCGTTGGCGCCTTCTTTCGCGGCACGCCTGGCGATGCTGGCGGCCTCGCGGGTTCCAGCCTCGTTGACGGTCAGCAACACCGGCTTCTTGCCCGCAACTTTCTGCGCGGTCTTCAGCACCTCGATCTTCTCGTCAGGCGACAGCATCGGTCCTTCGCCGAGCGATCCGCAGACGATGATGCCGTCGCAGCCGGCCTCCATCTGCAGGTTGAAGCAGCGCTCCATCTCGGCATGATCGAGACGATCATCCGTGGTGAATTTGGTCGTGACAGCGGGGAAAACTCCGGTCCACATGATTATGTCTCCATCTGATATATCAGCCATATATCTGTCAGGAAACCGTCTGTCAATACGGATTTGGCTATGATATATTTTAGATATATCAGGAGACAGGCTTTGATATCCATGGAAGCGAGCACCACAACCGAGCCGGCGGCTACCAAGGCCTATCATACACTCGAGCATATGATCGTCACGCTCGAGCTGGCTCCTGCTAGCTTCGTCACCGAGGGCACCCTGATCGAAAGGCTCGGGCTCGGCCGCACGCCGGTACGTGAGGCGATCCAGCGGCTGGCCTGGGAAGGATTGCTCGACGTGCGCCCGCGCGCCGGCATCGCGATCGCTCCGCTACATCCCGGCGACTGGCTGCGCGTGCTCGATGCGCGCCGCGGCGTCGAGGTGGTCCTGGCCCGCTCGGCCGCCCGCTTTGTCAGTCGCGAAGCCGCCGATCTGTTTCACGAAGCAGCCCTTGCCATGCAAAAGGCAGTCATCGCGGGCAACGTGCTTGCCTTCATCCAGGCCGACAAGGCGCTCGACGAAGCGCTGGCGCTGGCCGCCGACAACCCGTTCGCTGCCCGCCTGGCCGCACCCTTGCAGACCCACAGCCGCCGTTTCTGGTTCCGCTACAAGGCCGACACCGGTCTTGCTGAATCCGCTGAACATCATGTCGCACTGATCCGCTCGATCCTCGACGGTGACGAAGAGGCCGCGGCCAAGGATGCCAAACGGCTGATGGCGCTGCTGCGCGGTCATGCCGAGGCCGCGGCGACACGGTAAAACAATCGAACCGCCCGGTTGGCTTAGGTGCCCGGCAAATTGGCGGTGATCGTTGGGCTGTCCCAGCCTTCGCCTATGGACAGGATGCAGCTCTGGCCCTTTGTATCGGACGCCAGAACTGTCCAGCTGCCTTGCTCGGAAACAAAAATCTCGAGAACCACGCTAGGATTGATGAGGCCGCGTCCTGCTTCGACTTCGTGGAACTTCTCGCCGAGCGCCTTGATCAGATCAACTCGCGATGCGCATTGTCCAGCAGCACTAGCGTGCGGGGCAACGGCTGGTATCGCAAGCGACGCCAAGATCATCGTCGCCACAAGACTTCGTGTCATCTGACACCTCCTCGCGCCAGACGGGGACCCCGGCTGCCACCGGCGCTGTTGATTGGCCTGCAACCTACGCAGGAATACAAGCTAAGGCGGATGGCGCCCGCTTGGTTCCATCACATTAGCGATTTTGCGGACAAGGCCGCGGCCAGAATGCAGAAAGACCCGGCCGCCTCGGCCGGGCCTTCGATGCCGGATATGCCGCGCCCCCGCGGCTTAGGCGAGGGCGCACAAGCGGAAAATCGTCCGGCTAGTTCATGGTCGGGATGACGAATTCGGCACCATCCTTGATGCCTGACGGCCAGCGCGAGGTCACTGTCTTGGTCTTGGTGTAGAAGCGGAACGCGTCCGGCCCGTGCTGGTTGAGGTCGCCGAAGGAAGATGCCTTCCAGCCGCCGAACGTGTAGTAGGCGATCGGCACCGGGATCGGCACGTTAATGCCGACCATGCCGACCTGGACCCGCGAGGCGAAGTCGCGCGCGGCATCGCCGTCACGGGTGAAGATGGCGACGCCATTGCCCATCTCGTGGTCGTTGGCGAGCTTGATCGCGCTTTCATAGGTCGGCGCGCGCACCACCGAGAGCACCGGCCCAAAAATCTCTTCCTTGTAGATGCGCATATCGGCGGTCACGTTGTCGAACAGGCAGCCGCCCATATAGTAGCCGTCTTCATAGCCCTGCATGGAGAAGCCGCGGCCGTCGACGACCAGCTTGGCGCCTTCCTTGACGCCGGTGTCGACATAGCCCTTGACGCGTTCCAGTGCCTGCGCCGTTACCAGCGGGCCGAAATCTGCGGAAGAGTCGGTCGAAGGACCGACTTTCAGGCTCTCTACGCGCGGAACGAGCTTTTCCATCAGCCGGTTGGCGGTGTCGTTGCCGACCGGTACGGCCACCGATATCGCCATGCAGCGTTCGCCGGCCGAGCCATAGCCGGCGCCGATCAGCGCATCCACGGTCTGGTCCATGTCGGCATCGGGCATGATGATCATGTGGTTCTTGGCGCCGCCGAAGCACTGCACGCGCTTGCCCGCGGCGGTGCCGCGCGAATAGATGTAATGGGCGATCGGCGTCGAGCCAACAAAGCCGATGGCCTTGATATCGGGATCGTCGAGGATGGCGTCGACGACATCCTTGTCGCCATTGACGACGTTGAGGATGCCCGCAGGCAGGCCGGCTTCGAGGAACAGCTCGGCGATGCGCATCGGCACGCCCGGGTCCCGCTCCGACGGCTTCAGGATGAAGGCGTTGCCGCAGGCGATCGCCGGCGCGATCTTCCACAGCGGGATCATCGCCGGGAAGTTGAACGGCGTGATGCCGGCGACGACGCCGAGCGGCTGGCGCATCGAATAGACGTCGATGCCGGGGCCGGCGCCGTCGGTGAACTCACCCTTCATCATATGCGGCGCGCCTATGCAGACCTCGACCACTTCGAGGCCGCGCTGGATGTCGCCCTTGGCGTCGGCGATCGTCTTGCCGTGCTCGCGCGCCAGGATGTCGGCCAGTTCGTCATAGTCGCGGGCAACGAGTTCAAGGAATTTCATCAGCACGCGCACGCGCCGCTGCGGGTTGGTAGCTGCCCATTTCGGCTGTGCAGCCTTGGCATTCTCGACAGCCGCGCGCAATTCCGCCTGCGAAGCCAGTGCCACCGTGCCGCGCACGGAGCCGTCCATCGGCTGCATCACATCCTGCTTGCGGCCGCTGGTCCCGGCGACATGCTTGCCGCCGATGAAATGACCGTAGTCGATCATGATCTCTCTCCCTTGTTTGTGATGGCCCATTGTCCGCCTTTGCAGCGGCGATGGCAACGCGAGGGAGAACGCAACCGTTGTGCGGGAAATAGATAACAATTGACGGGCGAGCATCAATTCCCGCAAATGGCGGGATGCAATTGCTGCTGTACGGATTAAGAGATTGAGTTCCTTCGCCGCAGAACGCAGCATCGGCAACTGTCATCTGGACCATCCCCATGAACTGGGATGACGTCCGCATCTTCCTGGCCGTGGCGCGCGCCGGCCAGATCCTTGGCGCGGCCAAACGGCTGGAGCTCAATCACGCCACAGTCTCGCGCCGCATCGCCGCGCTCGAGGATGCATTGCGGACAAAGCTATTTCGCCGCTTGACCACCGGCAGCGAGTTGACGCCGGCCGGCGAGCGCTTTCTCGACATTGCCGAGCGTATGGAAGGCGACATGATCGCCGCGCGCTCAACGGTTGCCGGCGAAGGCGACGACGTTTCCGGTACGGTGCGCATCGGCGCGCCGGACGGGTTTGGCGTTGCCTTCCTGGCCAAGCGCCTCGGCGCGCTGACCGCCCTGCACCGCGAACTGACGATCCAGCTTGTGCCGGTGCCGCGTTCCTTCTCGCTGTCGCGCCGCGAAGCCGACATCGCGATCACCGTCGAGCGGCCGACCGAAGGAAGGCTGGTGGCGGGGAAGCTGGTCGACTATTCGCTCGGGCTGTTTGCCTCGCGTGACTATGTGCAAGTGCATGGTTTGCCCAAAACCGCCGCCGAACTCGGCCAACACACCCTCATCGGCTATGTGCCGGACCTCATCGTCAGCCCCTCGCTCGACTACGCGGCCGAGTTCAGCGCCGACTGGCGCACCAGCTTCGCCATCTCCTCCGCACTTGGCCAGGCCGAGGCGGTGCGGTCGGGCGCCGGCATCGGCATCCTGCACACCTTCGTCGCCCGTTCGATGCCGGAATTGGTGCCGGTCGATGCGGTCGCACCCATCCGTCGCGCCTACTGGCTGGTCTATCACGAATCGGTCAGGCCGCTGCGCCGCGTCCAGATCGTTGCCAGCTTCATCACCAAGGCAGTGGAGCGGGAGAGAAGCCTGTTCACCTGATTTTGCAAAACCGATCAAAACCGATAAAGCAAATCCGCCATCTAGGGCGGGTCGAGCACGAACGAATTCACCACACGCCCAACCTTGTCTGCCAATGGCGCCCATTCGACTAAGACTGGGTCCGGCAGTCGTTCTGATCTATCGCAGATAGCGCTCCTGCGCGAGGTCGCGGACGTCGATGTCCGGCACCCGACTCGAGATGATGTCGGCCAGCACCTTGCCCGAGCCGCAGGCCATGGTCCATCCGAGCGTGCCGTGGCCGGTGTTGAGATAGAGATTGGACAGCTCAGTGCGGCCGATCAGCGGCGGACCGTCCGGCGTCATCGGCCGCAGCCCGCACCAGAAGGTCGCGTCCCGCATCGCGCCGGCGCCCGGAAAGAGATCACCGACCGAGTGCTCCAGAGTGCGGCGCCGCGATTCATGCAGCCTGAGGTCGAAGCCGGAAATCTCCGCCGTACCGCCAACCCGGATGCGGTTCCCGAGGCGGGTGATCGCCACCTTGTAGGTCTCGTCCATCACCGTCGACACCGGTGCCGCGGCGGCATCCTTGATCGGCACGGTGATGGAATAGCCCTTGACGGGATAGACCGGGATCGGCCGTTTCACCCGGCGCATGAACCCTGCCGAATAACTGCCCAGCGCCATCACATAGGCGTCGGCGGATTTCCAGCCCTTGCTGGTGCTGAGATTGGCGATGCGGTTTCGGCTGCGGATGACACGCCAGATCGTCACGTCGTATTCGAACTTGACGCCGCGCGCCACGCAAAGCTCGGCCAGCCTGTCGGTGAACATCTTGCAGTCGCCGGTCTCGTCGTGCGGTAGCCTGAGACCGCCGACGAACTTTTCGCGCACCCCGACCAAGCTAGGTTCGGCCGCGATGCAGCCATTCTGGTCGAGGATCTCGTAAGGCACGCCATACTTCTTGAGCACCTCGACATCGCCGCCGGTGCCGTCGAGCTGTTTTTGCGTACGAAACAGCTGCAGCGTGCCCTGGGTCCGCTCGTCATAGGCGATGCCGGTCGCTTCGCGCAGCGCCTTCAGCGTGTCGCGGCTATATTCGGCCAGCGGCACCATGCGCGCCTTGTTGATCGCATATCGCTCGGCCGTGCAGTTGCGCAGCATCTTGATCAGCCAGGTCCACATATGCGGATCGAAGGCCGGCCGCACCACCAGCGGGCCATGCTTCATCAGCAGCCATTTGATCGCTTTCAGCGGAACGCCGGGTCCGGCCCAGGGCGAGGCGTAGCCGGGCGATATCTCACCGGCATTTGCAAAGCTGGTTTCCAGCGCCGGGCCTTTCTGGCGGTCGAGCACCGTCACCTCGTGGCCGGCTTCGGCGAGAAAATACGCCGTGGTCACCCCGATGACGCCACCGCCCAGCACCATGATCTTCATCGTACAACACTCCACGGCGGCGCCCAAACCGGTGCCATCTTCTGTCTGCCGGATTCTGTGGCGCCCGCCAAGAGGCTACACGCCAAGCGTTAGCTATTGAGATATCGCCGATGAAAGCGCGGGCCGAGGCTGGTCAATATCTCGTAGCCGATGGTGCCGGCATGGCCGGCAGCGTCGTCGACGCTTTGCGAGGGACCGAGCAGTTCGACGAGATCACCCTCGCGTAGCTTGCCGGACGGCAGAGCGGAGATGTCGAGAACGATCGAATCCATCGATACCCGCCCGAGGAAGGGCAGGCGCGCGCCATCGAACCAGGCCGCGGAGGCCGCGCGCCGGTGCCAGCCATCGGCATAGCCCAGCGAGATCGTCGCGGCAGCAAGCGGAGCCGTCGTTTGGAACATGTGGCCGTAGCCGATACCGACGCCGGCCTCCAGCATGCGTGTCTGGACGACCTTGGCCTCCAGCCGCACCACAGGCAGCATCGGGTTCGGCCTGGCCGGTGTCGGATTGATGCCGTAGAGCGCGGCACCAGGGCGTGCGAGATCGTAGTGGAAGCGTTGTCCCAGGAAGATGCCGGACGAATTGGCGAGCGAGGCCGGCGCCTTCGGCAACAGTGCGCGCAGCCGCTCGAATGCCAGCCGCTGTCGCTCATTGGCCGGCTGATCCGGCTCGTCGGCGCAGGCCAGATGGCTCATCACGAAACGGATGTCTATGCCGTCGAAGGCATGCGGATCGGCGGCAACGTGCTCCACATCCCCGGGCGCCATGCCTAGTCGCGACATGCCGCTGTCAACCTGGATCGCGGCCGGGAGTTTTCGGCCGGCGCGGCGAGCCGCCGCACGCAAGGCCGCCAATTGCCCCGCGCTGTTGACGACAGCGCTAAGCTCTGCCGCCACGGCGTCAGCCTCGGCTCCGGGCGGAATGCCGTTCAGCACGAAAATCGCGGGGCCCGGCCCAATTGAGCGGCGCAAGGCGACGCCTTCCCCCAGAAGCGCGACGAAGAAGGTGTCGCAGCCTTCGCGCAGCAGCGCCGCCGCGACCTGGCTCGCGCCTACGCCGTAGCCGTCAGCCTTAAGCACACCGGCACAGCCAACATCGCCCAAACGCGCTTTCAGCCGCCGGTAGTTTTCACGGATCGCGACGAGATCGATGGTGAGGACAGCCCCGGCCGCCACTTCGCTTATGGCGGTGACCTCTTGGGGCAGCGACCTTTGGCGGGCGTCGTTCATGGCATTCAAACCAGCTCCCTACTCTTGCACCAGATGCCGGAACGCCGCCACCACGTCCTCATAGACATGGCGCTTGAACGGCACGATCAGGTCGGGCAGATCCCGCATCGGCCGCCAGGCCCATTTGTCGAATTCGGCGGTATGGCCACCCGGTGGTGGGTTTATCTGGATCTCGCTGATATCGCCGTGGAAGCGGAAGGCGAACCATTTCTGCGTCTGCCCGCGATATCGGCCCTTGAAGGCGATGCCGACGAGATGGGTCGGCAAATCATAGTTGATCCAGTCCGGCGCCTCGGCCAGCAGCGAAACGCTGCGCATGCCGGTCTCTTCATAGAGCTCGCGCTCGGCCGCCTGCAACGGCTCCTCGCCCTTGTCGATGCCGCCTTGCGGCATCTGCCAAAGCTGCGTCGTGCCGGCAAATTCGCTATCCGGTTCCGCAATGCGGTGCCCGACCCAGACCAGGCCTTCGGCATTGAGGATCATCAGCCCGACGCAGGGACGATACGGCAGCGTTTCGCGGTCGATTCTTTCTGTCTTTGCCATCAATCAGTCTTTCGGTCGTCGTCCACGCAGGACGTCGCTAGCCTTTTTGCGGGTCAATCGCCACCGCTGAAATCGGCACGATCTCGATGCCGCGCTTCTTGGCCTCGATGACCCAGGACGACACCGTGTCGACCGTCATGTCGAAGGCCGAACCGATGCCGACGGCAGTGCCTTTGGCCCGCGCGGTCGCTTCGAGACTGTCCAGTTTCTTCAGGATTTCGCCGCGATCCTGCACCGCATCGATCGCCATGTCGCCGGAGACGAAGGGTACGCCGTCCTTCAACGCCAGGTCGGGTGCCAGGCTGCGCACCGACGAACCGTCATCGATATAGGCGAGGCCGCGTTTGCCGAGCTCGGCCATGAACGGCTCCATCGCCGCCGCATCGGCGGAGAAGCGCGCGCCCATGTAGTTCATGACGCCGGTGTAGTTGGTCGTCCGCGACAGCGCCCAGTGCAGGTTCTTCAAATTCTCGTCCGCGCTTGCCGCCACCGTCAGCGTGTCGCGGCCGGGATTGATGTTGGGATAGTCGAACGGTTCGAGCGGCACCTGCATGACGATCTCGTGGCCGCTTTGCCGGGCCGCCTGCATCCAGCGGCCGATGCTGTTGCCTTGCGGCGCGAAGGCCAGCGTGACTTCCGCCGGGAGCTTGGCGATGGCCGCCTGGGTGCCTGTCTGCGACACCGCGAGCCCGCCGATGACGATCGCCACCCGCGCGCCGCGTCCGCCCGACCAGGGCCGCGCATAGACGTCGAACGGGCGTCGGCCATCGGTGGCGCGCATAGGCAAAGGCCCGGTTTCGCTGGCTTCGATCAGCGCCTTGTCGGGAATATGTGCGATCTTCAGGTTCTGGCCGATGGTCGACGGGTCGTGAATGACGATCGCCGCCTTGGGCGGGCCATCGCCCTCTTCCGTCTGAACATGGATGATCTGCGGCCCGCCTGTCTTTGCCGGCGTGTCCGGCTTTGGCGTCGCCACCGGGACCAGTGCGGCCGGCACGGCAGCGGGTTCGGCCGCCGCTGCTACTTTCGGCGTCGAAACGGCAACTTCTTGCGGCTTTCGAAACGGCTTTTCCCTGAGCGCGATCGCGCCGGACACGCCGACCACAGCCAGCATGGCCAAGGCCGCCAAGACCGTGCCGCCGCTGACCTTGCCGGCGGCGCGCGGCGACCGGGCAGCCTGTCCGAGCGGGCGTTCGATGTCCTTGCCTATGTCAGCCAAGCCTAATCCCCGGGCGCATGGCTTCGAAGACGAAACCGTTTTGAAAAGACATGCGCGAATTCATAATCCTGGCGCACCCCTGTCGCCGTGTTGGGGCTTTGCCTTGCCCCCGAATCAAACTGCCGGAACCTTTCGGTCCCGGCAGCATCGCATTGCTTCCATCGGGCAGCCAGACCTGTTGTCGGCAGCACCGCTTACTGGTTGAGAACGGCCTTCTGCGGATTGGGCGGGAAGGACGGATCGGTCTTCTGGCCGCGCAGCAGCTGCTCGGCATAGATGAGCTGCAGATCGTCCTTCGGATCCGGCGGCACATAGGCCGCCGAGCCCGAACCGGTCTTGCTCTCGTCGGCGCCCTTGATATGGCCCTTGAGATCGGATTCGCCGCGCGTCAGGTCCCTGCCCTGCAGTTCCGGCGGCAGCGGCTGATCGACCTTGATGTCGGGCGTGATGCCCTTGCCCTGGATCGATTTGCCGGACGGCGTGTAATAGAGCGCCGTCGTCAGCCTGAGTGCGCCATTCTCGCCGAGCGGAATGATCGTCTGCACCGAACCCTTGCCGAAGGACTGCGTGCCGACCACCGTGACACGGCGCAGGTCCTGCAACGCACCAGCGACGATTTCCGACGCGCTTGCCGAACCGCCATTGACCAGGACGATCATCGGCTTGCCGTTGATGTCGTCGACCTGCTTGGGCTTGGCGTCGAAGCGGGTGACGTCCTTGGGATCGCGACCGCGCGTCGAGACGATCTCGCCACGGTTGAGGAAAGCATCGGACACGCTCACCGCCTGGTCGAGCAGACCACCCGGATTGAGGCGGAGATCGAGAACGTAACCCTTGAGCTTGTTGTCCGGCACCTGCTTCTTGATCGTGTCGATAGCGTTCTCGAGGTCGTCATACGTCTTTTCGGTGAAGGAGGTGATCTTCATGTAGCCGATGTCATTTTCGACCCGGAACTTGACCGCCTTGACCTTGATGATGTCGCGCACGACCGTCAGTTCGATCGGCTTGTCGGCGCCCTGGCGCAGGATGGTGAGCTTGATCGGCGTGTTGACCAGGCCGCGCATCTTGTCGACTGCGTCGTTGAGGGTCAGACCGCGAACCTCTTCGCCGTCGATCTTGGCAATATAGTCGCCGGCCAGCACGCCTGCCTTGGCGGCCGGTGTGTCGTCGATCGGCGTGATCACCTTGACCAGATCGTTCTCCATGGTGACCTCGATGCCGAGGCCGCCGAACTCGCCCTTGGTCTGGACCCGCATATCCTGCGCCTGCTCGGCGTTCATGTAGGAGGAGTGCGGGTCAAGCGAGGCGAGCATGCCGTTAATGGCGTTCTCGACCAGCGACTTATCGTCGGGCGGCGTCACATACTGTGCCCGTACCCGCTCGAAGATGTCGCCGAAGATCGCCAATTGCTTGTAGGTCTCCGACCCTGCAGCGTTCGCCGCCGAGCCGGGCGTACCATAAACAAGGCTCATCGCGGACGCGCCCATCAGCGCACCGGCAAACAGAAGCGACAGTTTCCGCATTATTCACGTCCTTCCAGATAAACGGTCCGCCCACCAAGGGGCCGGATCGACGGGTTTTCCATCCTTGCGAAACTCAACATAGAGCTCCGGCGTGGCATTTCCATTCTTCGAAACCGAGGTGCTCGCCACCCTGGCCTCTCCCATCGCGCCGATCGGCTCTCCTGCGAGCACTGATTGACCGGTCGCGACGCTGATTCTGCTCATCCCCGCCAAAACGACATGATAGCCGTCGCCTGCGTTAAGGATCAAGAGTTGACCATAAGAGCGAAACGGCCCCGCATAAAGCACATTTCCATCCGCCGGTGCGGTAACGATGGCTCCCGATTGTGTCGCAACCATGTCGCCAAGCATCATCGCGCCGTTACCGTCGTCGGTGCCGAATCGCCTTTGGATGCGGCCGGTCACCGGCAGCGCGATCTGTCCCTGCAACGCTGAAAAAGGCGCCGCGGCGGCAAGCCGGTTGCCTTCCGGCACCGGCAGCGACGCCGGTTCCGCCGGCGTTGACGTCTTGTCGGCGTCCGCCGTCTTCTGCTCGGCGGCCTTTGCCGCATCGGCAGCCTTGCGGGTCTTGTCGGCCTGAGCTTCGAGCGACGCGATCAATTCCTTCAAGCTGCCAGCCTTGGCCGCCAGCGCCTCGGATCGCTGCTTTTCAGCCGCCATTTGCGTTTGCGTGTCGGCTTCGAGCTTCTGTTTGGCTTCCAGCAGCATGCCAAGTCGCTTCTTTTCCGCCACCTGGTCGCCGACCGCCGCCGTCAGCCGCGCTCGCTCCGCCTCGATCGACGCCGTGACCTTGGTCTGCTCCTTGAGATCGGCCAACAGGCCATCGGTCTGCTGACGCAGTTCCGGCACCACGGCGCCAAGCAGGATGGCGCTGCGCACCGACGACAGCGCGTCCTCCGGCTTGACCAGGATCGCCGGCGGTGGGTTCAGCCCCATGCGCTGCAGCGCGCCCAGCACTTCGGCCAGCACGTCACGCCGAGACGCTAGCGAGACGCGGATCTTTTGCTCCTGACCCTTCAGCCCTTCCAGCCTTGCGCCGATGTCCTCTATGTCCTGGCCGAGCTTCTGCTCGGTCATCGCCGACTGGATCAGGGCTGCCGTGATCGAAGCGTGATCCTTCTTGATGGTCGCGATGTCGGCGGAGAGCTTGGCCAATCGTTCCGACGACAGCGTGATCTCCTTCGATACCCGTTCGTATTCGGCGCGGCTCTGGTCAGGATCGGGAGCCATGTCGAGCGTGTTCTCGGCCAGCCCCGCATGCAGCGACAGGACAAGCGCCGCCGCCGCGATGCCGCAGCGCGCGCGCCATGAGCCCGTTTTCGATTTCCAGCCTTCAGACATTCGGTGTCGACTCTATCTGCGGCTTCGTTAACGAACCATCAACCATGTTTGAAAGGCCCGTTTTCGAATGCATGCCGCCCAAAGTGGTCAGGTCCCGGAATGCGAAATGCAAAATACCAAAAGCCAGTCTTGCACGGCATTGGGGCGGAAATCCGGGTGAGTCGCGCCAATCCACCGGTTTACGAGCGATGATACGGATGTCCCGAAAGGATGGTTGCCACCCGATAAAGCTGCTCTCCCAGCATCACCCGCACCAATTGATGCGGCCAGGTCAGCAATCCGAACGACATCACCAATTCGGCCTGATCGCGCAGCGACTGGTCGTGGCCGTCGGCGCCGCCGATGGCGATGATCAGCGCCTTGCGGCCACCATCACGCAGCAGGCCGAGGCGGCCGGCGAAATCTTCCGAGGAAAAGCTCTTGCCGCGTTCGTCGAGCAGGATCAGTGCGGTGCCGGGCTGCAACTGCGTCTGCAGCTTCTGGCCTTCCTCGCGCCGCCGCTCGTTGGCGGTCTGACCGCGACTTTCGGTGATCTCGACAATGCCGGCGAATTCAAGTCCCACCGCCGGGCCGCTCTTGGCGAAGCGCTCGAAATAGCGGTCGGCGAGCAGCTTCTCGGGGCCAGCTTTCATCCGGCCCACGGCATGAACTGATATCTTCATCCTTGCCCCTATAAGCCGCTGATGCATGCGATGACATGCATCAAAACAAAGACGGCTTAGTGGAGGGTCTCTTCCTCGAGATCCGGCGCCTGCCACATCTTTTCAAGATTGTAGAATTCGCGGACCTCGGGGCGGAAGACATGAACGATGATGTCGCCCGAATCGATCAGGACCCAGTCGGCACCTGCCAAACCCTCGACGCGCGCCATGCCGAGCCCGGCATCCTTGAGCGCTTTGAGAAGATGATCGGCGACAGCCGAGACATGACGGTGCGATCGGCCCGAAGCGACGACCATGTAGTCGCCCAGACTCGATTTTCCCTGGATGTCGATGGAGACAATGTTTTCGGCCTTGGAGTCTTCCAGACTGGCAAGGACTGTCTTGATGGCACGGGACACGGCGTCGTCTACGCTGATCCTGGCCGGCGAAGGCATGATATCGGCCTTCTTCCGCAGTGCTGTTCTCAGTGTATTTCCTTTCGCAGCAAGAACAACCAAATCACCCTTAAAAGCAGGTGACGCCACTTAGATAGGCAGAGTTCCCTTACAGTTTCAAGACGCGACCTGCCTGGCACGAACGTATTCTCGGTCCTGTGGTTCCGCCGCACGCCGGAAAAGATCGGAACCCTCGCTTCCCGCACGGGTTATCGGCTGACCGACCAACCGGATTCTCAACATGCCGATCGACCCGCAAAACACACTTGCCGCCGTCCAGACCGGCCTCGCGCAACTGAGCACGCTGATCGTTTCATACTCATTCTCGGCCATCGGCGCCGTCATCCTTTTGGTTGTCGGCTACATCATCGCTGGGCTTGCCGAACGTTCGATCTTCGCCGGCCTCGGCCATATCCATGGATTCGACCAAACGCTGCGGCATTTCTTCTCCAAGATCGTCCGCTATGCCATCCTGATCCTCGTCACCATCATGGTGCTTGGCCAATTCGGCGTGCAGACGGCGTCGATCATCGCCGCCATCGGCGCCATCGGCCTGGCCATCGGCCTGGCGTTGCAAGGCACGCTGCAGAACATCGCCGCCGGCATCATGCTTCTGGCGCTGCGGCCGTTCCGCATCGGCGAATCCGTCGAGGTCGGTTCGATTGCCGGCACGATCGAGGAGATCGGCCTGTTCGCGACCAAGCTCAGGACCGCCGAAGGCGTCTATATCCTGGCGCCCAATTCGACGCTGTGGAATCAGCCAGTGCGCAACTTCACCCGCAATGGTGTGCGTCGCAGCGACATCACACTCTCCATCGGCTCCTGGAACGACATCGACCGCGCCCAGAAGACCTTGCTCGCCATTGCCGGCTCCGACCGGCGGGTGAAGCGTGACCCGGCGCCGATCGCTTTCGTCGCGACATTGGGCGACAACACCGTGTCGATTGCCTTGCGCTACTGGACATCTTCGGCGGACTTCTTCGCCACCCAAACCGACCTCACCAAGCGTGCCAAGCAGCAATTCGATTCGGAAGGCATATCGATTCCGCGGCCGCCACCGGAAGCGCCGGCGCCGGAGGCCCGCCGGCAATGATCGGCTGCCTGCTCAGGATTGCCCATGAAACGGGCAAAGGGAGCGATAAGAGCGACATGACAGGGTGTGCGACTCATCCCTTCGCCAGCTTGCGGATCGCGCTCGACGATAGCGACGAACGCGGGCCGTGAATGAAGGTCCAGGCCGGCGCCTTCATGCGGGCAAGCCTCGGCGCATCCCCTTCGTCGACGCGGGCGTAGTCGAAGGTCTTGGCGACGACAGACGACAGGAATGACAGCGTCGCGCCCGGGCGGTCGATGACGGCGATCGGGAAGGTCATGACGATCTCGCGCCAGCGCTGCCAGCGATGGAAATCGCGCAAACTATCCGCACCCATGATCCAGACGAAGTCGACGCCGGGATTGCGCGCCTTGACCAGCGCCAGCGCGTCGGCGGTGTAGCGCACATGATGCGCCGCCTCGAAAGCGGTGACCTTGATCTTGGGGTTCTTGGCGATCTGCTCTGAGAGTTGCAATCGCTCGCTCAACGGCGCCAGTTCGCCTGTGTTCTTCAGCGGGTTGCCCGGCGTCACCATCCACCAGAGCTGGTCGAGCGCCAGGCGCCGGAGCGCGATTTCGGCGACCAGAGCATGGCCTGCATGCGGCGGATTGAACGAGCCGCCGAACAGGCCGACGGCCAGCCCTTTCTCGGCATGAGGCATTTTGAGATAGTGGGAGGGGATTGCGGGTGGGGAAGGAGATAGCATTGCGCTAGGCGCCCCCCTCTGTCCTGCCGGACATCTCCCCCTCAAGGGCAGGGGAATCGCATATGAGTAAGAGTAAGTCTTGCGTTGAGTGGAAAGGTTGATTCTTTAGGGGCCTTCTCTTTGAAGA